>DATMZT010000120.1:0-8899 GCA_035573335.1 Hyphomicrobiaceae bacterium | reverse complement strand
CAGGACACCACGCCTGATTGGCCTTGCGCCAGTTGCGCATCGATCCACGCCGCAATGGCGGCAAGCCACGGCCAGCGATCGCTGTCTTCAAGCGGGATGCCGCGGCTCATTTTGGCGATATTGGCCGGCGGATGGAAACTATCGGCATCGCGAAACGGCCAACCCAAGAGCTGCGCCAGCCTGAGACCGATCGTGCTCTTGCCGGAGCTCGACACCCCCATCAGCACGATCGCCATTGGCGCCCTTGCCGTGTTCATTTTAGCGTCCCCGCCTTGCCGGGCTCGAGGTGACCGCCGAAGCCCTTGCGCATGGCTGAGAGCACCTTTTCGGCGAAGGTGTGGGTCTGGCGCGAGCGAAAGCGCGCATAGAGCGCCGAGCTCAAGACCTCGGCCGGCACCGCCTCTTCGATGGCCGCCTGCACCGTCCAGCGGCCCTCACCGGAATCGGCGACGTGTCCCGAGTAGCCGGCAAGTTCGGGGTCGGCGGCCAGCGCCGTCGCCGTGAGGTCGAGCAACCAGGAGGTGATGACGCTGCCCCGCCGCCAGACTTCGGCGACATCGGCGACGTCGATGGCAAGGCGCAGCTCCGCTGGAAGCTCAGTGGAGTTGGCGTTCTTCAGGATGTCGAAGCCCTCGGCCATGGCCTGCATCATGCCGTACTCGATGCCGTTGTGGATCATTTTGACGAAGTGACCCGCCCCGTTCGACCCGGCGTGCAGATATCCCTGCTCGGGGCGCCGATCGCGCCCAGCGCGCCCGCCGGTTGCGGCGATCTCTCCCTTGCCCGGCGCGAGCGCCGCGAAGATCGGATCGAGCCGCGCCACCACGGCGGCTTCGCCGCCGATCATCAGGCAGTAGCCGCGCTCGAGCCCCCAGACGCCGCCGGACGTGCCGACGTCGAGGTAGTGCAGGCCTTCTTGTTGCAGGGCGCGCGCGCGCCGGATGTCGTCCTTCCAAAAGCTATTGCCGCCATCGATGATGCAATCGCCGCCCTGCAACAGGCCGCTCAACTCGGCGATCGCCTGCTCCGTCGCTAAACCGGCGGGCAGCATGATCCAAATCACACGGGGGGCCGCCAGCGCCGCCACCAGCTCGGCCAGGCTCGGCCGCGCCAGGGCACCCTCGCCTGCAAGCTCCGCCGCCGGCGCCGGGTCGCGGTCGTAGACAACGCAAGCATGGCCCGCGCGCATCAGGCGGCGCACGATATTGGCGCCCATGCGCCCAAGCCCGATCATGCCGATCTGCATCCTTGCCGCTCCTTTCGGTCTTGCTCGCTCGCCGCTGCAGCGGGGAGAATGCGCGCCATACACCGGGAAGGCAAATGCGTGTAGCCTGATGGGCTTGCGACGTCAGCGAGGATGGCAGCCATGGCCGCCGATGCAATCGCCTTTACGCCTGCCGGCCGCCTTGCCGAGATGATCCGGAGCAAGCAGGTCTCCGCCGTCGAGGTGATGCGCGCGACGCTTGCGCGCGCCGAACAAGCCCAGGCCACCTTCAACTGCTTCATTACGCTGTGTCCCGAACGCGCGCTGAGCGAGGCGGCGGCCGCCGACCGGGCGATCGCGGAAGGCCGCGAGCTCGGGCGGCTCCACGGCGTGCCGTTCCACGTCAAGGATCTGGTCAACACGGCGGGTGTGCGCACCACGTTTGCGTCCTATGTGCACGAACACAACGTGCCGGAGCGCGACGCCGTGTGCGTCGCCCGCTTGCGTCAGGCCGGCGCCATTCTGATCGGCAAAACCACGACGCCCGAGTTCGGCCACATGCCCTACACGCAAGCCCCTCTGTTTGGCCGCACGCGCAACGTCTGGAGCGCGGAGCGCACCTGCGGCGGCTCCTCGGGAGGTGCTGCCGTCGCCATCGCGGCCGGCGTCGCCCCGCTGGCGGTCGCCACCGACGCCGGCGGCTCGACCCGCATCCCGGCCGCCTGCAACGGCGTCGTCGGCTTCAAGCAGTCGGCCGGGCTCATTGCGCACGACATGTCGCCCGAGCTGTTCGCCAATGTCTCGAGCATCAATCCCATGACGCGCACCGTCGCCGATTGCGGCTTGATGCTGGAGACCATGGCCGGCGAGCACCCCAGCGATCCTTATAGCTACGGCGCCCCGGCGCGCGGCTTCATCGCCGCCGCGCGGCCGGAAGGTGGCTTGCAAGGCCTGCGCGTTGCCTGGCGTCCGCTGATGGCGAACAGCGTCATCGACCGAGAGGTGCTCGATCTTAGCGAGCGCGCGGCCATGGCTTTGAGCGAGCTCGGCGCCAGCGTGGAGCCGATGGACGATGATCTCGAGCCGGTCGAGCCCGCCTGGTTCGCCTATGCCAGCGCCCTGTGGAATGCGCGCTTTGGCGAGCTGCTGCCGCGCTGGGGCAACCGGCTGAGCCCGACGCTGCTCGCCCAGATGGAGCTCGGCAAGGATACGAGCGGAACCGCCGTCGGCCAGGCCCTGTTACGGCGCACCCAGCTCTATCGCCAGGTGCAGGGTTGGTTTGAGCGCTTCGATGTGATCCTGACGCCAACGCTGACGCGCACGGCGCTTGCCATCGAGGAGCGCCTGTTCGAGCCGATCGAGATCGAAGGCGAGCCGGTGGATACGGTGCGCCGCGCCTGGTACCCCTACACGCACCCCTTCAACCTGACGGGGCACCCGGCCGTGAGCCTGCCGGCTGGCTTTCATTCCGACGGCCTGCCCGTGGCCGTCCAGCTCGTCGGCCGCCGCAACGAAGATCAGCGCTTGCTGCGCGTGGCGGCGCTGTTCGAGGCGGCGCGGCCCTGGGCGGCCCAGCGGCCCTCACTCTAGCGGTCGAGGCAGCGCGCAAAAACAAAGGCGGGGGAGGCATGGCCCTTTTCGCGGCGGCGCGTGTGCGGCTGTCGTTTCGGGGGGGTGGTCGTGGCTGGGTTGGGGCTGCAGCGGGGCGGGCGGGCGCCCAATGGAGGTGTCCAGAAAAAAAGCCCCGCGGATGCGGGGCTGAAGGGGCGAAGAGGACGGCGACAAGCGTCGCTGATGAAAAAGCTGCAACCGTTAGGGCTTGGTCGCCGGGGCCGGGGCGCTGTTTGAGGGTGGGGTTGCGGGCATGGTTGCCGGCGGCGAGGGCTTGGGGCTCGGGCTGGTCTGCGGCGTACTCTCGGAGGTGATCGTCGTCGGCGTCGTGGCGCTGTTGGCAAAAAGCAGCCAGGCGCCGACGGCAAACAGGGCGACCACAATCAGAACGGGCACAAGGCTCCAGCTGCCATCATCGCCGACAGGGAGGCGATCCCAGTCGGTTTTTGGCGGAAGATCTCGGGGTCGTTGATCCATCTCGGGCCTCCGGGTTCATCGGCTTTGTTGGCGGGATGAACGCCGCAATCGCACCACAGGTTCCGACCCCCAGGGCTTGGCCACAGGGCTTGGCCACTGGGCTTGGCCACAGGGCTTGGCCACAGGGCTTGGGCTCAGCCGGTCCGCCGGCTCAACGGCGCGCCAATAACCAAAAAGCGGCCGCCCGATTGCGCGGCCCCGCCTGCGGCCCCCACGCGCAACCTGGGCGCGGCTAGACCCCCAGGTGCGTCTCACGCAGGGCGGCATTGCCGGCAATCTCGGCCATGGGCCCGTCGTGGCGCACGATGCCCTTGGCGATGAGGTAGGCGCGGTCGGCGACGGCCGTGGCAAAGCCTAAGTTTTGCTCGGACAACAGCACGGCAATGCCCTCCCGTTTCATGCGCGCAATGGCTTGCGCCATCTCCTCGACGATGACGGGCGCCAAGCCTTCGGTCGGCTCATCGAGCAGAATGGCTTCCGGATTGCCCATCAAGGTGCGGGCAATGCTGAGCATCTGCTGCTCGCCGCCCGACATCTGAGCGGCCTGCCGGCCGCGCATCTCGGCAAGGTTGGGAAAGATCGAAAACAGCCGCTCCGGCGTCCAGCGCGCGCGGCCCTCACGGCGTGCGGCCTTGGCGCCGACCTCGAGGTTCTCAAACACGCTGAGATCGGTGAAGATCCGGCGATCCTCGGGGACGTAGCCGAGACCAAGGCGGGCGATGCGATAGGTGGGAAGCCTTGAGATTTCGTGGCCCGCAAACCGGATCGAGCCGGCCGCAACCGGCAGCAGCCCCATGATGGCCTTGAGCGTGGTCGACTTGCCGGCGCCGTTCCTGCCCATCAGGGCCACCGTCTCCCCGCGCTCTAGTCGTAGCGAGACGCCGAACAGCACTTGCGCGCGCCCGTAGGCGGCATCGATGCCGTCGACCTGGAGAATGCTTGCGGCCTGCTGCATGCGCAAAGATCTCAAGCTCTGGGGCCGGCCGCGGAGCGGCCAAGGTAGACCTGGCGCACGATGGGATCGGCGCGCACCTCGGCTGGGCGGCCGCGGGCGATGATTTCGCCGCGCACCAGCACGAGCACGGCGTCGGCGTGGTCGAAAACGGCGTCCATATCGTGCTCGGTGAACAGCACGCCGATGCCGCGTTCGCGGGCGATGCCGCCGATCAACGTCATCAACTGGGCGCGCTCGCCGGCGGCCATGCCCGCCGTCGGCTCGTCCATCAGCAAGAGCTTGGGCGCGCTCGCCAGCGCGATGGCGAGCTCGACGCGCTTGACGTCGCCGTAGGCCAGCTCGCTACAGGGCCGTCGCGCCTCGGCCTCGACACCGACGCGCGCAATGAGGTGCCTCGCCTCTTCATGATAGAGGCGGGTGGCGTCGGGCCAGGCCGCCCGCGTTCGGCCGGCCAGGCTCATCAGGGCCATCTGCACATTCTCGATCACCGACATCGACAGGAAGGTTTGCGCGATCTGAAAGGTGCGACCGACGCCGAGACGCCAGATGCGGCGCGGCGGCAAGCCGGTGATGTCGGTGCCGGCCAGCACGATGCGTCCGCGGTCGGGCCTGAGCTGGCCGCCCAACATATTGAAGATCGTGGATTTCCCCGCCCCGTTCGGGCCGATGACGGCGAGCAGGATCCCTGCCTCCAGGGAAAAGCTGACATGCATTGCCGCCACCACGCCACCGAAGGATTTGTGCAGGCCCTCGACCGACAGCAGGCTCATGCCGCTCAACTCCCCCGGCTCGGCGGCGCGGTGAGACGCTCGCGCAGGCGCGCCATGCCGCCGACGATGCCGTGTGGGAAGGCCAGCACGACGATAATGATCGCCAGGCCGAGCAGGAGCCGCCAGAAATCCGTGAGCGGCATGACCATGTCCTTGATGGCGTGGAAGAAGAGGGCGCCGGCCAGCGGGCCGGTGATGGTCTCAATGCCGCCGGCAAGAATCATCACCAAAAAGTCGACCGACATCGGGATCGAGATCAGGGTTGGATCGATCGAACCTTTGGAGAAGGCGAACAGGCCGCCCGCCAATCCGGCCGCGGCGCCGGCGATGGCGAAGGCGAGCCAGCGGTGGGTCTTGACGTCGATGCCGATGGCGTCGGCGCGCACGGCAGAATCGCGCGCGGCGCGCAGCGTGTAGCCGAAGGGGGCGTAGATGGCGCGGGCCAGCCCGACAATGGCGGTGCCGGCCACCACCAGGGTCAGATAGTAGTAGGCCTCCCGGCTGGCCGCCCAGCGCGCGGGCCAGACCCCGACCACGCCGTTGTCGCCGCCGGTCACCTCCACCCACTGGAAAGCCACCGCGTAGGTGATCTGGGCGAACGCCAGCGTCAGCATGGCGAGGTAGATGCCGCTGAGGCGCACGATGAAAAAGCCAAACAGGGCGGCGCCCAGGCCGGCGGCGATCGGCGCGCTGAAAAGCGCCCCTTCCATCGGCAGGCCCAAGCGTGTGCTGAGTAACCCCGCCGCGTAGGCGCCGATGCCGAAGTAGGCGGCGTGACCGAAGCTGACAATGCCGCCGACGCCCACCAGGAAATTGAGGCTGAAGGCGGCAAGCGCAAAGCACAGGACCTCGATGGCGACCTTGGTGAGGTAGGGCCCGCCGGCGAGCGGCAGCAGCGCGGCAGTTGCGAGGCTGCCGGCGGCGAGCACCTTGGCGCCGGGACCGAAGCGCTCAAGCTTGAGAATGCCTTCGGGCAGCACCGCGCGCTGCTGGCCGCTCTCGGGCCGGCCCAGCAAACCCCAGGGCCGGGCCACCAACACCAGCGCCATCAGCAAGAACACCAGCACCAAGGTCACCTTGGGAAAGACGAGGATGCCGAAGGCCTGCAGCTGGCCGATGATCAGCGCCGACAGGAAGGCGCCGGTGACCGATCCCATGCCGCCGACCACCGTCACCACAAAGGCTTCGGCAATCACCGAGATGTCCAGCTGTGGGTTGGCCGCCGATTTGGGGATCTGCAGGGCGCCGGCGAGCCCCGCCAGCGCCGCCCCCAGAAATAGCGTGCCGGTAAACAGGAGCGCCTGATTGACCCCAAGCGCCGCCACCATTTCGCGATCCTGGGTGGCGGCCCGCACCAACACGCCGAACCGCGTTCTGTGCATGGTGAGCCAGATCAAGCCCAGCACTATTGGGCCCATGGCGATCAAGAACAGCTCGTAGAGGGGAAAGCGATGGCCGAATATGGCGACGGCGCCGCCAAGCCCGGGCGCGCGCGGTCCCAGGATGTCGAGCGGCCCCCAGATCTTGATGACGATGTCCTGCACGACGAGCACCACGCCGAAGGTGGCGAGCAGCTGGAACAGCTCGGGCACCCGGTAGATGCGCCGCAGCAGCAGGAGTTCCATGGCGACGCCGATCAGGCCAACGCCGATGGCGGCGGCCAGCACGCCCGCCAGAAACATCGGCAGGCTGCTCGCCACCTCGATCAGCCTTGGAATGATGCTGACGCCGAGATAGGCGCCCAACATATAAAAGGAGCCGTGCGCAAAATTGACGATGCGCGTCACGCCGAAGACGAGGGTCAGTCCGGCGGAGATGATGAACAGCGTCGACGCGCTCGCCAGCCCGTTCAACGCCTGCACCAGCAGGAAGGAGACATCCATTAGGGCACCGTGCCGCCGCAGCGCCCGCGCGGCACCTGCTTGGCGCCCCTATCACACCCAAGCGGCACGCCGGCGCGCCGCCCGCGGGGATCGGGCTCGGTGGGGCGAACCATCAGGGCTGCTAATCCTTGCGCGCGGCGGCCACCTCGGCTTCGGAGAACATGTATTTGGTGCCGTCCAGATAGTTCCAGTTCTTCATGCTGCCGACCTTGCCGTGCTTGGTGGTCTCGCCAACCCAAGCGCCCATGGTTGACTGCTGATCGCTCGCGCGCATCAGGACTGGGCCGACGATAGTATTGAAGCTGCCACCGCGCAGTGCGCCCAGCATTTTCTCGGTCTCGGTCGAGCCGGCCTTGTCCAGCATGTCCTTCATCATATAGCCGACAACGTAGCCGAGCACCGAGCCGAGCCGGGGTGCATCGTTCCATTTGGCGCGATAGGCGTCGATGAAGGCCTTATGCGCCGGCTCGGTGATCTGTTCCCAGGGATAGCCGGTGACGATCCAGCCCTCCGGTGTCTCCTCGCCGAGCGGGATGATGTACTCCGGCTCCCCCGTCAGCATGCTGGCGATGGTGCGTTTTTCAAACAGACCGCGGGTGTTGCCCTCGCGCACGAACACCGTGAGATCGGCTCCGAACAAAACGTTGAAAATGCCGTCGGGCTTGGCGTTTTCGAGCGCGGCGATGGTGGCGCCGGCATCGATCTTGCCCAGCGCTGGAAACTGTTCGGCCACGAACTCCGCCTCGGGCGTGGCAATTTTGATCAGCTTCTTGAAGTTGGCGACGGAGGACTGGCCGTACTCGTAGTTGGGTGCCACCACCGCCCATTTCTTGACGCCCTTGGCCTTGACGGCTTCGACCAGCATCTTGGTCTGCATGTAGGTCGATGGGCGCACGCGGAACGTATACCTATTGCCTTGCGCCATGGTGATGGCATCGGTCAGCGGCTCGGTGGCAAGAAACAGCGTCTTCCTCTGGTTGGCGAAGTCGGCGACGGCGAGCCCGACGTTGGAGAGAAAGGTGCCGGCCAGGAAAGAAACGTTCTCGCGCGTCAACAGATCCTCGGCGACGCGGACGGCGTCGCCCGGCGTGCCGCCATCGTCGCGGAACACGATTTCCATTTTGCGCCCGCCGAGCACGCCGCCCTTGCTGTTGATCTCCTCCTGCGCCAATTGCATGCCGTTGCGATAGGGCACGGAGAACACCGCCATGCGGCTATAGGAGTTGAGCTCGCCAATCTTGACGGGCTCGGTTTGCGCCTGGGCCGCCTGCGGTGTCGTGACAGCTAAGAAAAGGCAGGCGCAGAAAGGAAAGGCGAGCGCCAGCGAGCTGCGCATTCGCGATCGACCGGTGCCGTACATGCTTTGCTCCTCAAGCGAGCGCGCTTCATCGCGCATCGATACCGCGGTGGGGAAAACGGCAAGCGCTGAACGATAGCATGAGGCGGCAGGCCGGCAACGCCAAACTGCGCCAGGTGCAAAGCCATGGCGCGGCGGACTTGCTCCGCGTGATGAAGACCGGCAGCGGCGGCGCAATGCAAAGGGCCGGCGCTCTGGCGAGCCCAGCCCTGTTTGCGCACGCCGCGTGCGGAAAAATCGCTTTCGCCTTCCGGCTAGACCGATTCTTTCAGGTCTTTGGCGGCGCGGAACGCCACCTTCTTGCTGGCCTTGATCTTGATCGCCTCACCGGTGGCAGGATTGCGGCCCATGCGCGCGGGGCGCTTGCGCACCTGCAGGATGCCGAGGCCGCCGATGCGGATGCGGGCGCCGCGCTTGAGGTGCTTGGTGACGGTGGTGACCATGTCTTCCAGCATCGCCACGACCTGCTTCTTCGGCAGCTCGTGCGACTCAGACAACGTTTCGGCGAGGTGTTTCAGGGTGACGGTTTCGACCTTGGCGGTTGAACCCGCGGATGTGGTAGCCATGAGCGGTGTCCCTCTCTTGGGTGAACGACAGCCGACTAGCACACATTGAAATTGATGCCAAAGGCCTTGTGTGCCG
>DATMZT010000119.1:0-26136 GCA_035573335.1 Hyphomicrobiaceae bacterium | reverse complement strand
GGCCATGACGTTGGTGCAGGTCATGGGCCTCGTCGAGGCGCGGGCCAAAGTCGAAATCGAGGCGACCGCCGTGTTGCCTCGCCGCTAAAGGGCGCCGCGCCATTGCGCGCGTGGCTTGACAGGCATCCGACCACGGCGACTTTGGGCAGTGAGGCCGAGCTATGGGAAAAGCACAATACCGCTCGCGCATTACCGTTGCGGGCCTCGACCGCGCGCCGCACCGCGCCTTCATGCGCGCCAGTGGCCTCGACGAGGAAGATTTGGAAAAGCCGCGCCTCGGCATTGCCGACACGCGCGGCGACAATACCCCGTGCTCGATGTCGCTTGCCCCGCAGGTAGACGCCGCGCGCCTGGGCGTTGCCGCCGGCGGCGGCGTGCCGATCAGTTTCAGCACGATCTCGGTTTCCGATGGCGTATCGATGAACCACAAGGGGATGCGCCTCAGCTTGATTTCCCGGGAGATCATTGCCGACTCGATCGAGGCCGTAATGCGCGCCCACGCCCTGGATGGGCTGATCGGCTTTGCCGGCTGCGACAAGACGCTGCCTGCCATGATGATGGCGATGGTGCGCCTGAACTGCCCAAGCGTGTTCGTCTACGGTGGGGCCATGCTGCCCGGCCACTGGCGCGGGCGCGACGTCACCGTGCTGACGGCCTACGAAGGCGTTGGGCGTGTGCTGGCAAACACCCTGACCGAGGGGGAACTTCAGGAATTGGAGCGGGCCTGCGCACCGACCATCGGCGCCTGCCCCGGGCAGTTCACGGCCAATACCATGGCGATGGTTTCGGAAACCTTGGGCCTGGCACCGCCGGGTTCGGCCATGCTGCCCGCCGTCTATTCGCAACGCCTGGCGCTGGCCCGGCGCGCCGGCCGGCGCCTCACGGAAATCCTCGGCGATGGTGGTCCCTTGCCGCGCGACCTCGTCACCCGCAAGGCCTTGGAGAATGCCGCAGCGGCGGTGGCGGCGACCGGCGGTTCAACCAATGCCGGGTTGCATCTACCCGCGATCGCCCACGAGGCCGGGATTTGCTTCTCCTTGGAGGATGTCGCCCAAGTATTTGCCCGCACGCCCCTGATTGCCGATCTGCAGCCCGGCGGGAAATATCTGGCCCTCGACCTATTTCGCGCCGGCGGGACGGACGCGGTTTTGAAGGCCCTGCTCGATGGCGGCTACCTGCACGGCGAGACGTTGACCCTGTCGGGCGCAACGCTCAGCCAACACTTGGCCGCACACGCGGTTCCCGATGGGGAGGTGGTGCGGCCGGCGTCACGCCCCCTCAATCCCTCCGGCGGATTGGTGATGCTGCGCGGAAACCTTGCGCCCGAGGGCGCCCTCATCAAGATCGCCGGGCTGACGACGCTCACCTTCGAGGGGCGGGCCCGGGTGTTCGACAGCGAGGAAGCCTGCATGGCCGCGGTGGCGGCACGCCAGTACCAGCAAGGCGAGGCGCTGATCATCCGTTATGAAGGGCCGCGGGGCGGGCCGGGCATGCGCGAGATGCTGGGAGTGACTGCGCTGATTTATGGCCAGGGCATGGGGGAAAAAGTGGCCCTGATAACGGATGGGCGCTTTTCGGGGGCAACGCGCGGCATGATGGTCGGCTATGTCGGCCCGGAGGCCGAGCTTGGCGGGCCGATTGCCTTGGCGCGCACGGGCGACGGCGTGAAGATCGACTGCGTGGCCGGCAGCATCGAGCTCATGGTCGGGGCGGCGGATCTTGCCGCCCGCCGCAGCGCGCTGCCGCCGCGGGCGCCGCAAGCCCTGGCCGGGGTCATGGAAAAATATGCCAAGCTGGTGGGGCCAGCCCGCCTGGGCGCGACAACCCACTCCGGCGCGGCGGAGTGGCCGCGGGAGTAGGGGCCAAAAAATATCGAGCGTGCGCCGCGTCCTTGCAAAAGACCTTGACGCTGCCGGCGCCGAGATGGCCCGATAAGAGGACGGCAAGGGCGTTAGGGAGGATACGACATGGGTCGCAATGCCAGTTTCAGGGGGTACGCCATCGTAGCGGTGAGCCTTGTTGCGACCGCTGGCTGGTGCTTGGCCGCCGCTGCGCAAACCACCATGACGATGTCAAGCTGGGTGCCGCCGTCGCATTCCCTGACCAAGGACGTGTTGGCCGTATGGGCACAAAACGTCGAGCAGGCGACGAACGGCCGTGTCAAGTTCCAGATGCTGCCGAAGCACCCCTCGGCACCTCCGGGAACCTTCGACGCCGTCAAGGACGGGCTCGTCGACGTTTCCTATGTCACCGCCAGCTACACGCCGGCCCGCCACATCCTGCCGCTGCTGCCCGAGTTGCCCGGCGGCGGCGCCACGGCTGAGATCAATTCGGTCGCCTTTTCGCGCATCCACTGGAAGTATTTGCACCCCGTCGGCGAATACAAAGGCGTCAAGCTGCTCGGGGTGTTCACGCACGGCCCCGGCCAAATGTTCAACACCAAGCGACCGATCAACAAAGTGGAGGATCTGGCGGGCATGAAAATCCGCTCCGGCGGCGGCATTTCCGAGCAGATGGCGCGCGCGCTGGGGGCCTCCGCCTTCGTGAAACCTGCCCCGGAATCCTATGAGTTGCTCAGTTCGGGCGTAGCCGACGGCACGTTCTTCCCACTGGAGTCGATCAACTCCTTCAAGCTCGGCACGGTCGTCAAGTACGCCACGCTGTTTCCGGGCGGCTTCTATGGCTCGGCGTTCGGCTTCTTCATGAACGAGGACCGCTGGAACAAGCTCGCCAAGGAGGACCAGGAGGCGATCACGTCGGTCTCCGGGGAAGCGCTGGCGCGCTTGGCCGGCAAGGCCTGGGACGCGGCGGATCGCGCCGCATTCGAAGAAATGAAGAAGGTGGGGATCCAGATCACCGAAGCGTCGCCCGAGCTGATCCAAGGCGTCAAGCAGCGCGCCAAGGTCATCGAGGATGAGTGGGTCAAGAATGCCAGCGCCAAAGGCCTCGATGGCGCCAAGGTGCTGGCCGAGTTCCGTGAAGAGCTCAAGCGCGTTGCAGCCGGCAACTGACGGGACCGACGGTGGCTTCCAATCAGTTCGACGCCGGCTCCTGGCTCGATCGGGCGCTGGGAGCCACCGCAGCGCTGCTGCTCAGCGCACTGATGTTACTGACAACGGTCGACGTCATCAGCCGCTATCTCTTCAATTGGCCGCTACGCGGTGCTTTCGAGGTCACCGAGCTGCTGCTGTTGTCGCTGATCTTTGCGGGATTGCCGCTGGCCTCGCGGGCCGGTGAACATGTGACGCTCGACTTTATCGACCGCGCCTTGACAGCCTGGGGCCGGCGTCTGCTGCGCCGACTGATGGACCTCGTGTGTGGGGTGATCCTGCTCGGCCTCGCCTGGCGTGTGTGGGTCAAGGCTGACAAGATTGCCGCCTACGGCGACACCACCGAGGTTCTGCGCCTGCCCGTCAGTCCGTTCGTCTACGTCATGGCGCTGACGGTCGCCGTCACCGCCGTGGTCCATCTCGCCAAGGCCGTCTTTCCGGGCCCGGACCAGCGGTCCGAAGCAACATTCGATCCAGACAAGATCAGCCCGACATGACGGAAGCCCTGATCGGCCTCGGCCTGATGCTCCTGCTCGCCCTGTTGCGGGTTCCGATCGCGCTGGCCATGGGCGTGATCGGCTTTCTCGGCGTCGCCTATCTGCGCGATTGGAACTTCGCACCGGCCATGGCGATGGTAGAGACCAAAATCTACGAGACCGGGCGCAACTACACCCTGTCGGTCGTGCCGCTGTTCATCCTGATGGGCAATCTGGTCACGCGGGCCGGCATGTCGCAAGAGCTGTTCCGCGCCGCCTATACCTGCATCGGCCACTTGCGCGGCGGGCTGGCGATGGCAACCGTGGTGGCTTGTGCCGGCTTCGGCGCCATTTGCGGTTCTTCGATCGCCACCGCCGCCACCATGGCCAAGGTCGCCTATCCGGCCATGAAGGGGCTCGGCTACTCGGATCGCTTGTCGACCGGCGCCATCGCCGGTGGCGGCACCCTTGGCATTCTCATTCCTCCCTCGACGCTGATGGTGATCTACGGCGTGTTGACCGAAACCAACATCGGCAAGCTATTCGCCGCCGGCGTGCTGCCGGGCATCGTCGCCACCTTTCTGTTATGCCTTGCCGTGCAATGGACCGTCCTTGTGGACCCGGCTTCGGGCCCGCGCGGCGAGCGCTCGAGTTGGGCCGAGCGTTGGCGCGCGCTTAAGGGGGTGTGGGCGGTCCTGGCCCTCTTCATCGTCGTCATGGGTGGCATCTACGGCGGCGTGTTCACGGCCACGGAGGGTGCGGGCATGGGGGCGTTCGGCGCGCTCTGCTTCGCGCTGGCGCGGCGGACTTTGAGCTGGCGCACGCTGCTCGATGCGCTCATTGAATCGGCGCGCACCACGGCGATGTTGTTCGCCATCCTCACCGGCGCGCTGATGTTTGCCGAGTTCGTCAACTATACGACGATGCCCGGCGATCTCAGGGATCTGGTCACGTCGCTCAACCTATCGCCGATCATGGTGGTGGCCGCGATTTGCACGATCTATGTGATCCTGGGCACGGCCATGGAGGAACTGTCCATGATCTTGCTGACGGTGCCCATCTTCTTTCCCCTGATCGTGCATCTCGGCTTCGATCCGATCTGGTTCGGCATTCTGATCGTCGTCGTCGTGGAGATCGGGCTCATCAGTCCGCCCGTGGGTATGAACCTGTTCGTCATCAATGCGCTTTTGCCGCACGTTCCCACACGCGTGCTGTTCCGAGGTGTGCTCCCCTTCATGGTCGCAGATATCGTGCGGTTGGCGATCCTCATCGCCTTCCCGACGATTTCGCTGTGGCTACCGAGCCTGATGCGCTAGCGCCGCGACGGGTTGGCACCCGGCGGGGAATTGACACGGAAAAGCAGCGGCCCCAGCCACCCAGATTATGGTCAGAACTTGTAGTTGAGGCCGGCGCGCACGAGGTGGGCGGTCAGATCGACGGTGCTGGCCAAATTGTTGGTGAACGGCGCGGGATTGCTGACCGGGGTGTTGACGGTGACTTGGCCGAAATCCATGTAGAGATATTCCCCTCGCAGGCTCCAGTTGCCGCCCAGCGCCAACTCCGCGCCGGCGCCGAGCGTCCAACCCACCACGCGTCCACTGGCACTGCCCGCCCCCTCGGCCAAGGAGGCCGACGAGGTGAGTGAATTTTTCACCGCCAGCTCGGTCGCGGCCAACCCACCGGTGACGTAAAGCAAGGTATTTGGGCTTACGAGCCAGCCCAGGCGGCTGCGGGCCGTGAACAGCCAGTCCGTATCGAAGGAGGTTGCGACCGTAATCAGGTTGGTCGGATCGTTGGGATCCGTCTTGCTCCCCGAGCGGGATGCGCCCAGCTTGAAAGACTGCACGTCGACTTCGAAGCCGAATACGGCGTTGCCCTTCTGCAAGTTGACGCCCGCCTGCGCGCCGCCCAGGAAGCCCCGGTCCGACATGCTGCCGGTGCCGGCGGCGCCGACCACGGCCAGCTGGTCCCTGGCGAAGGGACATTGCACGCCGTTCTCAGCAGGGGGCGGATCGAAGGTCGTGTCATGAGTATCGTTGCACACCGCAGACGTGCCGGCGTGCGCATTGCCCCAGCCCATGCCGGCGTTGATGCCGACATAAAATCCAGACCAGCTAGAGCCCTTGGCGGGGGCGTTGATGCCATCCAACTTCTGGCTCAAACCGAGCCGGCCACCGAGCGTGTGGTCGTCGCCGGAGGCTTCATAATAGAGCGCCGCGCCGAAGGTCGTGCTCCCCTGGCTATAGGTCAGACCAACATCAACCCCACCATACAAGTGATCTTGCTCGAGGCGAATCGTCTGAGAGGTGCCGTCCACCAAGGCATCGAAGCCGCTGCGATAGCCCCACTCCTGCCGGACATAACCCTGGATGTAGGGACGCAAAACGGCGCCATCTGATAGCGGCATGTTGCTGAAGAGCGTCGCCGCGGCGGTGCCCGACCAGGTCGAAAACGTGTACTCCTGCTCATTGCCAAACACGTTCTTGAAGCGCTCGCCGCTGTTATGCGTGTAGCCGACCGAGCCGCGCAGATCGAGCTTGGGCCCGGACGGTCCAGCCAGGTCGACGACTTGACCTGCCGCAACGGTGGCGATGAAACCGGCCGTGTTGAAGGTGTAGCGATTGTGGTTACAGCCGGTGGGGTGAGGGGGAACGGTGTAGCCGCAATCGTCGACGCTATCGTGCAAGGTGGTCTGGCCCCAGGTGCCGACGAGGGTCGCCAGCGCATAGGTGTTGCGGAGAGACCAAAGCGCGGTCCCGCCAACCATGATTGACTGATTTTCAGCGCTACCCGACTGGTTTGGATCAAGAACGGACAGCGCGTTGGATTTGAGATCGAGCGACACGTCGTTGTGGCCGACAAAGCCACTCAACTTCATTTGCCCACCAAGCACCGTGCCGGGAACGCTGACGACGACGTTGGCGAAGGCGGAGGTTTCGGTGGTGTCGAAGGAGAACGATTGGGTGATGTCAGGTGATCTCAGCGCGTCATGATCGGAGCTGCGCAATCTGCCGGTCGTAAACGTGCCTAGTCCGGAAGACGCGGCGCCCAAGCCGCCGCCCCGGCCGGGAGCGCCCCCACCGAGGATCTCGCGATCGATCAGCTCTTTTTCGTTCTGGGTTACGGCATCGGCCTGAGACCGGCCCGTGGCCGCGTTGATCGGTCCCCCGGTGAGGCTCTGCGCCGCAGCCTCCGACGCCGGCCAAAGACAGCAAGCACCGATCAAAACAATTGGGATCGCTCGCAACAGCTGTCGATCCCAGCCGATACCCCGCACGCGCTGCATTGTACGCTCCACCAACGCCGACACCCGCGCTCAGGCTAGCGTAGGCTGGGGCGGGGCCGAAGCAGGGCATGCCGCGCACGGATGGTTGACATGCTGACTGTTGCCCGACGGCAACCCATGAGCCAAGCAGGGCTCGACCGCCCCGCAGCTTCGATGGGTCGGGCGACCTCTTCCCCGCAGCCTCAAAATATATTGCGATCTCAAGTGGGTGGTAGGCCAGCGTCGATGCGCATCGTCGTCGGTGAGCCTGGCACGAAAGCCGTTGCGGCAAGCAGCGCGCGTGGTCGCTTGCCGCCGCCACAAGGCAAAATGGCCCCGCGATTTGGTCCCCCAAACTGGGGATGGCCGCGGCGTGCACCCTTTGCCGCCAGGGCCCGGTGGCCATGGCCGGCTCGGTTTCGCGCGAGCGCTAAGTTGTGGTCGGATTGCGCCACCGCCCGCTGCGCCGCGTCGGTCCTGGAGCCCGCGCCGCGGCCCGTCTGGCGCCTCGCCATCTTGCGCGCCGCAAATGTGCGCAACAAACTGCTTGCGAAGGTCAAAACCGTGGGAGCAAAACGCCATGGCGAATGCGGCAGAGGACAAGCCCTTGGTGCGGTTTGACGTCGAGGGCAGCGTTGGCGTCATCACCATCGACAACCCGCCGGTCAATGCGCTGGGTCCGGGCGTCCGTGACGGCATCATCGAGGCGCTTGAGGCGGGAGAGAAGGATCCGGCCGTCAAGGCCATGGTCATGATCGGTGCCGGCCGCAGCTTTATTGCCGGCGCCGACATTCGCCAATTCGGCAAGTCGCGGCCGGCACCGAAGCGCCCGGTGCCGGACGTGCTCGATGCCAGCTCCAAGCCGGTCGTCGCCGCCATCCACGGCTATGCGCTGGGGGGCGGCTTGGAGCACGCACTCGCCTGCCACTACCGCATCGCCGTGCCGAGCGCCAAGGTCGGACTGCCGGAGGTGCTGATCGGCATCCTACCGGGCGGCGGCGGCACGCAGCGGCTGCCGCGGCTGATCGGGCCGAAGCGGGCACTGGAGATGATCGTTTCGGGCCGGCACCTGCCCGCCGAGGAGGCGAAAGCCCTCGGCATCATTGACGCGATCATCCCGGGCAAGGATCTGCGTGCCGAAGCCATTGCCTGGGCCGAGCGCATGGCCGACAGACGCCCGCTTCCGCGCCTGCGCGACAAGACCGATCGGCTGGAGGAAGCCAAGGCTGACCCAGGGATGTTCGACGCCATGCGCAAGTCCATCGCCCGCAAGGCGGGCCAACAAAAAGCCCCCTATCATTGCATCCTTTGCGTCGAGGCGGCGGTCAACCAACCCTTCGACGAGGGCATCGCCACGGAACGAAAATTGTTCGCGGAACTGGAAAACTCCGAGGAGGCAAAGGCGCTGCGCTATGCATTCTTTGCCGAACGTGAGGTCGCCAAGATCCCGACCCTGCCGAAAGACCTCGAGCTTCCCAACGTCAAAACGGCCGCCGTCGTCGGGGCAGGCACCATGGGCGGCGGCATTGCCATGAGCTTTGCCGACCACGGCATGCCGGTGAAGCTGCTCGATGCTTCGCCGGAGGTCTTGGCGAAGGGTATGCAACGGATCCGCGCCAACTACGCAACCAGCGTTCGGCGCGGCAGCCTCACGCAAACCGAGATGGAGCGGCGTTTGGCTTTGCTTGAGCCGGTCGAAAGTTTCGCGGCAATTGCCGATTGCGACGCGGTGATCGAAGCCGTCTTCGAGGAGATGCCCGTCAAGAAGGAGGTGTTCGCCCAACTCGACGCGGTGATGAAGCCGGGCGCCCTGATGTTCTCCAACACATCGGCGCTGGATATCGATGAGATCGCCAGCGTCACCCAACGGCCCGAGGCCGTGGCCGGGACGCACTTTTTTGTGCCCGCCAATGTGATGAAGACCTTCGAGGTGGTGAATGGGGCGAAGACGTCGCCCGTGACGCTGGCCGCTGCCATGAAGCTCGGGCGCGACATCGGCAAGATCAGTGCCTATGCTGGCAATTGTGACGGCTTCGTCGCCAATCGCACGCGCATCCCCTTTAATCTGGAGCAGGGCCTGATGGTCGAGGAGGGGGCCCTGCCCGAGCAGGTCGACAGGGTCATGGTCGCGTTCGGCTACCCCGTGGGTCCGTTTGCGGTCAACGATATGTCGGGACTGGACATCAGTTACGCCACCCGCAAGCGCCGCGCCGCGGCCGATCCCAACTATCGCGGCTTGCCGATCACGGACCGGCTGGTGGAGATGGGACGGCTGGGTCAGAAGACGGGCGCGGGCTGGTACCGCTATCAAGCTAACGATCGCACCCCCATCGTCGACCCCGACGTGCACGAGATCATCAAGACCGTGGTTGGCGAGCTGGGCATCATCCGGAGGAGTTTCACGGACGAGGAAATCCTGCACCGCCTGCTGTTCTCCGCCGTCAACGAAGCCTGCAAGATTCTACAGGAAGGCAAGGCGCTACGCGCCAGCGATATCGATGTGATGTGGCTCAATGGCTTTGGCTTTCCGCGCTACCGGGGCGGTTTGATGTATTGGGCCGACCAGATTGGTGCCCGCCAGGTGTATAACCAGGTGGCGATCTGGCACCAGCGCTACGGCGCGCGCTGGCGGCCTTCGGAGTTGTTGCAGCAGCTGGCCGCGAGCGGGGGTTGCCTACGCGAAATTACGGCCCGCATGCCGACGTAGGGGCGCGAGGGGATCCTCGGGAAGGCGAGCCATGAATTTCGATTTCAGCGATGACCTGAAGGCGCTGCGCGAGCAGGCGCGCAAATTTCTGCGCGAACGCTGCCCTGCCGCGACGGTGCGGCGCGTGCTGGAGGGACCTCAGCCCTACGACCATGCCCTCTGGACGGAGATTGCCGCCATGGGCTGGACCGGCGCGGCGATTCCCGAGGCATTGGGGGGAGCCGGGCTCGGCCATCTCGGGCTGTGTGTACTCGCGGAGGAACTGGGATCGGCGCTGGCGCCGACGCCCTTCTCCTCATCGATCTACTTGGCGGCGGAAGCCATCATGCTCGCGGGCAGCGAGGCGCAGAAGCAGGCGTGGCTGCCAAAGCTCGCCAGCGGCACGATCATCGGCACGCTGGCCATGGCCGAAGGGCCCGGCAAGGCCGATCCCGGCAAGTTGCGCACGACCTGGCGCGGCGGCGCGCTCAGCGGAGAGAAACTGCCGGTGCCCGACGGCGATGTGGCCGACCTGGCAGTGGTGGCGGCGCGGGGTGAACGCGGCCTGCAGCTGGCGTTGGTCGATCTCAATGGACCAGGCGTTTCGCGCCATCCCGTCGACACGATCGATCCCACCCGGTCGCATGCGCGCCTGGTTTTCGCCGGTGCCGCCGCCGAACCCATCGGCGAATTGGGCCGGGGCGAGGCTTTGCTGCGGCGTGTCGAGGAACGCGCCGCCGTCCTCATTGCCTTCGAGCAGGTGGGGGGCGCGCAAAGATCGCTGGAAATGGCGCGCGACTACGCGCTGGAACGTTATGCCTTCGGTCGGCCCATCGGCTCGTTTCAGGCCATCAAGCACAAGCTTGCCGACGTCTACGTTGCAATCGAGCTGGCGCGCGCCAACGCCTACTATGGCGCCTGGGCGCTCAGCCGCGATGCGGCCGAGTTGCCGCTGGCGGCGGCGGCGGCGCGGATTTCGGGCAACGAAGCCTATTTTCTGGCGGCCAAGGAGAACATCCAGGTGCACGGCGGCATGGGTTTCACCTGGGAGTTCGATTGCCACCTGCACTATCGCCGAGCCAAGCTGTTGGCGCTGACACTCGGCAGCACCAGGCTGTGGAAGGAGCGTCTGCTGCTTGAGCTCGAGGCGGCAAATGCCCCGTTGTGAGCGGAGGAAGCATGGATTTCGAAGACACCCCAGAGGAAGCCCAATTCCGCGCCGGCGTGCGCGCCTTCCTGGCCACGGCGGCCGAGCCGCGCGCGCCCGGCACGGGCATGGTTTACCGGGCCGGCAACGAGGATCCCGAGTTTCGCCAGCGCGCCAAGGCTTGGCAGGCAAAGAAAGCCGATGCCGGCTACGCCGGCATCACCTGGCCCACCCACTGGGGCGGACGGGGCGGCAACGCGATCCAGCAGGTGATCTACGATCAGGAAGAAACCAAGTATGCCGTGCCGCGCGGCCTATTCGATATCGGCCTTGGCATGTGCATCCCGACGCTGTGCACCTGGGGCACGCAGGAAATTCGCGACCGTTTCGCCAGCAAGGCGCTGCGCGGCGAGGAGATCTGGTGCCAACTCTTCTCCGAGCCCGCCGCCGGCTCCGATCTTGCTGGCTTGCGCACGCGCGCGGAGCCAGACGGAAGCGACTGGATCGTCAATGGCCAGAAGATTTGGACGTCGGGCGCCCACTATTGCGACTGGGGTGTGCTGGTCACGCGCAGTGACTTCACGGCCAAGAAGCACGACGGCATGACCTATTTTTTCATCGACATGCGGTCGCCGGGCATCGAGATCCGACCGATCAAGCAAATGTCGGGCGCATCGCACTTCAATATGGTGTTCTTCAAGGACGTGCGCGTGCCCGACAGCCAACGCTTAGGGGCCGTCGGTGAGGGCTGGAAGGTGGCGCTGACGACGCTGATGAACGAACGCCACACCATCGGCGGCCGCGTCGGCGTCGGCATCGAGGACATTTTCGAACTCGCCCGCAAACTCGACCTCGGCGACGGCCCGGCCCTGAAGAACCAGGCCGTGCGCGACAAGCTTGCAGATTGGTACGTTGCGAGCCAGGGGCTCAAATACGTCAATTTCCGCACCATGACCGCCCTATCGCGTGGCGGCACGCCAGGCCCGGAGGCCTCGCTTGGCAAGCTGGTGAACGCCGCGACGCTGCAAAACATCGCCGCCTTTGCCATGGATCTCATGGAGCAGGGCGGCGTGCTCTTGGACCCGACCCTGGCGCCCGTGGCTGCCGCCTTTCAGCAAACCCTGTTGACCTCGCCCGCCTCGCGCATCGCCGGCGGCTCGGACGAGATCATGCGCAATATCATTGCCGAGCGCGTGCTCGGCTTGCCGCCCGAGATCCGGGTCGACAAGACGCTAGCCTTCAATCAGCTGCCAATCGGCAAGAGGTGACGGGAGCCTGCTTGAGGCATCTGCCGAACGCCAGCCAAGGGGGTGAACATGCGCGACGGGCACCGGGCGACGCGACGGCTCTTCGTTAGCGGTCTGGCAGCGATGGGGGCTGGGGCGAGCGTGGGCCTGGCCGCGCGCGCGCAGGGCGATTCAGCCCAGGGCTTCCCGGCCAAGCCGATCAGGATCATCGTCGGCTTCGCCCCCGGCGGGGGCAACGACATCTTGGCCCGGATCATTGCCCAAAAGCTCAGCGAGCGCCTGGGTCAGCCGGCACTGGTGGAGAACAAGCCCGGCGCCGGCGCCATGATCGCCACCGAATTCGTGGCCAAGGCCGCTCCCGACGGCTACACCCTGCTGGTCGGGGCGACCGGCGCTATGACCATCAACCCCGCCGTCTACAGTAAGCTGCCCTACGACACCTTGCGCGATTTCGTACCGATTGGGCTGATCGCCTCCTTCCCGCTGCTGCTTTGCGTCAAAGCCGACGCAGTGGCAAGCACGGTGCCGGAGCTGGTGGCCTACAGCAAGGCCAATCCCGCCCAGGCCAACTATGCGAGCTCTTCGGCGGCCTTCCAGCTCGCTAGCGAGCTCTTCAAACTGAAGACGGGCGCGCCCATCGAGCACATCGCCTACAAGAGCAGCGGTGAGATGGTGACAGCCGTGGTCGGCGGCGAGGTCTTGCTGGCTCTCGCCGATGCGCCGGCGGTGGCGGGCCACATCAAGGCTGGTCGCATCAGAGCCCTTGCCACCACCGCCAGCGACCGCATGCGGGACTACCCCGAGGTGCCGACCATGGCGGAAGCGGGCGTGCCGGATCTTGATGTACGTTTGTGGTCCGGACTGTTCGCACCCGCGGCCACACCCGAAGCTATCGTCGAA
The DNA here is from genome assembly GCA_035573335.1 of Hyphomicrobiaceae bacterium. GTDB lineage: Bacteria > Pseudomonadota > Alphaproteobacteria > Rhizobiales > Hyphomicrobiaceae > AWTP1-13. The sequence continues at coordinate 13,365 of DATMZT010000119.1, read as the reverse complement.
AAATTGGCCAAGGAGCTGACCCAGATCATTGGCTTGGCGGAGGTACGCGAGCGCCTGATCGGGCTCGCCGTCGACCCGGGCGGTGGCCCGCGCGCTGCGCTCACCGCCCAGATTGCCGCTGAGATTCCGCGCTGGACCAGGGTTGCCAAGGCCGCCAACATAAAGCTCGACTGATCGGGCAAGGAGCCCCGCATGGGCCTTGGTAAAGCCGACCTGAGCGCCGCCGACGTCATCCTGGCGTCGCTGCGGCGTCATGGAGTTGAGTTTTTTTTCGCCAATCCCGGCACCGACTTTCCCCCCATCGTCGAAGGTTTCGCGCGCGCCAAGCTGAGCGGTGCCAAGGTGCCACGGCCGATCCTGGTGCCGCACGAGAACCTGGCCATGGCCATGGCCCATGGCGCCTACCTGATGACGGACACGCCGCAAGCGGTGATGGTGCACGTCAACGTCGGCACCGCCAACACCATCAACCTGCTCGCCAATGCTGCACGCGACCGCGTGCCCCTGTTGCTGATGGCCGGGCGCTCACCGATCATGGAAAAAGGTACCTTCGGGGCGCGTAGCCGGCCCATCCACTGGGCGCAGGAGATGTTCGACCAGGCGGGCATGGTGCGGGAGTTCGTCAAGTGGGACTACGAGCTGCGCAATCCTATCCAAGCCGGCGCGGTCGTGGCCCGCGCCCTGGAAGTGGCCATGGCCTCACCGCGCGGTCCTGTGTACCTGACGCTGCCGCGTGAGCCGCTGTCGGCGGCGGGCGACGGCGATAGCCTCGAGGTGCCGCGGCAGCCGCCGTCGAGCCCGCATCCCGACCCGGCCCTAATTGACCGCCTTGCCGACTGGCTGCTCGCGGCCGAGCGCCCCCTGCTGATTGTGTCCAGCCTTGGGCGCCGCGGCGAGGACGTCCAGCAGCTCGGCCGCATCGCCGAACGCTTTGCCGTGCCGGTGGTGGTGCACACACCGCGCTTTCTGTGTCTGCCGACCGATCACCCCTTGCACCACGGCTTCGATCCACATCCGCTGCTCGCCGACAGCGATCTCATTGTCGTCGTCGAGGCGGATGTGCCGTGGATGCCGAGCAGGCAGGGCCCAGCGCCGGCGGCGCGCGTGGTCCACATCGGCGAGGATCCGGCCTACCTGCGCTACCCCATGCGCTCCTATCCGAGCCACCTGTCCATCGCGGCACGTGCCGGAGCCGCGCTAAAGGCTCTGAGCGACGCTCTCGAGCAGCGTGCCGCCACCGATGGGGGACGGTTGCCGCAGCGCCTGGCCTGGGCGGTGGCGCGCGCCGCATCGCTGCGAAGGGACGCAGGGAGGAGCCTCGCGGCCGAGGCGCCACACATCTCGCCAACCTATTTGAGCCAGTGCATCGGCGAGGTCGCCGGCCCGGACGGCCTCATTTTCAACGAATACCAGTTGCGGCTCGAGCACTGCGCGCGCACACAACCCGCCAGCTATTTTGCCCTGAGCCCAGCCGGCGGGCTGGGCTGGAGCGTCGGCGCGGCCTTGGGCGCCAAGCTCGCCGCACCGGACCGGTTTGTAATGGCCGTGATCGGCGACGGCGGCATGATTTTCGCCAACCCGACGGCCTGCCATTGGGTGGCCGAGGCGCATCAGCTGCCGATCGCGGTGGTGATCTTCAACAACGCGCGTTATGGCGCCGTGCGCAATGCCACGATGGCGATGTTCGCCTCCGGCGCGGCGGGCCGCGAAAATGGAACGGGGCTGGCCGAGCTGTCGCCGAGCCCGGCCTTCGAACGCTATGCCGAGGCCCATGGCGCCTTCGCGGCCCGCGTGGAGCACCCGGCGGAGCTAGCCAGCACCTTGCTGGCCGCGCGCAATGCCGTGCTCAAGGAGCAGCGGCACGCCCTGGTGAACGTTATTACCCCCTATTGAAGGGCCATGGAGGCGCGGCCAGCCAGGCCGGGCTATGGTTTGGCCGCGGCTCGCTCGCAGACGCGAGGCAAGTGCTCGCGCCCCCAATAAAGGTCGCCGTCGGCAAATAGGAAGCTTGGCACGCCAAACACCCCGGCGGCCTCCGCCTGGCTGCGGATCTCGGCAAGCGCGCGACGGCCCTGACCGTCCAGGAAGTCGACAAACTCGCCGGTGGGAGCACCGCAATGCTGCAACACCGCCGCCAGGGCCGCGGCATTCGCCAGGTCCAACTCGCGTCGCCAAAACAGCTCGAAAACGCGATCGTGGTAGGCGCGAAAGACGCCGTGCTGTGCCGCATAGAGCATGCCGATATTGGCAAGGGAGGAATCGAATATCTTCTTGGGCCCCCGGATCGTCAGGCCGCGCCGGTTGGCCTCGCGCCGACAGTCCATATAGCTGTACTTGACCCGGCGCCACTGGTGCGCGTTTCGGTTCTCCTCCACCACCTTGCCGCCGGCATCGACGCTGGCGCTGCCGAGATAGGCGGGAATATCGAGGGTATAGGGTAGCCACTCGACCCGCGCGCCCGTTTCGCGCTCGAGCTCGTAGACCAGATCCTTCGCCAGATAGGCGTATGGACTTTTGTAGTCGGAGTAGACCTTGATTGCGCATTGGGTCATGACCGGTCCTCGCAAGCGGCAACTGGCTGAGCGGCAGATCTTGGCATTGGCACCGCCCGCAGCGAAGCATCAAACAACCCCATAGGCCAATGCGTGCGCTCCCATCGAGCGGCTCCTACTCCGCGAACGCCTTGCTGCGCGTTGCGCGCACACTGGGCAAGACCAGGGTGCACAGCGCCAGCAGCGCGGCCAGCAGCATGACGGCGCTGATCGGGCGCGTCAGGAAGATCATCGGATCGCCGCGCGATAGCGTTAGCGCGCGGCGCAGATATTCCTCCATCATCGGTCCCAGAATGTAGCCCAACAGCAGCGGCGCCGGTTCGCAGCCAAGCTTGGCGAAGGCGTAACCAAGAACGCCAAAAAGCGCCATCAAGTACACGTCCATGGGAGCATTGGCGAGACTGAGGACCCCGACCGCCGAAAATACCAAAATCACCGGAAACAGCAGGTGATAGGGGACGGCAAGGAGGCGCACCCACAAACCGATCAGCGGCAGGTTGAGCAGCAATAGGAACAGGTTGCCAATCCACATCGATACGACCACGCCCCAAAACAGGGGCGCCTGTTCGACCATCACGTTGGGTCCTGGGCGAATGCCCTGGATGACCAGGGCACCGATCATGAGTGCCATCACCGGATTGGAGGGAATGCCGAGCGTCAGCATGGGGATGAAGGAGGTCTGCGCCCCGGCATTGTTGGCTGCTTCGGGTGCGGCCACACCCTCGATTGCTCCGCTGCCGAACGCGACAGCATTAGGGGACACTCTCTTTTCCAGGGCATAGGCGGCAAAGGAGGCGAGCAGGGCGCCGCCACCCGGCAGAATGCCGAGCAGGGAGCCCAGCGCAGTGCCGCGCAGGATGGGAGCAACCATGCGCCGGCAATCGCTGCGGCTGGGCCAGAGCCCGCCGATCTCGTGCACCAGCGCATCGCGCCTACTTTTGTCGTCGAGATTGCGCACGATCTCGGCGATGCCGAAGATCCCCATGGCGACAACGACGAAATTGATGCCGTCGCTCAAGGCGGGAACGCCAAAGGTGAAGCGCTGCGTGCCCGAGGTAAGGTCGGTGCCGACGAGGCCCAGCAGCAGGCCAAGCAGCATCATGCCGAGCGCCTTTAGAAGGGAGGCTTGCGCCAGCACGATGGAGGCGACGAGCCCCAGCACCATCAGCGCGAAATACTCCGGCGCTTGGAAGCGCAGAGCCAGGTTTGCCAGCGGCGGGGCGAGGAAGGCGATCACGAAGGTCGCCACCGTGCCGGCGAAAAACGAGCCGATCGCGGCGGTGGCGAGCGCCGCGCCGGCGCGGCCTTGCTGCGCCATGGCGTGCCCGTCGAGGGTGGTGACCACCGAGGAGGACTCGCCGGGCAGGTTGATCAGGATGGCCGTGGTGGAACCGCCATACTGCGCGCCGTAATAGATGCCGGCCAGCATGATCAACGCCGACTCGGCCGGCAGCGTCAGGGTGGCCGGCAGCAGCATGGCGATGGTTGCGACCGGACCGAGCCCGGGGAGGACACCGACCAGCGTCCCCAGCAAGACGCCGAGAAAGCAATAGCACAGGTTCAAGGCGGAGAGCGCGGTGGCGCAACCGGTGGCGAGATTGGTGAGGATGTCTGCCACCGCCGGTCAACCCCACAAGCGCAGGATGGGGAAGGGCAGGCCCAGCCCAAATCCGAACAGCAGGGCTGAGAAGGCGGCGAGCGCCAAGGCGAGTGCCAGCGCCTGAGACAGGCGGAAGGCATGGCTCGCCCTGCTCGAGATCAGCACCAAGACCACGACGGCGATGGCGAGCCCGCCGCGCTCGACGGTGAAAGCGAACGCCACCACGGCCAAACTCAGCAACAGCAGCGCCTTCAGCGCGATGCTGCCGACCGGCACCGGCTGGGTGAACAAGGCGCGCAGCGCCGTGGCAACGCCGATCCCAATCAGGAGCAGCGACAGCAGCTGGGGAAAATAACCGGGCCCCAGGCGCCGCGCGCTCCCCATGGGATAGCGTTGCGCCAGCACCAGGAACCCCAGGCCGAAGGCCAGAAAGAGCAGTCCAGCCAGCAAGTCTTTGACGTTGGGCCGGTGCATGGCGAGGCTCGAAAACTGCCGAACACCACCACCTTACTCGATCATGGCGCGATTGTCCGGCGCCGGCGGCGCAGGCGCCGCCAAACCGCGACCCAAGCGGCCTTGCGTTTCGAGCCTGCAAGCTTCAAGCAAAGAGGGTTCAGGGCCGCATCGCGAGGGCGTAAAGTAAGGCGGCGGCTGGAAGCGGGCGCAGCCAGGCGGTGACCACATCGCTGGCGACGTTCCAGCGGAGGGCGAGATCCCCCGTGCAGCACCGACACCGACAATGGCCCCGGTGATCGTGTGCGTGGTGGACACGGAAAAGCGCCGAGCCAAGTTGGTGGCAAACAGGGTGAGGGCACCGCCGGTTTCCGCGCAAAATCCACCGCCGCCCGCCGCTGGCCGGGCAAACAAGCACTTGGCCCCCTAGAGCCCGAACGCAAAAGCCGCCGCGCCCAAAATTGCAATCCCCGCCCCCCTTTGGCGCAAGCTTAGCCCCCAGGATCGCCTCTGGCGCGCGCCGGCGAGCAAAGCCAGCTATCGCGCTCAGGCTGGCGCTCGTGCAAAATGACGCCGAGCCATCGGCTTTGCACCTTAGCGCGCACGTGCGGCGCCGTTGGCTCCTCGTGCTGCCCAACCCCTAGGAAAAGCGCATATGAGCCCAAGCCAACAACGCAACAGCGATCTCGATAGCGCGCTCGCGGAGGCGCGGGAGCGCTATCGTTCAGCCCGGCCGGCGAGCGAACGCCTCCATCGGGCGGCGCGGACGGTCCTGCCGGGGGGCAACACGCGTTCGGTCCTGTTCTATACGCCGTTTCCAACGGCAATGGCGCGTGGGCAGGGTTGTTTTCTCGAGGACGTGGACGGTCGCCGCTACGTCGACTTCTGCGGCGAATACACGGCCGGTCTCTTCGGCCATTCCGAACCGCGCATTCAGGCGGCTTTGCATGCTGCGATAGACCGAGGCCTCAACTTGGCCGCAGTCGGAGAACGCGAATCGCAGTTGGCAGCGTTGCTGTGCGCGCGCTTTCCCTCGCTCGAGCGCGTGCGCTTCACCAACAGTGGTACCGAGGCCAACATGATGGCGCTCGGGGCCGCGCGAGCCTACTCCGGCCGCCCAAGCGTGCTTGCCTTTAGGGGCGGATACCACGGAGGACTATTGACGCTGGTCGGCGGCGGTAGCCCGATCAATTCACCGATTCCGATAGTCTTGGCCGACTACAACGATAGCCAACAGACGCTCGAGGTTCTCCGCGCGCATGCCGGTGACATCGCGGCCGTTATTCTAGAGCCGATGATGGGCTCGGGCGGTTGTATACCCGCGCGGCCCGAATTTCTTGCCGCGCTGCGGGAGGCTAGCCGCGACCTGGGCATCCTTTTGCTGTTCGACGAGGTGATGACCAGTAGACATTCCGCGGGCGGCCTCCAGCAGCTCCGCGGCGTGACGCCGGACCTCACGACGCTTGGCAAGTACATGGCTGGCGGCATGAGCTTCGGCGCCTTCGGCGGTCGCGCCGACGTGATGGAGCTTTTTGACGCCCATCGGCCGGGCGCCCTGATCCATTCGGGAACCTTCAACAACAACGTTATGACGATGGCGGGCGGCATGGTCGCCATGGGCGAGATCTTCGATGCCGCCGCCGCCGAGGCGCTGTTTGCGCGTGGGGAGGAGGTGCGTGCGAGGCTGAACGAAATTTGCCGCGCGCGCGCCGTCAACATGCACTTCAGCGGGTTGGGCAGCATGATGCAGCCGCATTTCCGCGCCGGACCGATCGAGCGTCCTTATAGTGCCAGCCCCAAAGAGGAGGCTTTGCGCGAGCTCTACTTTTTCGATCTGCTGGCGGCCGGGATCTATATCGCGCGACGCGGCATGATTGCGATGAGCCTGCCGGTGGGAGCCGCCGAGTGCGAAAGCCTGTTCACAGCGGTCGAGGAGTTCTGCACTCTGCGCGCGCCGTTCATGTCGGAGCCTTGACGCCAAACCCAAGGCCAACACCCAGGCGTGTTGACCGAAATCGGCAGGGCAATGCATGCTCGCCGCTCTTGCGAATTGCTGCAACCGCCGCCTCAGGACCTCCCCCACCATGATCCCTGCCGTCGATCCGATCACAATCTCCGTGGTCCAGCACCGGCTTCGCGCCATCGTCGAGGAGATGGGCGAAGCCATGTTGCGCACGTCCTATTCGCAGATCCTGAATTCGAGCCGAGACTTTTCAACGGCGCTTTGCGATCCCGAGGGACGCTTGATCGCCCAGGCCGAGCATGTGCCCATCCACGTCGGCGCCCTACCCTTTGCCGCTCGCGCCGTGCACGAGTTCTTCAGGGACCAAATTAGACCCGGGGACGTGTACCTCTTGAACGATCCCTATCGGGGTGGCAACCATCTGCCCGATCTCACCGCCTTTGTCCCGGTCTTTGACCAGGACCGCCTGGTGTTTTGGTCGATCAACCGCTCGCACCAGAGTGATATCGGCGGCGCCACGCACGGGGCCTATAACGCCGACGCTACCGAGATCTATCAGGAAGGCCTTCGCATTCCGCCCCTAAAACTTTACGAGCAGGGCCGCCGACGCGACGACGTCTACGAGATGATCGTCCTCAACGTGCGCCATCCCCGCGATTTCCGTGGCGATCTGGCGGCGATGATCGGCTCGGCGCGCATCGGCGAGCGGCGCCTGGGCCAACTGTTCGGTGAGTTCGGCTCAGCGCTCACCCATAGCGCCGTGGCGGCCGTGCTCGATGGGGCAGAGCGGCAAGTGCGCGCCATCATCGCCACCTGGAAGGATGGCAGCTACGAGGGCGAGGCATTCCTCGACGATGATGGTCATGGCGCCCACGACATCCCGATCCGCGCCCGCATCTTGAAGCACGGTAGCGACCTTAGCATCGATCTCAGCGACAGCCATCCGCAGGTAACGGGGTTCATCAACTCCTCCTATGCCAACACCTACTCGGCTGCGGTGGTGGCGCTCGCCTACCTGATCGATCCGGACATTCCCAAGAACGATGGCGCCTTTCGGCCGCTGACTTTGAAAGTCAAGGAAGGCACCATCGTTTGCCCCCGGCCCGGCGCGCCGGTGACGTTGTGTACCAATCACTGTGGCCAGGAGATCATCGAGGCGATCATCCGCGCCCTGGCGCCGGCCTGCCCCGAGCGCGCCATGGCGGGCTGGGGCCGACGCTTTCGACTGGCGGTGCAAGGCGTCGACCCGCGCAACGGCAAGCCGTTCATCTGGCATTTGTTTCAAGCGCGGCCGGGCGGCGGCGGCTCCTCGGCGGGAGACGGTTGGCCAGGGGCGGGCGAATGGCAGGCGGCCGGCGGCATCAAGTTCGGCAGCCTTGAGGTGCAGGAGGTGCGCTTTCCCCTGCACTTTCGGCGCCACGAGTTTCGCCCTGACAGTGGAGGCGACGGACGCCATCGCGGCGGTCCGGGCGGCGAACTCGAACTCATCGTCGAGACGAGCGCGCCGGCGCTTGGCAATACCGCCGGCGACGGCATCAAATATGGCGCCTGCGGCCTCGCCGGCGGCGAGGATGGCAAGCCGCATCGGTACTGGCTGCAGTCCGCGGGCCGCCCCGATCGCACCCTCAAGACCAAGGAGACGGGTATCGTGCTGAGGCCCGGCGACGTCTTCAACGCGCACTCGGGTGGTGGTGGTGGCTGGGGTGACGGCAAGCTGCGCACGGCGCCGGAGCGCGAGCGCGACAAACGCCAAGGATTTGTCTCGGACAGGATCGAGTGAGCGATGTTTCGGATCGGCATCGATGTCGGCGGAACCTTCACGGATCTCGTATCCGTTGATGCGCGGGGTCATGTCACGCTGGCCAAGGTTGCGACGACAGCGACCGACCAGTCCTTGGGCGTGATGGCGGGGCTCGATCGGCTGGCGGCGGCGCTCGGGATCGATACCGGCACCTTGCTCGAAGGCACCGAGCGCATCGTGCATGGCACAACGGTTGCCACCAACGCCTTGCTGGAACACAAGGGCGCCAAGGTCGGGCTGCTGACCACGGCAGGCCATCGCGACATCATTGAGATGCGCGAGGGGCTCAAGGACGATCGCTACAATCTGCGCCAGCCGCCGCCGACGCAGCTCGTGCCGCGCGAACGTCGACTGGGTGTGCGCGAGCGCCTACGGCCGGATGGTCGCGTCGAGACCGCGCTCGACCGCGGCTCCCTGGCGGCGGCGATTGCAACCCTCGCGCGCGAACAGGTCGAGGCCATAGCCGTGTGCTACCTCCATAGTTGGCGCGATGCCAGCCACGAGCGCGCCACCGCCGAGGCCATAGCTGCGGCGATGCCTGAGGTCTATGTCGCCTTGTCCTCGGAGGTACTACCCCAGATCAAGGAGTACGATCGCGTCTGCACCACCGTAGTCAACGCCTACGTTGGCCCGGCCCTGGAACGCTATCTGCTGCGTCTAGAGACCCGCTTGCGTTCGGCCGGGTTCAAGGCACCGGTCTTGATCATCCAATCACACGGTGGCGTCGCCAGCATCGCGGAAGCGGTGCGGTTGGCCGCCGGCAGCGTGCTCTCCGGTCCGGCCGGCGGCGTTGCCGGCAGCCAGTACGCCGGCCAACTCAACCAGCACGGTGACCTCATTCCCTTCGATATGGGTGGAACCTCCACCGATATCTCCCTGGTGGTCGGCGGCGAAGCAGCCATCAGCTCGGACCGGCGCATCGCCGGGCAACGTGTCGCCCTGCAGAGCTTGGATATCGCCAGCATTGGGGCGGGCGGCGGCTCGATTGCGCGCGTCGACCATAGCGGCGTCCTCCATGTCGGGCCACAGAGCGCGGGTGCCCAACCGGGCCCGGCCTGCTACGGCGGTGGTGGCAGCGAGGCGACGGTCACCGACGCCAGTCTGGTCCTCGGCTTCCTCGATGCCGACAACTTTCTCGGCGGCCAATCGCGGCTTGATCGCGGCGCCGCCGAAATTGCCATCGATCGCCTCGCCGATCGGCTGGGGATCGACCGCATGAGCGCGGCGGAGGGGATCCACCGCGTCATCAACACGCATATGGCGGAGGGCATTCGGCTGGTCTCGGTACGTCGCGGCGTGGACCCCAGACGCTTTGCCATTCTCGGCTTCGGCGGCGCCGCCGCTTTGCACGTCACCGACGTTGCGCGCCAACTCGATCTGAAGCGGGTGATCGTGCCCCGCCTCTGCGCCGTGCTATCGGCGTGGGGCATGCTCGCCAGCAACTTGCGCTGCGAAGTAGCGCGCACGCATATCGGCGATACCAGCGGCCTCGATGCCGCGGCGGTGCGCTCAGCCTTCCGGCAGATGGAGAGGGAGGGACGCCAGCGACTCGCGGCGGCATCGTTCGTGGGTCCGATCCGTCTGCGCCCATCCGCCGACATGCGCTACGGCGAACAAGTATTCGAGGTCAGCGTGCCATTGGATCACGTCGATTTCGAAAAAGACGACCTTTTGCAGCAAATGGCGGATGCGTTTCATAGCCGGCACGAACAACTCTATACCTATTGCCTCAGGGATCAGGAGGTCGTGCTTGTCAATGCGCGCGTGGCCGCGATCGGCGACCTGCCGGCGCTGCCGCAGGAACCCGCGCTTGCACCTCGACCGCCGGCGCCCGCCGTCGGCGAACGCGACATTTACCTCGGGAAATGGCGTCCGGTGCCGATCTACGGCTTTGATGCTCTCGCCCCGGGCCAGCGCATCGACGGGCCGGCGGTGATCGAATCGGCGACCACCTCGGTGCTTCTACGTCCCGGCGACCGCGCGCTGAGCACGGAACTGGGCTGGCTCGACATCGAGGTCGCCGCCGCCTGACTGTAACAGTTTGCGCAGGGGGGAGGCGCGGAGGCCGCCCGCCCCTGAGCCCGGTTGACGCCGGGCGGCCAGCCATTGTTGCGGGGCCGCGGGCACGTCAAGATGGGTCGCAAGGGACTTGCGCAGGCATCTTGCGTCGGGAGGAGTTAGCCATGGGAAGTTCGCAGCAGTTGCGGCTTGGTGCCTTCATGCGCCCCGTCAGCATTCATGCCGGCGCCTGGCGCTATCCGGGCGCCTTTGCCGATGCCAATTTCAATTTTGCGCATTTGCGTCGTTTCGCCGAAACCCTGGAACGGGGCCGCTTCGATGCATTCTTCATGGCCGACCATCTCGCGGTTCTCAACATGCCGCTCGAAGCCCTACAGCGCAGCCATACGGTGACATCGTTCGAGCCATTCACGCTGCTGTCGGCCCTGGCCGGGGCCACCAAACACATCGGACTGATCGCGACGGGCTCGACCACCTTCGATGCGCCCTATCATATCGCCCGCAGGTTCGCCTCGCTGGACCACCTGAGCGGTGGCCGCGCGGGCTGGAACATCGTCACCACCTCCAATCCCGACGCGGCCTTGAACTTCGGGCTGGAAGCGCACATGGAACACGGCGAACGCTATGCCCGCGCACGGGAGTTCTATGACGTCGTGACCGGGCTATGGGATAGTTTTGCCGACGATGCCTTCGTGCGTGATGTCGACAACGGCATCTACTTTGCGCCAAACAAAATGCAGCTGCTCAATCACAAGGGCAAATACTTCTCAGTCCGGGGCCCGCTCAACATTGCGCGTCCCGTACAGGGATGGCCCGTGATCGTGCAGGCTGGTGCCTCCGAGGCGGGTCGGCAGCTTGCTGCCGAAACGGCGGAGGTGGTCTTTGCAGCCGGGTCCAATCTCGCCAATGGCCAGCGCTTCTACGCCGATATCAAAGGTCGGATGCGGAAAATTGGCCGCAACCCGGAGCATTTGAAGATCCTGCCTGGCGCCTTGGTGGTGGTGGGAGATAGCCTCGAGGAAGCGAAGCGCAAGCGCGCGCGGCTCGATGGGCTTGTCAACTATGCCAATGCCATCGGCTCGCTTTCGGTCGCGCTCGGGCACGATGCGTCGCAGTTCGACCCCGAAGGCCCATTGCCGGAAATCCCCGAGAGCAATGCCAGCAAGAGCGGGCGCGAACGGGTGATCGAGCTGGCAAAGCGGGAAAACTTGAACGTGCGTGAGTTGGCGCTGCGCGTCGGCGGCTATGCCGGGCTGGCCTTCGTCGGCACGCCTCACAGCATCGCCGAGCAAATGCAGGAGTGGCTGTTTGCTGCAGGCTGTGACGGCTTCAACGTCATGTTCCCCTACCTACCGGCAGGGCTTGATGACTTCGTGGATCGCGTCGTGCCGGAGCTGCAGCGGCGCGGGATCTTTCGATCCGACTACGAGGGCACGACCTTGCGGGAAAATCTCGGGCTGCCACGCCCGGCAAATCGAAACTTTCCGCGCTCCGGCACCGCGGCGGGAGCAAAGGCATGAGGTTCGGCTGGATGACGCTTGCCCACTCGGCCTCGCCGGCGCACGACTGCCCTGCCATTTTCGAGCAGCTCGAGCAAGCGACGCTTGCCGAGCAGCTCGGCTTCGACGGCGTCTGGCTGACCGAGCACAACTTTACCGGCGAGAGCGTCTATGCGGACCCGATCCCCTTTGCCGCCGCTCTGGCGATGCGTACGCAAAAAATCCGCATCGGCTTCGCCGTCATCCAGATGGCGCTGCGCCATCCCGTTCGGCTGGCAACGCAACTTTCTCTGCTCGACAATTTGAGCCGCGGCCGGCTCGATATCGGCGTCGGCCGCGGCAGCATCTTCAATGAATACGAGTTTGTCGGCTACGGTCTCAGAAGCAACGACGCGCGCCAGCGCATGGAGGAAACCCTCGAGGTGATGACGCGCGCCTGGACGGCAGCGCCCCTCGACTTCAAAGGCAAATATTTTAACCTGCGCCTGCCCGAGCTGCGCCCCGCGCCGGTGCAGCAACCACATCCACCGATCTGGCACAGCGTCGCCTCGACGGCCTCCTTCCGCCGCTGCGGTGAAAAAGGTGTCCCGATCCTGACCGTCCGCCTGCCGATTGCCCAGATTGGCACCCGGCTTGGCCAGTACGCGGACGGGCTCAGCGTCAGCGGCCTTGATGGCGCCGCACAGCTGCGATTGCTGCAACAGGCGGCGATTTGGCGTTGGGTGTATGTGGGCGAAAGCCGCGCCGCCGCCGAGGACGAATTCGTCGCCGCCCTGACCCTGACGCGCCAGCACATGATGCACGCGCGCCAGGCGTTCAACCCGTCCGACTTTCGGGCGGACCCCGCCCTGTTGAACCCTTGGACCGACCCCGCCCATGCGGAGGCGGAGGGTATCCGCTATGCGCTGAGCTCAGGCACCCTGATTGGCACCGCCGACGATGTTGCCGAGCAAGTTGCCGAGCTGCGCGAGGCCGGCGTCGGCCATCTTCTCTGTCAAATGAGCTTCGGCTATCTCGAGCACGAGCGCATCAAGCGTTCGATGCGCCGTTTCGGTGAGACGGTGATCCCGGCCTTCGGCTAGTCGGCCCTAAGGTCCCGAGCGCTTGGTCACCGTGTGCGTCCAGGGCCCGTTCGGCACCTCATGCCACTCTACGTGCCGCCACTTGACCTCGGCTATGTCCCCCACGCCGAGGCAATCTCGGACCGCCGGCGACAGATCGATTCCGGCCCCCTCCCCTTTGCTGTTTTTCGGCTGGGAGGCGTCGCCGAAGACGTAGTCCGCATCGTCTTTCTCGAACGGACCGACGTCCTGCCACTGCGCATAGCAAGTGACGTCATTGGCACGGATGGCAATCCATCGGTTCTTCAGCAGGGATTGCTTTGCCCCTGGCTTATCCCAAGGGATGAACGTGTTGACCGCTTTCCTGCGGCCGTCCTCTTCCATGTCGTCGTAGGGAAGCGCGACATAGAAGGGGTT
>DATMZT010000118.1:0-2018 GCA_035573335.1 Hyphomicrobiaceae bacterium | reverse complement strand
ACGTCGGGGCCAGGTTTGGGTGCAAATTGTGCCAATTGCCCTATTGTCAGGTCCCATGACACATCACGCAGGCGGCGGCGAAGTGCTTCAAGACGAGGAGGCGATCATTCGCCTGTTGGCGCCCCTGGCGCAAACGCCGGGGGCGTTCGCCCTTGAGGATGATTGCGCCGTCCTGCAGCCTAAGGCCGGCACCGAGCTGGTGCTCAAGACCGATCCGATTGCCGAGGGCGTGCATTTCCTCCCCGACGCCCTGCCCGCGGACGTGGGCTGGAAGGCCCTTGCCGTCAACCTCTCCGATCTTGCGGCGAAGGGCGCCACGCCTTGCGCCTATCTCTTGGCCCTGTCCTTTCCCGCGGCGCCCCGACGGAGCTGGGTAGTTGGATTTGCGGCGGGCTTAGCCGAGGCGCAGGAGCGCTTTGGTTGCCATCTCCTTGGCGGCGACACGGATCGCCGGGGAGGGCCCTTGACCGTCTCAATCACGGTGATCGGCACGGTGCCACCGGGCCAGATGGTTCGACGCGGGACGGCGCGGGCGGGCGATGGCCTGTTTGTGTCCGGCACCCTCGGCGACGCCGCTCTCGGGCTGATGGTGGCCAAAGATCCGGCGCGGGCCGCCGCCTGGGATTTGTCGCCAGCCATGCTCGCGCACCTCGCCAGCCGCTACCGCCGGCCGCAACCGCGGCTGGCGCTCGCCGGCCTGCTGCGTGCGCACGCTTCCGCGGCGATGGATCTTTCCGATGGACTAGCCAAGGATCTTGGCCGCATGTGCAAGGTGAGCGGCTGCGGCGCCCGTGCGCGCCAGGCCGACCTGCCGTTGTCGGCAGCGGCAGCCAAGGCCGTTGCGGCCGAGCCGCGCCAGTACCAGGCGGTGTTGGCGGGCGGAGACGACTACGAGATACTCGCGAGCGTTCCGCCGCCGAACGAGGCCGCCTTTCGGCAAGCTGCCAGCGCCGCCGGCATCGCGGTGACGCGCATAGGCTCAATGACGGCGCACACCGAGGTCACCATCGAGGGCTTGGACGGGCACCCCGTCGCTCTGGTGCAGGCCGGCTGGGATCACTTCGCCGGTGATGCCAAGGCTCAAAGCCAATGAGCGGGCGCGTGAAGGGCTGCGCGTGGCGACGAGCCATGCCCGCCCGTAAGCGCTGGCACGCCGCGGAGGCCAGCGGCCGCTAGCGCTCGAGCACCGCCGGGCGGCTGTCACGCGAGTTGGCGCGCCGGCGGGTGTGGGCAAAGGCTTCCTGCAGGCGTGTGACCTGCGCCCCGACCGGGTTTTCGGCGGGCGTTGCCTCACCGACCGCCAGCTCCATCGCCCGATCGAGCTGAACGATACGATCATTGAGCGAGAAGCTCTGTTCGACGAGCTGCTGCAACCCCTCGGGCAAGTCCACGAAACCTTTGACGTGCGACGGACGGCCTGGACCTTTGAGCTTGACCCGCTGGCGCTTGGTGCGCGCCTCTTCCGCCGAGATTTCGCCGGACTTGAGCGCCCGCCGGATCATCAGCCAGGAGGCAAGCTCGAGCAGGCGCGTCGTCAGCCGCATACTCTCGGTGGCGTAGAGCACCGACAGCGGTCCGCGCAACTTGCGTGCCTCCTGCCGGCCGGGCCCGTCCAGATAGCGAGCCGTATGCTCGACGAGCGCCATGCCCTCTTTGAAAATGGCATCAAATTGATCGGAAGCGGCAAACCGTTCGCCGAAGGAGATCGTGACGCCGGTCGTGGGTGCGGCGCTTTCAGGTTCGCGACAGGTGCTCATGACTCTACTTGGGACAACCGGATACTCACGAGTGACCATACTACCGTAGGCTAGCCTGGCAGGCCACGGTTAACATCGGATGTTTATGCGCGTTGATTTGCGACTGTGGTGTGGCGCACACGCGGCTTATGCACATCTTCTGCCAACGGCTGAGGCCTGCCGGCGCCACCCGTATGGCTGGCAGCCCAGAGCTGTGCTGGCCGTGCGAGATCCTGATTTGCCCTGGGGGGAGGGGCCTGGGTCCCC
The DNA here is from genome assembly GCA_035573335.1 of Hyphomicrobiaceae bacterium. Classification (GTDB taxonomy): domain Bacteria; phylum Pseudomonadota; class Alphaproteobacteria; order Rhizobiales; family Hyphomicrobiaceae; genus AWTP1-13. The sequence continues at coordinate 15 of DATMZT010000118.1, read as the reverse complement.
CGCCGCAGGGCCCGA
>DATMZT010000117.1:0-8091 GCA_035573335.1 Hyphomicrobiaceae bacterium | reverse complement strand
GGCTTGATCAATCCCTTCATCAACCGACCCGAGCACAGCCAATTCATGCTGCTGGTGGCCGTGGCGATGATCATGGTCAATGCACTGCTTTTCATATTCGGGCCCGATGCACGCAGCGTGCAGACCGCATATGCCTATGACAGCTTTCAGCTAGGAACACTGATCGTCGATGCCACCAAGGTCTATGCCGCCGTTGCGGCGGCCGCAGTTGCCGCGGGCCTATTTGTCTTTTTCCGCTACTCGCTGACCGGCAAGGCCATCCGCGCCTGCGCCGACAACTATCAGGGCGCGCTGGTGGTGGGGCTCGACGTACGACGGCTCTATGCGCTGACCTTCGGCCTCGGGGCCGCCTGCGTCGGCGCCGCCGGCGCCATGCTGGTCCTGCTGTTGGACGTGACGCCGGCGCTCGGCCCCAGCTACACCCTGCTCGCCTTCGTCATCGTCATCACCGGAGGGCTTGGCTCGATGCCCGGTGCACTGCTGGGCGGGATGCTGATCGGCGTCACCGAGGCGCTTGCCGGGTTGCTGTTCACGCCTTCGGCCAAGAGCATGTTCGCGTTCGGCTTGCTCGTCCTCGTGCTGCTGTTCCGGCCGCAGGGCATTCTTGGCAAGAGCGCCTCATGAGAGCGCCTTGGCTCGATGGCGCGCCCTCGCGCGAAATCATCCTCCTCTGCCTGCTCTTGGCTGCGCTCATCTTGTTTCCCGCTTTGGCCAACGATTACCTGATCACCGTTTTGATTTTGATCTTCTATTTTGCCTACGTCGGACAGGCCTGGAACCTGATGATGGGTTTCGCCGGGCAACTCTCGCTCGGCCACGCGCTCTACGTCGGGCTCGGCGCCTACGCGGCCGCCGCGCTCTACGTACATTTCGGTATCAGTCCGTGGCTCGGTCTGTGGGCCTCGGTCGCGGTCGCGGCGACCACGGGCGCCCTGATCGGTTTTCTCGCCTTTCGCTTCGGCGTTGCCGGCGTCTACTTCGCCATCCTCACCATTGCCTTTGCCGAATTTGCCCGCCTCGCCTTCGACCACTGGTCCTGGGTCGGTGGCTCCGCCGGCTTCTTTTTGCCCGTTGCCAACTATGCAAAGAACGACCTCATCAACCTGCGCGGCAGCCCGACCATGTTCTACTACGTTTTGCTGGCCATGACGGTCGGCGCCTTCCTGCTGTGCCATGCGTTGTTGCGCAGTCGCGCCGGCTACTACTGGTTGGCAATCCGCGAGAGCCCCGAGGCCGCCCAGGCGCTGGGCATCAATCTCTTCCGCTACCGCATGTCCGTGGTGGTGCTGTCGGCGGCCATGACATCGCTGGGGGGCGTCGTTTTTGCCTTCTACTACAACAACCTGTTTCCGGAGCAGGTCTTTCACATCTCGCGCTCGATCGAGCTGATCCTGGCGCCCATCATCGGCGGCATCGGCACCTTGTTCGGACCCATCATCGGCGCCTTCCTGCTGACGGCGCTGGCCGAGGGCCTCGACGCGATCATGCGGGCGGTCGGCCTCGATGTCCCCGGCATGAAACAAATCTTTTACGGCGTCTGCCTGCTCGTCGTGGTGCTGTTTTTGCCCGACGGTGTGTGGCCGCCGCTGGCGAAGCTCCTGCGGCTCGATGGCCGGCGCGCCCAGGGCCAACCCGGGTACTAGCATGGCGGCGTTGCTGGAAATTGCGGGCATATCCAAGCGCTTCAGCGGTCTCAAGGCCGTGCAAAATGTGAGCTTCGAGGTGCCCGAGGGTGCGATTGTCGGCCTGATTGGCCCCAATGGCGCCGGCAAGACCACCTGCTTCAATCTGATTGCGGGCGTCTATCGTCCGGAAGCTGGCGAGATCCGCTTGGCGGGCCGGCGCATTGATGGCTGGCGGCCCGATCAGATCTGCCGGGCAGGCCTAGGACGCACCTTCCAGCTGGTGAAGCCGTTTGCGGGTTTGACGGTGCTGGAAAACGTCGTCGTCGGCGCGCTCAAGCAGTGCCGCAGCGTGCGCGCCGCCGAGGCGATTGCCGCCCAGGTCGTCGAGCAGCTCGGTTTAAAGAGCAAATGCCATGAGCCGGCGGGATCGCTGACCCTGCCGGACCGCAAGCGCTTGGAGGTGGCCCGCGCCCTGGCCACGGCCCCTCGCATCCTGCTGCTCGACGAGGTCATGGCCGGCCTGCGGCCGACCGAGACGGACCGGATGGTGGGGCTCTTCAAGGATCTCAACGCCAGGCTCGGACTGACGATCCTCCTGATTGAACATGTGATGCGCGCCGTGATGGCGCTCTCGCGCCAGGTCGTCGTTCTGCACCACGGACAGGTCATTGCCACGGGCCCGCCCGGCGAGGTGACGCGCGATCCAGCCGTGCTCGAATGTTATCTGGGCGAGGACGCGCTGTGATCCTCCAGGTGGAGCAGCTCGACCTGTTTTATGGCGACGCCCAGGCACTCGACGGCGTTTCACTGGCCGCCGACGAGGGTGAGCTGGTGGCCATCGTCGGGGCCAACGGCGCAGGCAAATCGAGCCTCATCCGCACCATCGCCGGCATGGAGAAGCCGCGGCGGGGACGCATTTGCTTTCGCGGCCAGGACATCACGGGCCTGCCCAGCCATTTGATTTGCAATCTCGGCATTGGCCAGGTGGCTGAGGGCCGACAAATCTTCCCGACGCTCAGCGTGCACGAGAACCTGGAAATGGGCGCGCTGTTGCCGCGGGCGCGCGGGCGCATGCAGCAAGCCTTGCAGGAGACCTACCGCTCGTTCCCCCGCCTCGACGAGCGCCGCACGCAGCTGGCGGGAACTATGTCGGGTGGGGAGCAGCAGATGCTGGCGATCGCTCGCTGCCTGATGGGCCAACCGGAGCTCATCATGTTCGATGAGCCTTCGCTCGGACTGGCACCCGCGCTGGTGCAGGATCTGTTCCGGACCATCCGCGCCATCAGCCAGCGCGGCCTCACAGTGATTTTGGTCGAACAGAACGTGGCCGCCTCACTGAAACTGGCGAGCCGCGCTTATGTGCTCGAGAACGGGCGTATCGTCACCAGCGGCACCGGCGCGGCGCTGCTCAGCGACAGCCGCGTGCGGCAAGCCTATCTTGGTAGCGGTTAGGCACGCTACTCGGCGGCCTTCAACGCCGCCGCGGGATTGCGCAATTGCGCCAGCAAGGCCGCCTCACGGGCTTTGACGGTCTTGTAGTTGCGCAGCTTGACGTGGCCAAAGCCCTTGATTTCGAGGGGCAGGGAAGCCAGCGCCGTGGCGGTGCCGTGCGTTTGCGGCGACAGGCGCACGCTGAGCTCATCGAGCAGGCCTTCGTAGTCCGCGATCATCTGGCGTTCTAGCTTGCGCTCATGCGTATACCCGAACGGATCCCAGGCCGTACCGCGCAGCCGCTTGCCCTTCGCCAACAGCCGGAATACCGGCAGCATCCAGCGGCCGAACTCGACCTTGCGCGGCTCGCCGGTTGCCTTGTCCCGGCGCGCCAGCAACGGCGGTGCAAGGTGGAAGGAGAGCTTGCTGCGCGCCTCGAACTGCTCAGATAGGGCTGTCTCGAATGCAGGGTCCGTGAACAGGCGCGCGACTTCGTACTCGTCCTTGTAGGCGAGCAGCTTATGATACCCGCGCGCGACGGCGGCCGTGAGCCCGCTCAGTCCGGGCGCGAGGCCACGCTCGACGTCGGCGATTTTCGCAACCCGCTGGCGATAGCGATCGGCCAAAGCCTGGTCCTGATAGAGGCCGAGCAGGTCGGCGCGATAGGCGATGAGCTCATCGAGCGAGGGTGTCCTGGGTTTGGAGGGTGTGGCAGGGCCAAGAAGGCGCCCCAGTGCCGCCTTGTCGTGTGCCGCCACCCTGCCGCAGCGAAAGGCGCTCCGGCTCATCTCGACCGCCGCCCCGTTGAGCTCGATGGCCTGCTCCACGGCCCTGGCACCGATCGGCACATGCCCAAGCTGATAGGCATAGCCGAGCAAGAACATGTTGGCGGCGATGGAATCGCCGAACAACTTCACCGCCAGGGTGTGTGCATCAAGGCAATGCACCGGGGCCTTGCCCGCGCGCGCCTCAATGGCGTGCCGCAGTGCCGCACCGGGCACCTTCAGATTGGCGTTGCGGGTAAAGTCGGCCGTCGTCATTTCGTAGTCTGAGTAGACCACCGCCGTGTGGTCCGGTTTGATGGTTTCGAGCACCTTGTTGGAGGCGGTCACGACGAGGTCGCAGCCCACCACCAGATCGGCGCCGGCGACGCCGGCACGGATGGCGTGAATCTGGGCAACGTCGCGGGCGACGCGCATATGGCAGGCCACGGCGCCGCCTTTTTGGGCGAGACCCGTCATGTCGATGGCGCCGAAGCCCTTGCCCTCCAGGTGCGCCGCCTGGCCCAGCACGGCAGACAGCGTCACCACCCCGGTACCGCCGACCCCGGTCACGAGCACGGTGTAGGGACGGTCGAGGGCCGGCAACCGCGGCTCGGGCAGGCCGGCCAACATCTGGTCGATGCCGCTGCCACCGGCCTGCTTCTGGTCGGCCTTGCGCACCTTGGCACCATGCACGGTCACCAGGCTCGGGCAGAAGCCGTTTAGGCAGGAAAAATCCTTATTGCAGGCGGATTGGTCGATTTCGCGCTTGGTGCCGAGCGGGCTCTCCAATGGTACCACGGCGACGCAGTTCGACTTCACTCCGCAGTCGCCGCAGCCCTCGCACACGGCCGCATTGATGTACACGCGCTTGTCGGGATCGGGGAACAGGCCGCGCTTGCGCCGACGCCGTTTCTCAGCAGCGCAGGTCTGATCGTAGACCAACACGGAGACGCCCGGAACCTCGCGCAATTCCTTCTGTAGGGTCTGCAGCTCGCGCCGGTGATAAACCGGCACCCCGTGCGGTATGACGCCGCGCGGATACTTGTGCGGCTCGTCGGTGACCACCACCACCGTCTCGACGCCCTCCGACAATACCTGGTTGACGATCATGCCAACCGTGATGCCGCCATCGAGGCTTTGCCCGCCGGTCATGGCAACCGCATCATTGTACAGGATCTTGAAGGTGATGTTCACGCCCGCGGCTCGCGCCGCGCGGATGGCTAGGCTACCGGAATGGATGTAGGTGCCATCGCCCAAGTTTTGGAACACGTGCTTGGTCTTGGAGAACGGCGCCTCGCCGATCCAATTGGCGCCTTCACCTCCCATCTGGGTGAAGCCTTCGGTATTTCGGTCCATCCAGTGCGCCATGTAGTGGCAGCCGATGCCGGCGTAGGCACGCGAGCCCTCCGGGACCACGGTCGAAGAATTGTGGGGACAGCCCGGACAAAAGTAGGGAATGCGGGTCGCCACCTCTGCCGTCTCGGGTTTGTTGCCGCTCAGGCGCTTCAGCTCGGCAACCTTGCCCTTGATGTCATCGCCGGCGCCGAAGCGAATCAAGCGCTCGCCCAATTTGATGGCGATATCGGAAGGATCGAGGGCAAATTTGGCCGGAAATAGCCAGTGCTCGTTTTCGTCCTTTTTGCCGAGCACGCGCGGGTGATCCGGGATGTCGTAGAGTTGCTCCTTGACCTGCGTTTCGATCAGCGAGCGTTTCTCCTCGACCACCAAAATCAGGTCGAGCCCCTGCGCAAACTTGAGAATTCCCTGCGGCTCGAGCGGCCAAGTCATGCCGACTTTGTAGAGTCGGATGCCAAGCTCGTTGGCCCTTACCTCGTCGATACCCAGCTCATCGAGCGCCTGTCGGACGTCGAGATAGCTCTTGCCGCACGTGATAATCCCGAGCTTGGGAGCCACCCCGCCACTCATCACCAATCGGTCGAGCTTGTTGGCGCGGGCAAAGGCGAGGATGGCCGTGCGCTTGAAGTCGTGGAGGCGGGCCTCCTTCAGCAGCGCTTGGTCGCCGAGGCGAATGTTGAGCCCTCCCGGCGGCAGCGTGAATTCGTCTGGAAGCTTGACTTCGACGCGGTCAATGCGGCCGTCGACCGTCGAGGTGGCCTCGATGTTGTCCTTCACGCACTTGATGCCGACCCAAACGCCGGCAAACCGGGACAGGGCAAAGCCCAAGATGCCGTAGTCGAGAATTTCCTGCACCCCGGCAGGATTGAGCACCGGGATCATGTAGTCGACGAAGGCGAATTCGGACTGGTGGGCGCTGGTCGAGCTTTCGCAGGTATGGTCGTCGCCCATCAGCGCCAACACGCCGCCGTGCTTGGAAGTGCCGGCATGGTTGGCATGGCGAAAGACGTCGCCGGTGCGGTCGAGACCGGGGCCTTTGCCGTACCAGACGCCGAAGACGCCGTCATACGTGCCCTCCCCGCGCAGCTCGGCCTGCTGAGAACCCCACAGGGCAGTGGCGGCCAGGTCCTCGTTGAGGCCCGTCATGAAGCGGATGTGGTTGGGCTGCAAAATCCCGCGCGCGCGAAGCATCGCCGCCTCGAGGGAGGCGATCGGCGACCCGCGGTAGCCGGTGACGTAGCCGGCCGTGTTCAGTCCCGCCCGCACGTCCCGCGCCCGCTGGGTCAGCATCAGGCGGACAATGGCCTGGGTGCCCGTCAGGATTTGGTGGGTTTCGTCGAGGGCGTATTTGTCGTCGAGGCTAACAGCGTGTTTGGGCATCTGGCGTGTGCGCTCCGGGCTTCCTCCGGGCCGACAACACTTTGCGCCGGCCATGCCGATCCAGCAGTGATGGCAGAGTCCGCGGCCAATCGCAAACGTTCGGCCGGCCCGGCCTTTCTCATAGCAAAGATGGGGTCGAGGACCGACCGACGCAATCGCCGCCGCGCCACGGCCGCGGGCGGTGCTGGGATCGGCTTGCGCAGGTGCGAAATCGGCCGCAACAGGAGGCTGCGCGGCCGTAAGCCTGCCCGCGGTCGCTCGAGCTTGGGGCCCTGACGCGGGGCAAGAACGGGCGCTAAGGATCGCGGGCTAGCGGCGCACAACCCGCATCCGCCAGCCCAAAGCCACGATGCCGACCACCAGGCTGGCAAAGGTAACCTCCAGCCAGCCCACCGTCTCGCCGAGCAGGAGGGCGGAGGCGGCGAGCGCCACGAACGGTTGGAGGAGCTGGATTTGGCCAACCTTGGCGATCCCGCCCAGCGCCAGGCCCTTGTTCCAGGCAAAGAACCCCAGGAACATACTGAATACGGATACATAGAAAAACCCGGCCCAAGCCGAAGGATGTGCGTTCCAGTTGCTCGGCCAGGCAAACAGCAAGAGGGTGGGCAGGAGCGCGGGCGCGGAGAACACGAGGGCCCAGCAGATGACCTCCCAACCGCCGATGCGCCTGGCCATTTCGCCACCAAGGGCGTAGGCCATGGCCGCCGAGACGGCCGAGGCCGCCAGCAAAAGGTCGGCCCAGTGCAGCTCACCGGACGCGCTCCCCGTGAGTACCGAGTAGCACACAACGCTGCCGGTCCCAGCCAGGCCGCAGGCCCAAAATCCCACGGAGGGGCGCTCGCCGGCGATGAGGGCACCGCCCATCGCCGTCAGCAGCGGCAGCACCGCCAACACCACGGCACCGTGGCTGGCCGGCGCGTGTTGCATTGCAATCGCCATCAGCAGAGGAAAGCCGATGATGGAGAACAAGGCAAAGGCGGCAAGCCGTGGCCAGTCGCGGCGCGCCGGCGGTTGCGGGCGCGCCCACAGCAGGGTGAGGCTGGCGAGAGCGGCCGCCACCAGCGAGCGGCCAAGCGTCACGAACAAAGGATCGAAATCGGCGACGGCAAGGCGCGTTGCCGGCAAGGTGAGCCCAAAGATCACGACGCCGAGCAAGCCAAGCAACAGGGCTTGGCGCTCGCGGCTCAAAGGCCGGCCGGACGCAGGCGGCTTTGACCCGAGTTCGCCTGTCACCCGCGATTGCCACCCAAGAGCTTGCGCGAAATCACCACGCGCATGATCTCGTTGGTGCCCTCCAGGATTTGATGCACCCTGAGATCGCGCACGAGCTTTTCGACCCCATAGTCCTTGAGATAGCCATAGCCACCGTGAATTTGCAGGGCCTCGTTGCACACTTGGAAGCCGAGGTCCGTGGCAAGGCGCTTGGCCATTGCCGAGTACATGGAGGCTTGTGGATCGGCACGATCGAGCGCTTCGGCAGCGCGATAGGTCATCAGCCGCGCCGCCTCCAGGTCCGTCGCCATGTCGGCGATCTT
>DATMZT010000116.1:0-5886 GCA_035573335.1 Hyphomicrobiaceae bacterium | reverse complement strand
ATTCGATCACCTCGAGCTCGGCATCGAAATGCACCTTGTTGAGCTGGTCGACGAAGATCACCGCCGGATCGCGATAGGTGGCAAAGTCGCGGGTTGAGACCTTCACCCTCAGCCGGTGGCCCGGCCCATAGCCCAGGCCTTCCATGATCTTGCGCGCTTGCGCCTGCTGTGCCGCCACATCGGTGCTGTAACCCGGCAGCTTGACGAGGCTCTCGTAGGGCATGCCCCAACGCCCCTCCGGCGGTGGCATCATATTGCCGGCGATGCTGGCTTTGCCTCCAGAGATGATGTCGATGTAGGCCTGCCGATCGAGCGCCAGCGACATGGCGCGGCGCAGCGCAACGTTGTCGAACGGGGCCCGATCGCGATTGACCAGGATGTTGATCGGCACGTTGGTCGGCACCAGGCTGCAGGTCGCGCTCGGCGCTTGCGCCAGCACATCCTTCATCAGCGGCACGGTAATATCGCCGACGAAGGTCATGTCGAACTCGCCGGCAACGAAGGCCAAAACGCGCGTCGAGCGGCTCGTGACAATGCGCCACTCGATGGCATCGAGATAAGGCAGCCCTTTTTTCCAGTAATCCGGGTTGCGCGTGAGCGTGATGGAGGCGTGGCTCTTGAACTCGGCGAACTTGAAGGGACCGGTGCCCACGGGCTTGGTGCGCATGTCGCGGTCGGATACGTGACAGGGAAAGACCGGCGACAGCCCCGAGGCCAACATCGGCAGCAGCGATGGCTGCGGCTTCAGCAGCTGAAAAGTGACCTCATAGTCGCCGTTGAGGGTCACCTCTTTTAGGTTCTCGTACCAGATCTTGCGCGGGTTGCGCCGAAAAAACTCGGGCTCGATGCCGTTGAGGCGATGCCAGGTGCATTGCACGTCCTTGCCCGTAAAGGGCTTGCCGTCGTGCCAGGTGACACCTGAGCGCAGCCAAAAGGTGAGTTTGGTACCCGACGCATCCCAAGCCCAGCGCTCCGCCAGCTCGGGCACGATGCTGTCAAAACCGTTGCGCGGTTTTTGCGGATCGAAACCGACGAGATTGTTGAAGATCGCCATGAACGGCATGTTGGTGGCGATCGTCGATTCTTCGTGCATCGACGCGCTGGGCGGCTGCGTGGTGTTGTAGATGCGCAGCGTGCCGCCAGCCTTCTGGGCGGCAACGGGTAGCACGCTCGCCAATAGTAGCATGCTCGCCAATAAAAGTGCGCCCGACAGGGCACTGGTCCTGGCACCGACGCCACGCCTCAACAACGCCATTCTCCGCCTCCGGATCGGCAACTCTTGTCCTGCTTTTGAGCCTTGTCGAGCCTAATGGGGCCCGGCGCGCTTTTGCGCTTGCGCCAACCTCGCCGGCGCGGGCGGCACGCGAAACCCTAGGGGCGGGCGTCGCTCAACCTTTGAGCCCCGGCAAAAATCGGCAATCCGGGCAGGCCCGGGTGGTAAGCCCGGGAATGACGGGCGAGCTAAGCGTCCCTCACATCCCCAGGCCAGCGACGCTTAGGTCTTGCGCCCGGTCACACTGATCTGCGGCGCGGGTTTGGGCTTTTCTTTTTTGGGTTTACGCTTCTCGCGGTTCGGTCGCTGTTCTTTGTTAGCCATAGCGGCTCTCCTCCTCGGTCAGCCGCCCCAGTTTAGCAGGTTCGCGCGCGCCTTGGCAGCGCGATCCGGCAAGAATTGTGGATCAAGGAGCCGAGGCGACCGCGAAGCGCGCAGCGCGGGCGGCTCAGCGCCCAAGCGGGCGCGTCACGTCCAAATAGCGCGCGTAGGCCAGCGCCGATAGGGTGCAAAGACCACCCAGCGCCCATCCGTATTGCCGGGTGATGATCACCAGGGCACAGGCGATCGAAGGCCCAATCCAGGTCATCCAGTGCTTCATGCCACCACCCTAACTCCACTCGGTAAACAACCCTTCAATCAACAGCGGTAACCAGCAGCTGGGCGCGTGCCCGTCGCTCGTCGCTTGGGGTCTTGGCGTGGTCGCTATCTTGGACCCTGTCTTGGACTTCCGTCTTGGGCCCCCGTCTTGGGCTCCTGGCTTTGGGCCTTGTCCGCACCACGCCTGCCGCGCGGCGCGGCGTTGAGCTGGGCGCCGGGCCGGGACACGCGCGCTTGACTCTCTGTAAGTCGTAGCTTACGGTAAGTCATGACTTACGGAAATGCCCTAACCGTTCTCGCCGATCCGACGCGCCGCCAGGTCTTCGAGCGGCTGCGCGCCGGCCCCCATGCCGTCAACGCCATCGCCGCGGGCCTGCCCGTCTCGCGGCCGGCGGTGTCACAACACCTCAAGGCCCTCAAGGCGGCCGGTCTCGTGCAGGAACGCAGCGAGGGGGTGCGCCGCATCTACTCGGTGCGCCGCGAAGGGCTCGCCGATCTGCGCGACTGGCTCGACAGCTTCTGGGACGATGCGCTCGAGGCGTTCAAACGGGAAGCGGAAAAGCCCACCGCCAAGAAAACAAGGAGCCGCTGAATGAGCCGATCAACCCCCATCGAACCCGTGCGCAAATCCGTGCGCGTGACGGCACCCATCGCCCACGCCTTCGAGGTCTTCACCAGCGGCCTGACCCGCTGGTGGCCGCACAACCACGGTATCGGCAAGAAACCAATCCAAAAAGTCTTACTGGAACCGCGCCTCGGCGGGCGCTGGCTCGAAATTTCGCAGGACGGCAGCGAAACCAGCGTCGCCACCATCATCCAATGGGAGCCGCCGCATCGCCTGGTGATGGTCTGGCAGGTCAATGCGCAGTGGAAACCCGACGTCACCATGAAGTCCGAAGTCGACGTGCGCTTTACCGCCGAGGGTGCAAACGTCACGCACGTTGAGCTCGTGCACCACAAGTTCGAAACCATGGGCGCGCAAGCCGGGGCCTCGCTGCGCAAGGATGTCAATGGCGGCTGGCCGGGCCTGATCGAGCGCTTTGCCCAGGAGGCCGAGCGCAGCAGCCCGATCCAAGCTCACTAGCCGATCGCAAGCCGCAAGAGGAACCTGTGCCATGTCATCCTTCATCGTCCATATGACGCCCGGAAGTCCGTTCGGCCGCGCCGTGCTGATCGCGCTCGAAGAAAAGCGCGAGCCCTGGCGCCTGGCGCCGGTGGCGCCCTCGGCCTTCAAGACCGAGCCGCATCTTCAACGCCATCCCTTTGGCCGCGTGCCGGTGCTCGAGCACGGCGGCTTCCTGCTTTATGAGACCCAGGCGATCTTGCGCTACCTCGACCGCGTCCTGCCGAACCCAGCCTTGACGCCGGCCGACGCCAAGGCCGCCGCCCGCATGGACCAGGTCATGAACATCAACGATTGGTACCTGTTCCAGGGCGTCAACACCGTGATCGGCTTCAATCGTGTGGTGAAGCCGCGCCTGCTGGGACTGCCGGCCGATGAGGCCGCCATTGCCGCCGCCATGCCGAAGGCACGCGCCGTGTTTAACGAACTGGCCCGCCTCCTCGGCAGCGCACCCTATTTCGCCGGCGACAGCGCGTCGCTTGCCGACGTGCTGGTTGCCCCGCAGATCGATTTCTTCCGCGACCAACCGGAATGGGCGCCCTTGACGGGTCCCCATCCCAACCTCGGCGCCTGGCTCGACCGCATGACCGCCCGGGCGAGCCTCAGGGCAACGACGTGGGAGCGCGTGCAAGATCGGGCGCAGGCCGCGTAAGCCGCCTGCCCGTTTTGGCCGGGGCTGTCGCTAGCAAAACCAGGGTTGCCCCGGGGGATGCGGTGCGCCGGCGGCGGCACCGCGCCCGCAAAGCCACTTTCCACTGGCGCCAATACCGGACATGGTGCCCTTGAGCCGTGCGCGCTCGGCCGTCTTGGGCCGTGCGCGCCCGCGCGAGGTCGACGTCACGGGTACGGCGTGACGCCCAAGGGGAGCACGGCACACATGGCACCTTTCTTCCGGCACGGGCGCAGCCTTGCCGCCGCCCTCTCGGCTGCGCTGCTCGTTGCCTTTCCCGCCGCCGCCGCCGAACCCCAATTCGCGGCGCCGGCCGACCTCCTCGCCGCGGCCAGGGCGGAGGGCAAAATCGTCCTTTACACCGCCAACTTTCTCGACACCGAGCAGGCCGTCGCCAAGCGCTTTTCTGAGCGTTTCCCCGGCATTGGGATCGAGATCGTGCGCGCGCCCACGGGACAGCTGATCACGCGCATCAAGACCGAGGCGGCGGCCAACCGCTTGATCGCCGATGTCATCGATATCTCCGACCGCGTGCAGGCGCGCGGCATGCTCGAGCTGTTCGCACCCTATGCACCCCCCAACGCGGCCGACTATCCCGAGGTGGCCCGCACGGCCGACCGCCTCTGGCCGCGCTCGGGCAACGCCTGGACCATCACCTACAATGCCGCCCTCGTGACGAACCCGCCGCAGGCGTGGGCCGATCTCATAAAGCCCGAATTCGGCAAGCTGGGGCTGGGGCAAACCGTGATCCAATCCGGCGGCGCACCCTTCAACCGCGCCATGTTCGAACGCAAGGTGCTGGGCGAGGACTACTGGACCAAACAGGCGGCCCTCAAGCCGGCGCTGTTTCCGAGCCAGGCGCCGATGGTCGATGCCATGATCCGCGGCGAGATCGCCGTGGCGCCGCTCGTTACCAATCTCGCCATTCCCTTGACCGCGCAAGGCGCGCCGCTCAAATGGTTCTTTCCTCCCGAGGGCGTCCCCGTCACGGTCTTCGCCTCCGGAATTGCCAAAGGCGGTGGCCACCCCAACGCCGCCAAGCTGTTTCTCGATTGGGCCTTATCGCGCGAGGGCCAGGCCCTGATGGTCGAGCTCGGCTCGTTTTCCGCCCTTAGCGAGGCCCCGATGCCCCCGGGCGTCGATATCAAGGCGATCAAGACCTGGTACTCCGACGAGGCGGAAATCGAAAAGATCTTCAAGCCTTGGACGGACGACTGGAACAAGGCCTACAACTATCGCCAGTAGGGCCGCCCCTCCGGCTCGAGCCAAACCTCCCACCACCTCTCGACACGTCCAGGGTGCGCCGGCGTTAAGCCCTTTCGTCCCATGCACTGGCCATGCACCGCGGGCCATGCACCGCGGGCGCGTTCCATGCTATGGCTTGCCGATAATGGCCGCCTGCCGACAGGCAGCTCAATGCGGACCGATCGGGAGGACTTAGGTTGGGCGCCGACGCCGCGATAGCGACCGATTTGGGCCGTGCTCCGACCACGGCAGCAAGCGCGCCAAGCCGGCGGTTGCCCTTGTCCTGGCTCCGGGCCTGGCTGTGGTCTTGGCTCTGGTCTGGCGCCCTGCTCATCATCCTCACCTTCCTCGTCCTCTACCCCGTTGCCATGCTGCTGCTGGGCGCGCTCACCAACACCAATCCGGTGGTGGACGGGTTCGGCGTCTTTAATATTTCGCTGGCGAACTTCGCCACCGTTCTCGCCAATCCGAACGTCCACGCCGCGCTCGCCAATTCGCTGATTGCCTGCGGCGGCGGTACGGCGCTGGCCGTCGTCATCGGCCTCACCTTCTCCTGGGTGGTGGTGCGCACCAACACGCCCTGCAAGGGCTTCATCGCCGCCGTCAGCATGCTGCCGCTGTTCGTGCCGCCGCTGGTTGCCGCGGTCGCCTGGTCGATCCTCGCCTCGCCGAAAACCGGCCTCATCAATACCGTGCTGGCCGGCCTCGGCGTTGATTGGCGCTTCAACGCCTATTCCATGGGCGGGCTCATCGTCATCTTCGGCATTTACTATGCGCCTTACGTCTACATGTTCACAGCCTCGGCGCTGCGCAACATGGACCCGGCCCTGGAGGAGGCGGCCGCGATCACCGGCGCCACCACGCTGCGCACGCTGCTGACCGTCACCTTCCCGCTGATCGCGCCCGCCATCGTGTCGGGCATGCTGCTGTCGTTCATCGTTATGCTCGGCATCTATGGGATCCCCGCCGTGCTCG
>DATMZT010000115.1:0-15590 GCA_035573335.1 Hyphomicrobiaceae bacterium | reverse complement strand
CGTCCTCAGTCATTGCCCAAGGCAGGCCTTGATCTGCTCGAGGCTGCGGCGCAGCCAGGTTTTCACGGTTGGTACGGGGCGGTTCAGCCGGCGAGCGATTTCCTCGCGCGTCAAACCATAGTGGTAGACGAGTAACACTATTTCCTTCTTTTCAGGCTCCAGTGCGTTGAGGCAGGCGTACAGTCGTCTACTTTCCTCCATCTCCTCGAGGTTGGCGCTGGGGTCATCGTCGCTGGCCAATTGCAACAGTCCGGGGTTCTCCTCCAGCGACACCATGGTTTTGCGCTTGGCTTCGTCCAGGGCGCGGTTACGCGCAATGGTGGCGAGCCAGGTGATGGGCGAACTAGTCACGGGATCATAGTCGACTGCGCTTTGCCACACTCGAACGTAAACTTCTTGCAAGACCTCGTCCGCCAAATCGCGGCGCCCTAAGATACGGACGACGATGCCATAAAGTTTCAGTGAAGTGGCCGCATAGACGGTGGCAAAGGCAGCCTGATCGCCCTGGGCCACGCGCCCGAGCGCCTCAATCAGCTGCTGCCTTGACAATGGCATGTCGCAGGCCTCGCCGCGCGCCCCCCAAGTCTTGGGGCGAAAAGGGGGCTCGAGCAAGCTGTGATCAGATTGCCCCCGAGCCGTCAAGCACTGCCCGCCGTCGGTGCCTCGAGATGGATGCCAATTCGCTATGCCCGAGCCGATTTTGCGCAGTTTTGGCGGCTTGCAGCGGCCCCTAAGCCTTGGGTCAGTGGGCGGTCCCAACAAACGACAATGTGCGTCAGAGTACGCATTTTTTGCCTGGACTTTGAAACCTTTTTAGGACTGACTCGTATCTGCACACAGCGAGCGACGAAAGACGCGTCGCTGCTCCTGATCGGGAGATCATTGGCAGTTATAGGGAGATCGATATGAAGCGTTTCGCACTTGCTTTCGTTGCCGCCGCTGCGTTGAGCGCCCCAGCTCTGGCAGCCGACTGCGCGAAAGATTACAAGGCGTTCTGGGATAACCTCGACCGCTCCAGAATGGCAAAAATGTCGCCTGACCAGTTTGCCGATCTGAGCCGCACGGCTCTGCGCGGCTACGACGCTTGCAACGCCGGCGACGAGCGGTTCTCGGCCAATAACTTCTTCAAGGAACTCGACAAGGTCGGTCCGAACTCGAAGGCCTCCGACATCTTCAAGAGCGGCGCCTTTGCGGCCCCCGGCGCCAAGAAGAAGTAAGCTAGCGTTTCGATTTAAGACTTGACCTGCGGGCGCCCGCTGTCGCGGCGCCCGCAGTTTGCGTTTACCAAACCCGTCGGGCTCGCCGGGGTGGTGAAAATACTTAAGCTATGGCGTGCGCATCCCTATCGACGCTGGAGTTCAAAAAGGGGTAGCCTAAGCCCCCGTTGATCCGGCAAGGAGCGCCCCTTTGAGATCCCTGCGGAGCGCCGGCTGATGCCTCGCGCCGGTCTACTCTTCGCCTTGGCGATCGTGCTCTTGTTTGCGCCTGCGGCATTGGCCGAGCCGCGGGTCAATACCTTCACGCTCGCCAATGGCATGCAGGTCGTGGTGATTGAAGATCACCGCGTGCCCGTGGTCACGCACATGGTCTGGTATCGCGCCGGCGCGGCCGAGGACCCCTGGGGCACATCCGGCATCGCCCACTTCCTCGAACACTTGATGTTCAAGTCGACGGGCAAACTCAAGTCTGGAGAATTTTCGCGCACCATCACCCGGCTCGGTGGCCGCGACAACGCCACCACGACCCACGACAGCACCTCCTACTACCAACGCGTCGCCAAGGAACACCTGCGCGCGGTGATGGAGCTCGAGGCGGACCGAATGGTCAACTTGCGGCTGGTCGAGGAGGAGGTGAAGACCGAACGCGACGTGATCCTGGCCGAGCGCCGCTCCAACATCGACGGCAATCCGCTGAGCCTGCTCAGCGAACAAATGCTGGCGGCGCTTTACCAAAACCATCCCTATGGGCGGCCTTCGATCGGCTTCGAACATGAAATGGCGAAATTGTCGCGCCAGGACGCGCTCAGCTTCTACAAGCGCTATTACGCCCCCAACAATGCCGTCCTGGTGGTGGCCGGTGACGTTACCCCCGAGGAGGTCAAGGCCCTTGCCCAGGCAACCTACGGCAAGAACCGGCCCAACCGCGCCCTGGTTCGGCCGGTGCGGGCCGACGAGCCCAAGCCGATTGCCGCCCGCCGGGTGCAGCTCGTCGATGGTCGTGCCGGTGCGCGCATCTTACTGCGCTACTATCTGACCCCGAGCTTTGCCTCGGGGCCCCCCGGCGAGGGCGAAAGCCTGGAGCTGCTGGCGCGCATCATCGGCGGCGATGATACCTCGCGCCTTTATCGTCGCCTGGTCGTGGAAAAACTGGCATCGACGGCGGGGGCGAATTTTTCCAGCGCGGGTCGCGACAGTGGTCGCCTCGCCTTCGTCATCATTCCGTTGGAGGGGGTCGCGCTGGAGAAGGTGGAAGCCGTCCTGGATGCCGTCATCCTCGACGTGCGCGAGAAGGGTGTCACGCAGGCGGAGTTGGATCGGGCCAAGGGCGCGTTCGAGGCCGTGCGCGTGTTCGAGTCGGACGATCAGGGGCAACTGGCCCGACGCTATGGCGAGGGTGTCGCGTTCGGACAAAGCATCGCCGACATCGACGAGCTTGCCAAGCGCGTGCAGTCGAGGAGCCTCGACGACATCAAGCGGGTGGCGAGTGAATACTTGGGCCTAGAGCGCTCGGTGACCGGTACGCTGGTGCCGCCGCAAAAGGTCGAAGCCAGCGCGCCGCAAGCGGTCAAACAATAACCCGAAAGGAGCGCTCAATGGCCACGGTCGGTGCCAGGGGATGGGTGCACTGCGCATTGGGCCTGCTGCTGACGGTGTTCGCGCTCGGGCTGGGTGCAAGCCGCGCGCTGGCGTTGACGGTGGAAGAAATCGTCAGCGCCAAGGGCATCAAGGCCTGGCTGGTTGAGGAGCATAGCGTCCCGTTGATCGCGCTGAAGTTTGCCCTCGCCGGCGGTGCCTCCCAGGATCCCACCGGCAAAGAGGGTCTCGCTACCATGGTGGCGGACTTGCTGACCGAAGGGGCCGGCGATCTCACCGAAGAGGCCTTCAAGGCACAGGTCTCCGCGCTCGGCATGCGCCTGTCGTTGGCGGCCGGGCGCGATGCCATTTACGGAGGCCTCGACACGCTCAGCAAGCGGTTGGCGCCGTCGGCCGAATTGTTGCGGCTGGCGCTCGCGGTCCCACGCTTCGAGGAGGATGCGATCGAGCGCGTAAGGTCCCAGCGCCTGACCGACCTGGCGATCGCGGCCAACGAACCCAACCGGGTGGCGGTCGAGCGCTGGTATCAAGAAGCCTTTCCGAGCAATGCCTACGGTCGGCCGGCCGACGGCACACCCGGGTCGGTGGCCCGCATCGTGCGTGACGACCTAACCAGCCAGCACGCCAAGCTTTTTGCCCGCGACGTGCTCAAGGTCGTGATCGTCGGCGACATCGACAAGGCGGCGGCCGTCGCCGCGCTCGACCGGATCTTCGGCGATCTACCCGAGCGGGCGAAAGTGGACCTGGTGGCCAAGGTCGAGCCGCGCGCGGCGGCGGCGCCGGTCGTCGTCGAACGGGATTTGCCCTCCGCCACGGCCGCATTCGGTCTGGCCTCGATGGCCAGCGACCATGCGGATTTTCCAGCCCTGGAGGTACTGAACCATATCATCGGCAGCGGCGACTTCGATGCCGTGCTGACCGAGGAAATTCGCGTCAAGCGCGGGCTCGCCTATTCCGTGCAAACCGCGCTCGTGCACGATTCCGTCACCGCGCTGCTGCTGGGCGCGTTTTCCACCAAGAACGATACGATGGGATCGGCTTTGGGCGTGCTGAAAGAGGTCCTCATCAAGACGGCGCGCGATGGGCCCAATCCCGGCCAGTTTGAGAACGCCAAACGCTATCTCACCGGCTCTTTTCTGTTGGATTTCGATACCAACGCCAAGGTGGCGAGTTCACTGCTCAGCATTTGGGTCGACGGGGAAGGGCCCGACTATTTGAAACGGCGCAATCAGAAAATCAATGCCGTGACACTCGCTGACGTCAAGCGTGTAGCGCGCGACGTGCTCAAAACCGATGCCCTGAGCGTGACGATCGTCGGCAAACCTCGGTTGTGAGGCCGGTCACATTTTTAGCGGAAGGCGGCAACGCGCGCGCCCTGCTCGGAAATGACCCGGGCATTGTCGAGATCGGCGCTGCCGGCCGCCTCGCCCTTGACCAGCACATTTGGGCTCGACCACACGGGCAGGCGCGGACAACCACCGCAGCTTGCCTTATAGCTCATGATGTCGCGCCACTTGCTGCCGTTGACGAAGCCGTGACCGTAGGGAAACGGGGTCAGGTTCTTGTCTAAGGCCAGTTCGTGGCGCGCCCCAATGATGTGGCCGATCTCATGCGCCAACGAGTAAGCTGCCGCCGCGCACTCGTGATGCACGACGGCGAATGCTTCATCGGCATCGGCATAGACGCGCGTTGACAGGCCGCAGCCTGCGGGATCGTCCACGATCAGCACGGCCACGTCGGCGCGATATTTGTCGCGCAGGCCATGGATCTCGTCCATGTAGCCGTCATCCCTGTCGGCAAATCGCCACAGGTGCTGGAAGTGCTCACCCTCCTCGACATAGGTCGTCTGGTAGGTGTGCACGAGCCGCAGCTTGATGTTGCCGAGATTGCTCATGCGAAACGAGTGGTTGGCCTCCTCAATGGCGAGGTCGACGAGCTCACGCTTGACATCGCCATAGTTGCCGGCGGCTTTTGGCGTGTAGGCAACGATGACATCGATCACCACCGCCTTGCCGCTCGGCGCCGGCTTGGGGACGGCCGCGTCCTTGGCGGCGGCGGTCGCCCGCTGGCGCGGTCCCTGGGCAGGCGCTGCCTGCGGTGCGCGCACGGCCGTCATGACCCGGCGCAGCAGGCTGGCATCTCCCTGTTGCACCAGCGGGTCGTCGCGCAAATTCGGATCGCTTGCCCGCAAGGTCGACGGCAGGGAGGCGTGTTCCTGCGGCATGCGTTCAGTGCTCAGTTCGACGACGGCGTAGAATTGGCCACCCATGTGCCGGATCGAGTAGATCTTGCCTTGGTCTTGCACCGTGCCCGCCATCTGGCCGTTCGGCCACCACATCAGGGTGACAAGGCCACCCGTCTGCTCCACCTCGCCGCGCCAAATACACAGGTTGGGCTTGAGGTCGACGCTGGTGCGGGCGATCGTCAGCACGGTGTTGTCGCTGAGCGCCACGGTGAGCTTGGGGGCGTCGGCGCCGGCTGGCGCCTTCGCGTCCTTGGTCAAGGCATATTCGAGCATCGACGGGGCCGGACCGGACATGATCTTGACGCCCGTCGTCGCCTTGCCGCTCTTTGCCAAGTCGATGATGGATTTTTGCTTGGCTGTAACGTTGAGCTCCGGTGGCGTCGCCTGGAAGACATGGTCCCATCCGGGGCCGAGTTCGGTCACCAGCAAGCCTTGCTTGGCGGCGGCTTTTTTCACGGTATCAAGCTCGGCTTTCGGCAGCGTCCATTTCTCGCATTTGGTCAGCGGCAGCGCGTAACCCGAGAGGCTGGCGGCGGTGCGTTTGACAAGATTGAAAAAGCCGCGCACCGACAAACGCTGCTTTGCCGAGGCGTCGGACTGGGAGACGATGACCTCGACGCTGTCGCTGCTGACCTGGGCAAACGCGGCTCCGGCACCCATCCAGATCGATGCGGCAAGCAAAGGCGCTGCGGCGGCGGCGCGTGCGCGGGTCATGGCTGCCCTTTCCCGGAAATTTTTCTACACAGGGTCGGCGGCGGGTATTTTTCGCAAGCTGCCCAGCGATTGTCAGCTTGCGCCGGGCAAGTCTATCGCGGCCGCGCCATCGCCGCTAGCGCGAGGGGGCGCCGCCACCTAAGGTCGCCGCAGCACACCGGCGACAGGGTGTCGCCTGGCGCCAGCCATCGCGGGCACAACGGTGCCCGCCGTAGGGCTGACCAGTGGGGTCGCGAGCATGGGTAGCCAACATGCCTAGCAAGCCAACGGGCTCGAGGCCTGGTGATCGCATCGCGGTCAAACGCGTCTATGCACCCCTCGCACCACAGGATGGCACGCGCATCCTGGTCGATCGTCTGTGGCCGCGTGGGGTCAGCAAGGACAAAGCGAAGATTGATCTATGGCTCAAGGACATCGCTCCGAGCGACGGGCTGCGCCGGCGCGTGCATGGCGGGCAAATGGCGTGGGATCGTTTCGTGGTCGATTACGGCCGGGAGTTGGCGCAGGAGCCTGGGGCCAGCGCCGCCAGCGAATTGCTCGCGCGCATCGGTCGCGAGCCGCTGACGCTGCTCTACGCAGCGCGCAATGAGACGCAAAACAACGCCGTGGCGCTCAAGCATTGGCTGCTCGGCAAACTCCGGGCCGGCGCTGGCGCCGCCGCGGCGCCGCGCCCGGGCGGCAAAAAAGCAAGGGCCGCCAAGCGCTAGGCGCCGCGCTTGTCAGCGCCTCGCCTCTTGCGTGCGGATCCGGTCGGGCAGGTCGAGGCCAACGCCAACCAGGTGGCCGAAGAGCCCAACCAGGCGTGCCTGGTCGGCCGCGGGCAGCGCCGGACGCAGGATCGAGGCAATATTGCTGCGCAGGTGCTGGGCGTTGCCGGTACCAAACAGCACCACGTCAATGCCGGGCTCGTGGCGGGCGAAGCGGTAGGCCGCATCGACGGTGCTTTGCGCCCCGCCGGGATGCACCAGAAAGCCCAGTGGGTCATCGGCATCGATAGCGTCTCGGCCGAGCTTGCCCTCGGCGATCAGCTCCGCGACGGTAGTTTGCAACAGGCCGGGCTTGCTGAAGATATTGCGTACGGCGAACATGCACAGGGTGCCGATGCCGTTCGCCCGCGTCCGTTCCAGCACCGGTTGGCGCGCGTTCTGGTTCATCATGTGGAAGGCCAGCATCACGACCTCCCACACGCCGTCCTCGGTGGCGCGCTCGAGCATCTTGTGCTCGGGATCGCGCGGCCCCGTCTCGGAGACGGCAAGGTGGCGCACTTTCCCCATCTCCTTTTGGCGTAGAAGATGCGGCACGATCTCCGCCATGGCGTGGTCATAGGCCTTCGGCGCCAAGCCATGCAGATGAAAAACATCGACGTAGTCGGTGTCGAGCTGGCGCAATGACGTTTCCAGATTGGCGACCACCTGCGCGCCCGAAAGCGGGCGCGCTTCGGCGCTGACGTGGCTTTTGGTGGATATGACCACGCTGTCGCGGGGCCGACCCTTGATGGCTTTGCCGACGACGGCTTCCGTTCCATAGGCCGCCGCCGTGTCCAACAGATTGACGCCGAGGTCGAGGGCTTCGCGCACCAGGGCCACGGATTGGGCTTCGCTGAGCCCGGTGCCAAGCCCGATGCGGCTATTGCCGCCGCAGCCGAGCCCGGCCACGCTCACTTTCAATTGCGTCTTCCCAAGCGTGGTATAGTGCATGGTCTGGTAACCTGTGCTGCGCAAGCCGGTGATTAAAGGCCATGAACGTTGAAGCACGCAAGTCCAGTTCCACCGCGTCGGCGTCGCCGGACTCGCGCGGGCTCGACTTCTACGGCTCCGATCCGTCACTTAAGGGCATGCTGCAGATTTATCTTTCCGCCGCCGAGCGCGCGCAGCTGGAGCCACACTTGCAGCGCCTCGGTCGGCTGGTGGGGGGGCGGCTGGACGATCTGGCCCGCGAGGCCGACAAAATGCCGCCACGGCTCGAGCCACGCACCCGCCAGGGCGAGGATCGCCAGTCCATTGTCAAGGCCCCCGCCTACCTTGCCATGGAGCGCATTGCCTTCGGCGAGCTGGCATTGGCCGCGCTCTCGCACCGACCGGCGCTCGGCTGGGGCAGCCCGCTCTCGGCCGCCAGCAAGTACGCCCTCACCTATCTGTTCGCGCAGTCCGAATTTGGCTTGCTCTGCCCCGTCAATATGACGGACAGCCTGACCCGCACCATCCGCCGCTTTGCCGACGAAAGGTTGCTCGCGCGCTATTTGCCGGGCCTGCTGGCCGATGATCTCGAACAGCAACTACAAGGTGCAATGTTCATGACCGAGCGTTGGGCCGGCTCGGATGTGGGCGCTACGGAGACGCGCGCCGTGCCCTCGGGCGATCATTGGCTGCTTTATGGCGATAAGTGGTTTTGCTCGAACGCGGATGCGGATTTGGCGCTGGTGCTCGCCAGGCCGCAGGGAGCGGCAAGCGGCACCTCGGGGCTCGGCCTGTTCCTGATGCCGCGCGTTCTGCCCACGGGGGCGCCCAACAGTTATCGCATTGTGCGCCTCAAGGACAAACTCGGCACCCGCGCCATGGCCTCGGGCGAGGTCGTGCTGGCGGGTGCCGTGGCCTGGCTGGTCGGCGATCTCAGCCAAGGTTTCAAGCAGATGGCCGAGATGGTGAACCAGTCACGGTTGTCGAACGCCGTGCGCTCCACCGGCATGATGCGGCGCGCGGTGCATGAGGCCTTGACCGTGGCGCTCGGCAGGCACGCCTTTGGCCAACGCCTGATCGAGCTGCCGCTGGTGCGCCGGCAACTCGTCAAGATGATCCTGCCGGCCGAGGCCGCCCTCAGCATGGCATTTTTTACCGCCGATTGTCTCGAGCGCGCCGATCGGGGCGAGACCGAAGCACAGACATTGCGGCGCATTCTGACGCCGCTCATTAAGCTCAGGGCCTGTCGCGACGCGCGCAAGGTAACGGGCGATGCCATGGAAATGCGCGGCGGCAACGGTTACATCGAGGAGTGGATCGAGCCGCGGCTGTTGCGCGAGTCCCACCTTGGCTCGATCTGGGAGGGAACCAGCAACATCATCGCGCTCGACGTCGTGCGCGCCGCCGGCAAGGCGGCCGCCCATCGCCTGCTGGAGGCGCAGCTCAAGGTGATGCTGGCGCCAGCACCCGGCGATCTGGCCGCGGCGCTGGGGGAACGTCTGAGCGCGGCGCTGGGGCTGATCGAGCGCGCGGGTGCCGAGGACGGCGCCGACGCCGCGGCGGCGCGTCAAGCCGCAACCGCGCTTTATTACGCTACGGCGGCCGCGCTGCTCGTGCGCGAGGCGGCGCTATTGCACGATCCCGTGCGCGAGGATCTGGCGCGACTTATCCTGGCGCATAAGCTTGCCCCGCGCGATCCCCTGGCCACCTCTGCGCAAGATGATGCCCGCGGCGAGCGCATGATCAGGTCCCTGGTGGCCGCCCGCCGAGGCGGGGCCGCATGAGCGAAGGCGGTCACGGGCTCTGTGCCGCGCGCTGTCCGGCCGTGCTGCCGGCGATGCGTCCGAAGACGGCGCCGTTCATCAGCCCGCTACCGCCGGGATAGTTGAAATAGAACAGGCCGCCGACCAGCTCGCCGGCGGCGTAGAGGCCTGGGATCACCTCGCCGTCGGTGTCGATGACCCGGGCGCTGCCGTCGATCTTGAGACCGCCGAACGTGAAGGTCAGACCGCAGGTGACGGCGTAGGCCTCGAAGGGCGCCGTGTCGAGCACAATGGCCCAGTTGGATTTGGGTATGGCAAGGCCGACGGTGCCGCGTCCATCCTTGATATTGGGATTGAACGGCACGTCCTTCTGCACGGCGGCGTTGTAGGCCTTGATGGTCGCAAGGGCCTTGGCCGAATTCACGTCGTCGAGCTTCCCGACCAGCTCCTCCAGCGTCTCGGCGCGCACCTTCGTCACGCGCTTGATGCGGTACTCATCGCGCAGGAGGTGCAGCACCTTGGCATCGAAAATTTGCCAACAAAACTGCCCGGGCTGGGACAGGATCACGCGCCCATACTTGGCGTAGGTGTAGTTGCGAAAGTCGGCGCCCTCGTCGACGAAACGCTCCCCATTGGCGTTGATCATGACGGAGAAGGGATAGTTGTGCTTTTGGAAGTTGTCGCCGACGGTGAGATCGCCGAATTCGGGGGCGTTGCGATCCCAGGCCACGGCGTGGCCACCGGACCAGTTGCCCGTTGGCTGCGCGCCGACGTCGAGCGCCATGCGGATGCCATCGCCGGTGTTGAAGCGCGTGCCGCGCACCTTGGCCAGCTCCCAGCCCGGTCCCATGTAGCGCGTGCGCCACTCCGCATTGGCCTGAAAGCCGCCGGCGGCAAGCACCACGCATTTGGCCGCAATCTCGGTAGTTTTACCCTGGTAGCGCACGCGTACACCCTTGACGCCGTCGTCGTCGCTGAGGAGCGACAGCGCCCGTGCCTGATAGGCGATGCTGATGCCGGCAAGGCTGGCGGATTTGGTCAGGGCATCGACGAGGCCGGGGCCGCCGCCCCAAGACTCCACCGTCAATCCGCCCCAGAATTTGAATTTGCCATCGACCTTGAAGGCCTGCCGCCCATAGATCGGCGCAAAGCGGATGCCTTTGCTTCGCATCCATTGCATCGTGCTCTTGCTGCGGGTGACCAGGATTTCGCACAGCTCCGGGTCGGTGCGGTATTCGGTCAGACGCCCCATGTCGTCAAAAAACTGGGCCTCCGTATAGGTGCCAAAATCGGTGTTCGCAATCTCCGCCGCGGTAAGATCGGGCATGAGCGTCTTCAGATCGTCCACTCCATCGTAGACGCAGCGAAAGGCCCCGGCCGTGAAGCGGCTGTTGCCGCCCGCCTCGCCCACGGGGGCGCGCTCGAGCACCAGCACCGACACGCCGCTTTCCGCTGCCGCCAAGGCGGCGCAGAGCGCGGCGTTGCCGGCGCCAACAATCACCACATCTGTCGATTTCGGTAACGTGTTCGACATCTTGCGCCTTGCATCCCACCTGTGTGTCTGTCGCATCGAAGCAGTCGGCCGGCGCCGGGTCGGCGCCCGGGCGGGGTCCAATGCGATCTGGCTCGTTAAGGGCCTTCTTCATCTTCAGTGTGGGCCTCGCTTGACGAAAAATGCAAGCGCGCCAAACATGGCACCGCCGCTTTGGCGCGGGCAGCGCCGGGCGCGGCCGCAACCGACGGCGGCCGCCCCGCCGCCTTGAGGTTTCTAGCGAGGGCCAAGCCCGTGGCGCATGGCGCAGCACCAAAGGCATGCCGAGCGGTCGCGGTCCCGCGCACCGGTGCCGGCGGTCGGCCCGAGCGCGCAAGGGCTGGGGCACGGCCGGGCGCTCGAGGCGACAGGCTAGGCTTGCAGAGACCCGCGGTAGGCGCTGCGCGGGCAGGGCATGCAACGGCTTGAGGCGAGCGCTAGCTCTTTGTAGGCTTTTGCCTCGCCTGGGGTGGGGCAGCTTGTGCGTGGCATTTGGCCCCCCGGGGTCTTTCCGGGCCTGCAAGGCAGCGCCCGCAGACGCCTCGGATGCCGCCGCCTCGCACCCGGGCGCAAAGCGGGTTCGCGGCCGTCGTTGCAGATGGGCGTCGGCGGCAAGCGCGGAAAATTCTTCTCGCACCGGCGGGCTGGGTGCCGGCGCGTTGAGGTGGAGGTGTCGCAACGGGCGTGGCTTGGCACCGTTAAGGGCAAGCGTAGGCGCGCCGGCAAGCAAGTCGTTGAAGGATGAATGCCAATGTCTGAACCGACTGGGGTTCTGGCGCCATTAGCAAACGCGGATGGTCGCCCGCCGGTCGAGGCTGCGCGCCAGGGCCTGCACCGGATTGTTGTGGTTGGTGGTGGTGCGGGTGGGCTCGAGCTGGTCACCCGCCTCGGCGACAAGCTTGGCCGACGCGGCAAAGCCGCAGTAACGCTGATCGAAAAAAAGCGCACGCACCTGTGGAAGCCGCTGCTGCATGAAATCGCCGCGGGCAGCATGGACATCGGCATGCACGAGCTCGACTATCTGGCTCAGGCGCACTGGCATGGTTTTCGCTATCGGATCGGCGAGATGGTCGGGGTCGACCGCCAGCGTCGGCTGGTCCATGTCGCCCCGTTCAGCGACGAGGAAGGCATCATTGTCACGGAGCGGCAGTCGGTGCCCTATGACACTCTCGTCATCGCCGTCGGCAGCCTCAGCAATGACTTTGGAACCCCCGGCGCCAAGGATTATGCGATCCTGCTCGAGAGCCAGACAGAAGCCGAACGTTTTCACCGTCGCCTGGTCAACGCGTTGATCCGTGCCCACACGCAGGCGGAGCCCCTGCGCCCCGAACAGCTGCAGGTCGCCATCATCGGCGCCGGCGCCACCGGCACCGAGCTGGCGGCCGAGCTGCATCGCACCATGCGCCAGTTGATCGCCTTCGGCCTCGACCGCATTGACCCGGACAAGCACATCAAGATCCATCTGATCGAGGCCGCCCAGCGCATTCTGCCGGCGCTGCCGGAGCGCCTCTCGAAGGCCGCGCAAAAGCTGCTCGAAGGGTTGCAGGTCGAGATCCATACATCGGCGCTTGTCGCCCAGGTGCTGCCCAACGGCGTACGGCTGGCCAGCGGGCGTTTCATTGCCGCGGAACTGGTCGTGTGGGCTGCCGGTGTAAAGGCGCCCGACGTGCTCAAGACGCTTGCCGGGCTGGAGACCAACCGCCTCAACCAGCTTGTGGTGCTGCCGACGCTCGCGACAACGCGCGACCCCAACATTTTCGCGATCGGCGACTGCGCAGCCTGCCCCTGGCCGGGACATGATCAGCCCGTGCCGCCGCGGGCCCAAGCAGCCCACCAGCAGGCGTCGCACATGCTAAAGCAGATCAAACGCCGCCTGGCCGGCCAACCTTTGCTGCCCTGGCACTACCGCGATTTCGGCTCCCTGGTGGCGCTTGGGGACTACTCCACCGTCGGCAGTCTGATGGGGCGCCTGATCGGTCACAACCTCTTCATCGAGGGCTATATTGCGCGCCTGATGTACCGGTCGCTCTACAAGATGCATCAGCTGGCATTGCACGGGCCGGCCAAGGTTTTGCTCGATACCCTTGCCCGCATCATCACGCGGCGCACGGAGCCACATGTGAAGCTACATTAAAGCGGCTTGGTCGCATTGGCAGCGGTGCGCTGCGCCCGTTTCGGGCTTTGAGCTTAGCGGCGTTCGCCTTCCGCCTGGCTTTGCACCCAGCGCTCGGCTTTCCCGGCGCGGCCTTCCGACCGCGTCGACGGTTTCGCCTTGCGTTCGGCCTCGGCTGCCGTCTGCTGTGGGCTTTTCTCCGCGTAACTCTTGTGCCGCGCGATGGCCGCTTGATCCCAAGGA
This sequence comes from Hyphomicrobiaceae bacterium, assembly GCA_035573335.1. GTDB lineage: Bacteria > Pseudomonadota > Alphaproteobacteria > Rhizobiales > Hyphomicrobiaceae > AWTP1-13. The sequence continues at coordinate 2,492 of DATMZT010000115.1, read as the reverse complement.
TTGCCCTGGCAGGTGCAGTTTTCCACATGGGTGCTTCGGTGCAAAAAGGCAGTGGGCAGCTGGCGGTAGCCGCGCCCTTCGAGGTCCACCATATCCCCTATGTCTGCGCCAGGGTTGCGGTAGACGAAGAGACGCCCGGCGGGGCAAGCCTGGGCGCAGCGGCGCACATCCTTGGCGAACTGAGACCGTGTCGTGCTGAAACTCATAGGGATTGGAAAGCCGTCGCATAGGCGCACACACATGGTGCGGAAATAACCGCCGCCGCTTCCGCGGCTGTCCTGCTCTTCATCGTCGAAGGGACCGAAGCTACGGTCGCTTCCACGCTCCCGCGCCCAGTCCTCGCGCTCCCGATTGCCGCGACCCTCGCGCCCCCGATCGTCACGGCGCAAGCCGCCAAAAAACTGCTCGAACCAGTCGGCCGCCGGCACAAGGTTGCGCTTGCCGCTGGGACGGGCCAGATCGCCGGGCGGCAGGGGGAGCGCGCTGAGCCCGCCGCCGCCGCGGGGAAGCACCACCCCGAGGCTCGCCAGGCATGCAGCCGCCAAAATGGGAAGAAGAAGCAGGCGCTGCATGGCGGCTGAGAATTTCTCGCGAGCGGGACAGACGGGTCTGGCCACTCAACGTCGGCGCCGGCGCTCAGTTCCAGGCTAGAGCTGCCATTCGGTGTGCTTGCGGGTAGTGTCGATCCCCGAGGGGCCTGCCCAGTTCTGGATGACGGCAGACCGCGGACTATCGCTCGTCTTCCTGCTCCACCAGCTCGGGCAGGGCTTGCACCGCTTCGGCCGGCAGATCGACCACCACGGCCCCACGCAGGACGGTAAAGAGCCCGGCTGGAATTTCGAGCGTGCGCGTACCCAGGCCCAACACCGAGGCGCAGGTCATGCGGATCCGTTTCGGCTGATCCTCTTCGTCATAGGCGATGTCGTTGACCTGTCCGATCAGCACGCCGTCCGCCGCGTATACGGGAGCGCCCAGCATCTCCGTGTGGAGGGCGGGGGCGTCCTGATCGTCGCCCGTGCGAGGTGCTTGGGCCTGGCAGACCGGGCCAATGCCCAAAGCCAGCACCAGGAACGCGATCTTTGCCAGCGATCCAGCCATGAATGACGCTCCACCTTGAGGCCGTTAACCCTCTAGGCGGCCAAACGGCGACTTACAAACTTAGTTCCTGGGCTCGCGCAATTGCCCCGGCCAATGGGGCGCCAGCAAGGCGGTCGCACCGCCGCTCGGGCTGCGACGGGGGGCTCGTGCTGCCTGCGTGCGCCTGGCCAACAACCCCCGTTTTGCTTGCGCGTCGGATCCCCTGGGCGGCGTTGCGCGGACGCTCGCCTGCTGCGGAGCCGGCCCCCGGGGCTGGGCAACGGCGCGGCACCGTCGGCCTCCTCCGTCGTCGTCGCGGTGAGCCTGGGGCCCTGCCGTCCGATCCGTTCGGCGTCGGGCGCAAGCGGCGAGACAATGCCATCGTGGTAAAGACGGTGTGTTTTTCGGGCCGCAGGCCGGCACCGGCCCCGCGAGACAAGTTTGTAAGCTGGTTTGGGACGTTACGCAGGAGGAGCGTGGCTAGAGAGACTGCATTGACGATGACGCAGGCGGGCTTTTTTCTCCGCCACCAGAACCTGCTAGAGTGTCGCTACGCTCGGACCAGGGCGAGAGCGGCCGGGGCGAGAGTGACATGAGAACCGTCCCACGCGGCCCCAATCGGTCCGATGTCGTCCAGGGAGGCTTTTTCGCATGCGCAAGACCATGGTCGCGGCTTTGGCCCTCAGCGGCGCCGTGCTCGCCAGCAGTCCAGCACCGGCCCATTTCGATGACAGTAACTATGAGGGTCCACCGATCTACCCCGTGCCCTACGCCTACGGGTATTCTTACGCACGCGCCCGCTGCGGCCACTACTGGGCCCAACCGTGGATTGTGCGCCCCTGCGGCGGATCACGCGTGGTGCGCCACAGTCACCGCCACAAAAAGCGGCTCCTCGACAAGTAGCATAGCGCGCGCGGCTCGTGTGGTGGGGCGCCGCCCCGGCGGTGGCATCACCGGTCAGCCAAACACGATCGTGCCGCGGTACCTGTGTGGGCTGAAACGGGCCGCGCCGAGGCGTGGCCAGGTTTGCCTGCCTGGTTGATAAAAAGGCTAGCCTCGCCGGCAGCGCGATTGGGCGCCACTTACGGCGTCGGCTGCCTTCGGCCGGGGGTTTGAGCGAGTAGGCACTATGCTCGCGTTTTGCTGCGGCCGCCGCACTCAAGGTTGAGCGCGTCGCCGTTGCGCGTGACCGCGGCCGACCATGCCTGCGGCGCGAAGCCCTTAGCGCACGCTTGGGAGGCGGTTGGCGCGCCCGCGGCCCTGCTGGCTCGCTTTGGCCAGGAGCAATGGGGCTGCAAAGATGCGGGGTTGCAAAGATGCGAGGCTGCCCGCGCGCTGGGATCGAGAGCCGGTCGGGTACCGCGGTGCATGACGTGCCGGCGGGGTTCTGACCGCGGGGGGTGCGGCGAGGGATC
>DATMZT010000114.1:0-21779 GCA_035573335.1 Hyphomicrobiaceae bacterium | reverse complement strand
ATCGAAGCAGGCTGGGAGATCTTCGAGAACACCCCCTTCATCATCAACCGTTACCGCGCGGTCACCATTTCCAGAGACTACTTCGGCGACAGCATCATCAATTCGCTGGCCGATATCACCGCCATGATCTTGGGCTTTCTGGTGGCGGCGCGCTTGCCGGCCTGGGTCACGGTGGCGCTGCTGATCGGCGTCGAGATCGCTCTCCTGGTGCTCATTCGCGACAACCTAACCCTCAACGTCATCATGCTCATCCATCCGACGGACTGGCTGAAAGCCTGGCAGGCCGGGGGCTGAGACGGCTTGCCGGCGTTAAATGTCGACCACCTCCAACACGCCTGGCAGCGTAGCAATGGCCCCCTTCTGAGCGGGTGAGACATCGAACCGGCGCTGCGGGAAGGTGAAGCTCACCTCGCGGCCCTGCACGAAGAAGGACAGCGAAATTTCGCCCTTGCCGCCGACCTTCATCCTTTCCCCCAAGACGGCGAGGTCGCGGCTGCCGTTTTTGACGAGGGCATCGGCATCCAACACGACCCTCCATCCCTTCTGGATGCTGCTCGCCGCCGCATCGAGTGATTGCACCGCCTGCGCCCGCAACTTCAAGGCTTCTCCGTCCCGCTCGCCCTCGACGGTGAGGAGCACCGCCTTGCCCGGCTCCAACAAGGAGCGCGCCGCGGCCAGCGTTTCAGAGAAGATCACGGCTTCGAATTGGCCGGTCGGCTCGGAAAACATCGCAAAGGCGAACTTGTTGCCCTTTTGCGAGCGCCGTTCGCGCACCGACACGACGATGCCGGCGATGCGCCCGGCGGCCGCGCCGCGCTCGCAGCGCGCTTCGAACTCCGCATAGGTCGACACCCCTAGTTTGGGGAGCGCGCTGGCGTAGGCATCGAGCGGGTGGCCGGACAGGAAGAAGCCGATCGCCTCGAACTCCTGTTGCAGGCGTTCCATCGGCGTCCACGCCTGCACGGGCCGCATATCGATAGAGGCCTCGCCGGCGGCGCTGCCGCCGAACAGGTCGCCGGTGCCCTGTGCCTCGTTCTCGGCCAAGCGATTGGCAAAAGCCAAGAGCTGCTCGACATTGCCGTAGACGCGCGCCCGGTTGGCCTCGAGCGCGTCGAAGGCGCCGGCGGCGCTCAGCGTTTCCAAGCCGCGCTTGTTGAGCGCCTTGGTGTTGCAGCGTCGGGCAAAGTCGCACAGATCGTCAAAGCCGCCATTGACGCGGCGCTCGGCGACGATGCTTTCGACCGCCTGCGCACCGATGTTCTTGAGGGCGGCCAGCGAGTAGCGGATCGAGCCTTCGCCGGCGAGGAAATCCACCTCGGACGCATTGATGCAGGGCGGCAGGATGCGGATCTTGGCCCGGTTTGCCTCGGCCGTGTACATCGCCAGCTTGTCAGTATTGTTCATGTCGAGCGTCATGGAGGCGGCCAGGAATTCCTCGCGGAAATTGGCCTTCATATAGGCGGTCTGGTAGCTGACGAGCGCGTAGGCCGCGGCGTGGCTCTTGTTGAAGCCGTAGCCGGCAAACTTGTCGACCAACTCGAAAATGTACTCCGCGTCGGCGCGCTTAACGCCGCCCTTAAGCGCGCCCTCGACGAAGCGGCTCTTCTGCTGCGCCATTTCGCGCTTGTCTTTCTTGCCCATGGCGCGCCGCAGGAGATCGGCTTCGCCAAGCGAGAAGCCGGCCAGCACCTGGGCGATCTGCATCACCTGTTCCTGGTAGATGATGACGCCATAGGTCTCTTTGAGAATGCCCTCCAGCCGCGGATGCAGGAGCTCGACCGGTTCCTCGCCGTGCTTGCGATTGATGTAGGTGGGGATGTTGTCCATCGGGCCCGGCCGATAGAGCGCCACCATGGCAATGATGTCCTCGAAACGGTCGGGCTTCAGCCGCTTGAGGCTGTCGCGCATGCCCGTACCTTCGAGTTGGAACACGCCGACCGTATCGGCCCTGGCCAACAGCTCGTAACTCGCCGCGTCATCGAGGGGTAGCCCCGCCAGCTCGATATCGATGCCGCGCCCGCGCTTGACCAACTCGACGGCCTTGCGCAGCACCGTCAAGGTCTTGAGCCCCAGAAAGTCGAACTTCACGAGGCCCGCGGCCTCGACCAGCTTCCAGTTGAACTGGGTGATCGGAAAGCTGGACTTGGGGTCGCGATAGAGCGGCACCAACTCCTCCAGCGGGCGGTCGCCGATCACCATGCCCGCGGCGTGTGTCGAGGCGTGCCGGTAAAGGCCTTCCAGCTTTTGCGCGATTTCGAGCAGGCGGGCGGTGACCGGCTCGCGGTCGCGCTCCTCCTGCAATTTGGGTTCGATCTCGATGGCCTGCGCCAAGCTTACCGGGTTGGCGGGATTGTTGGGGACGAGCTTGCACAGCCGGTCGACCTGCCCATAGGGCATCTGCAGCACGCGCCCCACGTCTCGCAACACGGCCCGCGCCTGCAACTTGCCGTGGGTGATGATCTGCGCCACGCGGTCGGCGCCGTACTTGCCTTGCACATAGCGGATCACCTCATCACGGCGATCCTGGCAAAAGTCGATGTCGAAGTCCGGCATCGAGACGCGTTCGGGGTTGAGGAAGCGCTCGAACAACAAGCCGAAGCGCAAGGGATCAAGATCGGTGATGGTGAGCGCCCAGGCGACGACCGAGCCTGCGCCCGAGCCGCGACCGGGACCGACGGGAATGCCGTTGGCCTTGGCCCATTTGATGAAGTCGGCAACAATCAAAAAGTAGCCGGGATACTTCATCCTCGAAATCACATCGACCTCGAAGGCCAACCGTTGCTGGTAGTCCGCGGCGGTGAAGCCCGGCGCCAGTGGGCTAGTGGCGAGGCGCTCACTTAGACCGGCCTCGGCCTGCGCCCTGAGTTCGTTTGCCTCCAGCGCCAGCTGCTCGCTTTCCGAGGTCCCCGGTGCCGCCACGACGAACTTCGGCAAAATCGGCTTGCGGCCGAGCGGCCGATAGACACAGCGCTTGGCGATCTCGATCGTGTTGGCCAGCGCTTCCGGCAGGTCGGCGAAGAGGCGGGCCATCGCCTGCGCACTCTTAAAGCAGTGTTCGCGCGAGAGCCGGCGGCGATTGTCCTCGGTGACATAGCTGCCATCGGCGATGCACATCAGCGCATCGTGCGCCTCGTAGTCGTCGGGGCTTGCGAAATAGACTTCGTTGCTGGCAACGATCGGCAGTCGCTGCCCATAGGCCAGCGCGAGCAGATCGGGCTCGGTCTTGCTCTCGTGGCTCAAGCCATGGCGCTGCAGCTCGACGTAGAGCCGGTCGCCATAGATGGCGCTGAGCGCCTGCAAGCGCTCGGCCGCCAGCTCTTTTTGCTCCTCGGCGAGCGCCCTGTTGATCGGGCCGTCCGGTCCGCCCGTCAGGGCAATGAGGCCGTCCGCGCGCGCCCCCCCGAGCTGGCTCAGCTTGAGGTGGGGCGGCTCGCCTTCGGCGGGATCCAGAAAAGCGCGCGAGGAGAGCTGCATGAGGTTTTGATAGCCGCGCTCATTCGCGGCGATAAGGGCGATCGAGCCGGCACAGGCAAGGCGCCCCTGCGCCCCGAACGGCCGGCCGGGACCCGTCCGGTCCGGCTCGGCGAAGTCCACTTGCAACGTCAAGCCCATGATCGGCTGCACGCCGGCGGCCGCCATCTTGTCAGAAAACTCAAGCGCCCCAAAAAGATTGCCCGTATCCGTCAGGCCGAGGGCAGGAAAACCCTGGCTGACCGCCAGCTTGGCCAGCTTGGCAATGGTGATGGCACCTTCCAGTAGCGAGTAGGCCGAGTGCACCTTAAGATGCACGAAGGCCGGCGCCCGGGCCCCAGTCATCGTTTCCTCGTCGCTGCGAATCGCCGCGGTCATGGCCCGGAATGCACAATCTTTCCAGCCAACTTGCAATCGAAGAACGGCGGTTTGTCCCACCCCAAGCTCTGCTTGTGGATGGCATGGATTGGGTCCATGGGATTGAGGTTGCTGCGATTTTCGCGCACCCGCGGCGGCGCCTCTGCGCCGCAAGCAGGCCACCAGCGAACTTACGCCCAAGGCCGGTTCGCGCAAGAGGAGATCCAAGGAGCCCCATGGCAGCTCTTCGCGAGGCGTTGACGGGCAACGCGCCGCTCTCATTGGCGCTCGGCGGCCTTCTCATCGGCGGCCTGTTCGGCGCCATCGTCTTCAGAACCAACTACTGTGCCATGGGCTCGCTCTCGGACATTTACAACTTCGGCGACTATCGCCGTTTTCGCGCCTGGTTGCTGGCGGCCGCCACGGCGCTCTTGGGCACACAACTTCTTGCGCGTGGCGGCATCGTTGACCTCGACAAGTCGATGTATTTGGCCCCAACGCTCAATTGGGTTGGCAACGCCATGGGCGGCGTCGTCTTCGGCATCGGTATGGTCTTTGCCGGGGGTTGTCCGAGCCGCAATCTGGCACGCGCCGGCGCGGGCGATTTGCGCTCGCTGATCACGCTGGTGGTGCTCGGCCTCACCGCCTACATGGCAATCGGCGGTTTGCTCGGGCCGCTGCGGGCGCGCCTGGAGGCGGCCACAGCCGTTTCCCTTGCGCTCGAAAGCCAAGGCCTCGATCATCTCTTGAGCGCCATTCTGCGGGCGCCCGTCGGCGTGGCGAACCTCTTGGCGACGCTGGTGCTGGCGGGAGGGGTGTTCGTCTATTGCGCCGCCGACAAGAAATTTCGCGCCTCACCGGTACACATCCTGTCGGGGTTGGCCGTGGGGGGCTGCGTTGTTGCGGGCTGGGCGCTGACCGGCCTTGCCGTCGACGAGTTCGCGGCGCGACCGCTGCAACCGGTGTCGCTGACCTATATCCGCCCAACGGGCGATGCGCTGGAATGGCTGCAGCGCTTTACGGCCGCGCCCGTCCCGAGCTTCGGTGTCGGCAGTGTGTTTGGCGCCCTCTGCGGCGCCGGCGCCGCGGCCGTCATCATGGGCCGATTTCGCCTGATCGGCTTCTCCGATACGGGCGACATGATCCGTAATCTGCTCGGCGCCGCGCTAATGGGCGTCGGCGGCGTGCTGGCGCTGGGCTGTACGGTCGGCCAGGCCATCACCGGCGTTTCGACGTTGGCTTTTGGCTCCCTCCTGACGTTTGCCGCCATCGTTGTTGGGGGTTTTTGGGGATTGCGCCTGTTGGAACGAACCTTGCTGGATGCGAATTAAGTGCTCATGCCTACAGCGGGGGTTATGCTCCGCTGCCCAATTTGCATGCAGGGTGAGATATTATTGCGCTCAGACGGGACCACATCATGAACTTGGTGATGGCATCACGATCGATCGGCTGCGGCCTCAAAGGCACACTCGCTCAGGGACGCCCCGGCCGAATCGCGTCACAATCCCTGTCATTAAAACGTCTTAAAACACGGACGTCGGCGCGGGGCACGGCACTTGCAAGAAAGCCATTCGCAATTGGTTCGTTGTCAGTCAGTGCATTTGGGACGGGTCCATTAGCAACGGGTTTTGATGCAATGAGTTCATCGCCGTGGAGCGTTGGAGCGCAACGGCGGGGCGCGCGTCGGCAAGACTAGGGCGGGATTCCCTCGAGGAGGAGGTAGGCGCGAAACCAGCGAGGCACGCTATGGCAAGAGCATGGATATTGGCAGGTCTGCTGTTGGCAGCAACGGGGGCGGCGGCCCATGATTGGTATCCCATCGAATGCTGCTCCGGCATGGATTGCGCGCCCGTCGAGAAGGTCGAGATCATTTCCCTGCAGAGCGCGGGCATCATGGGAAGCGCACCGCTCCCAGGCAGCATGCGGATCACCACCAAGCACGGTAGCGTGATTGTGCCCGCAAACTTCCCGCGCCGTGAATCCAAAGACAATCAGATGCACGCCTGCATACGGCCTTCGACCGGCGGCACCCCGCGCCTCATTTGCCTGTTTTTGCCGCCGTCGACCTGAGGCGCGCTATAGACCTAAGCCTTCCAGGGCGGCTCGCTCAAGTCTGGCGCGCGCCTTCCCAGTGCCTCACGCGCAAGGGGAATTTCCGCGGCAACCCGGTCGAAGGCGCAATGCCTTAAAGCCAGGCGGGAGTACGATCAAAGTTGGTTCTTGAGCCCCGCCGCGGCCTTGCACTGAACCCTGCCCGGGGGCCCTAACGCCGGGGCGTCTGCCGGGCCTTGCGTGCGGCATAGCGGCGGTCGCGTTCGGCCTTGCGTTCGGCTGCCTCGGCCGCATCGCGAATGACTTTTTCAACGGCCTCGCGACGCTCGCGCGCCTCCCGCTCGGCCTTCTCAATGGCCTCCCGCTGCGCCCGCTCCTCGGCTTCCTTGCGCTTGCGCTCGTCGCGTTCCTTCTCGCGGGCTTCGCGAGCTTCCGCAATCGCCTTGCGCTCGGCCGCCCGCGCCAACACGGACGGGTCATCCGCCGCCGGTCGCGAGCGGAACTTCTCGAGGATTTGCTGCTTTGCTTTGGCAGCCCGCTCGAGCCGCTCAAGACGTTTCTGATCCTTGTATTCTCTCATTGCAGTCCTTCTACATCGCCGTCCTTCTCGACGCGGCTCTTTTGAAATCGATCGCGCCGAGGCGGCCATCGCTTGGGCCAAATATGCTCACAAGCGGCCGCGCGTCCAACCAGTGAGGGCTGCTGTCTCTAGCAGCTCTGCAGCTCGCGGCCAAGCGCACCGGCGCATGGCCGGGCTGCCCATTTGCCGCGCCGCCGATGCGGCAAAAAATCCGCGCACTAGGGGCACCTTTCCTGGCCGCAATCCGTCCTTAGATAGGTGCGAAGGCCCACGCCATCGGAGACCGCAAATGCCAAAGCTCGTCCTTTATCACGCCGCACCCTCCCGCTCCTCGATTGTGCATTGGATGCTCGAAGAGCTGGGCCAGCCTTACGAGTTGCAGATGGTTAGCTTCAAACAGGGGGAGAACCGCCAGCCGGCCTACCTCGCCGTCAATCCCATGGGCAAGGTGCCCGCCCTCAAGCACGGGGACACCGTGATCACGGAGGCCGCCGCCATCTGCGCATACCTTGCCGATGAGTTTCCGCAAGCGGGTCTCAACATTCCCGTCGGCGATCCAAGGCGTGGCACCTACTTGAAATGGCTGTTTTTCGGGCCGAGCTGCGTCGAGCCCGCCATTACTGAGCGTGCGTTCCCGCGCAAGGAGCCGCCGGCGCGCTCCGCACTGGGGTTCGGCGACTTCGATACCGTTGTAGACGTGCTGGCCAAGGCGGCCGCCGCGGCCTCGCCTTACCTCTTGGGCAATAAGTTCACCGCCGCCGACGTCATCATCGGCTCCGGCTTGCGCTGGGGAACCATGTTCAAGCTTCTGCCGGATCGTGCCGAATTCAAACCCTATATGGCCACGCTCGCCGAGCGCCCCGCCTTGCGGCGGGCAACCGAGAAAGATGCCGACTTGCAGAAGGCTCAGGAGGCGGGAACCTAACCCTGGCGCGCGGCGACCGCTTTGCGCTGCACGCGCTCATCGAAGCGCGCCACATTGACGACCACGCGCTCATGCTGGCCGTCGCCGATCACCTCGCGCTCGTCGCGCGCCTCGACGCGGAAGCGGATGGTGCGCGCCTCCACGCTGAGCACCTCGGCGGTGGCCGTGACGCGCAGGCCGACCGGCGTTGCCGCGAAGTGGCGCACGTCGAGGTGAATGCCGAGGCTCTGGTAACCGCTCGGGAGCAGGTGCTCGACGGCGGCCAGGGCCGCCGCCTCGATGACGTTGATCATCACCGGCGTCGCGAGCACCGCGATCCGGCCGGAACCGACGCGGGGAGCGGTATGCTCAGGTCCGACGATGAGATCCGCCGTGCCCGTCTGACCAGGTCGGATGGCGCTAAGATCGATCATGACCGTGCTCGTCGTCTTGACTTGCCAGCCCACCTAGACTTGAGGGCGGATCCCGCAGGCATAGCATGCCCGGGGTCCACTGCGGCACCGCAGCGGTCGCGGCCGCCAGCCCCTTTTCTTCGCTGCTGCCGCCCTTCCGCTCATCGCGGCTGTGCCGGTAAAGGCAAAATGCGCACTTGTTGATCTGGCAAGCCCGGATTGATCTGGCAAGCCCGGATCTTGATGGTTCCCGATCAGGATTTTTTTTAAGCCCGGTCTGTTCCAGAAAAATGGACGGCGGGCTTGGCGCGGCCAACCGAGGCCAGCGCGGTTCTTCTGGCGCGCGCTGCCTTAGTTTTTCGCGCGCTCGACGTAGGACCCGTCATCGGTGGAGATGACGACCCGCGTGCCTGCCTGGATATGGGGCGGCACCATCACGCGCTGGCCATTTGCGAGCACGGCGGGCTTGTAGGATGACGAGGCCGTCTGGCCCTTGACGACGGGGTCCGCCTCGACGATTTCAAAGGTCACGCGCGGGGGCAGTTCGACGGCCACCGGCACGCCCTCGTGCAGGCTCAAGGTGACGGGCATGCTTTCCTGCAGATAGGCGGACTGTTCACCCAACAGGTCCTTGGGGACCGCGATCTGATCGTAGGTGTCCGGATCCATGAAGGTGTAGCCGGTGTCGTCTTCGTAAAGATAGTTGTAAGTCTTGTCCTCGAGGTAGGCGCGCTCGACCTGGTCGGTGGTGCGATAGCGTTCCGTGATCTTCACGCCATCGGAAATGCGTCGCATATCGAGGTGCGTCACCGGGGTGCCCTTGCCCGGGTGAATATTCTCGGCCTTCATGACGACGCACAGCTTGCCGTCCACCTCCAGCACGTTGCCTTTGCGCACCGAGCTTGCGATAACCTTCACCACCGTCGATCTCTCCCGATTTGCAGGCTTGGCCGCATGCGCCAGGAGCGGCGGCAGGCTCGCCATGAGTCCTAGAGCTGGCGCTTTCTAGCGGCCTTTTCGAACCTCGCCAAGGAGCAAACGCCTGCCGCCCCCGCAGCCAAGTCCCTGGTGGAACCCACAGAACCATGCCGACCGGCGCGGATTCCTGCTGGCGCGCGGGCGGATCTTGACGGCGATCCGCCGCTGGTTCGAGGCGCAGGGCTTTGTGGAGGTCGACACCAGCATTCTGCAGACCTCGCCGGGCAACGAGACCCATCTGCACGCCTTCACTACCACGCTGATCGATCCGGACGGCAGCCAGCGCCCGCTTTATCTCCACACCTCGCCCGAGTTCGCCTGCAAGAAGCTGCTGGCGGCCGGCGAGCAGCGCATCTTCACCTTCGCGCCCGTATTCCGCAATCGCGAGCGGGGCGCGCTGCATCATCCCGCCTTCACGATGCTCGAGTGGTATCGTGCGCACACACCCTACGAAGAGCTGATGGGGGATTGCGCCGCGCTCTTGCGCCTCGCCGCGCAAGCGGCCGGCACGAGCCGTTTCAGCCATGGGGCGCGCAGCGCCGATCCCTTCGCTGGCCCCGATCGCCTCAGCTTGGCTGAGGCCTTTCGCCGCCACGCTGGCATCGACCTGTTGGCGACGCTCGCTGGTGCAAGCCCGGATGCGGCCGCACTCGCCGCGGCGGCCACCGCCGCCGGCGTGCGCGTGGCCGAGGATGATACGTGGGAGGACACGTTCAGCCGCATCCTGCTCGCCAAGGTCGAACCCTGTCTCGGCAACGATCGCGCCACCTTCCTCGATCAGTACCCGGCCCAGCTTGCGGCCCTGGCACGGCCCAACGCCGACGACCCGCGCCTAGCGGATCGCTTCGAGCTCTACGCCTGCGGCGTGGAATTGGCCAATGCCTTCGGCGAGCTGACGGACGCCGCCGAGCAACGGCGGCGCCTCGAGGCCGAAATGAATGAAAAGCAGCGTCGGTACGGCGAACGCTATCCGATCGATCAAGACTTTATCGCCGCCCTCGACCTGATGCCGGCGGCCGCCGGCGCCGCATTGGGCTTGGATCGCCTGGTGATGCTTGCGACCGGCGCCACGCGCATCGAGCAGGTGCTGTGGGCGCCAATCGCCGAGCCCGGCCACTGACGTCAATGCGCCGCGACGGGATCCTCCTTGAGAAAGCGTCCCGCCACCCAGCCCTGCATGCCGCGAAACTCGACCCGGCACCACTTCGTGTTGGCGGCCCGGCGCTGCGGCTCGCTCATGCGCGCCCACTGATCGAAGGGAAGTTCACCGCGACGGCAACCGAAATTCTTCAGTCCCCGCGCGTTGAACGGGATGCCCACGAGGCTCTTGCTGTCGGCGGAGGGCACATCGCGCAGGTGCAGGACATCGTCGGGGGCAACGCCGGTAACCGCCCAGAAGCTGGGACTTGGACGCACATCCTCCTCCTCCTGGGCCGCGGCGATCACGTCGCTGCCGCAGCAGAACGCCGCCGCAACGGCGATGAGGCATAGTCGACGCATTAGGCGGCTCCCCCCGAAACCTTGATGGCCGGCAGCAGGGCGCAGGAATGTGCCGGCCCGATGGCAAACCCGCGGCCGCGACCGCCGGCCGCGCCGACGCCCCGCAGGCAAATAGGCCTTGCCGGCCAATGGCATCCGGGCCTAAAGGCTCCCCAGCAAGAGCCGAAGGGTCAAGCCGCGTGGTCGGCGCCACTACCACACTGCGCAGTGTCGGCGAGTTAGACGCCGAGGGCCTGCTCCCGGCCGGGGCGGCGCACGCGCTCGAGGCGGTGGCGGACCGCTATGCCGTCGCGCTCACCCCGGAGATGGTGCGGCTCATCGATCGCGGCGACCCCGACGATCCCATCGCGCGCCAGTTCCTGCCCGATCGCAACGAGCTCCTCGCCTTGCCCGGCGAGGCCGCCGACCCCTTCGATGAGGCTCGCCTCTCACCGGTGCCCGGCGTCGTGCATCGCTATGGCGACCGCGCCCTGCTCAAACTCACGCATGTCTGCCCGGTCTACTGCCGCTTCTGCTTTCGCCGCGAGGTCGTGGGCCCGGGCGGGCCCGCTCCGCTGGTTGGAGAAGCCCTCGATAGGGCCATCGCCTACATCGCCGGCGCGCCCGCGATCTGGGAGGTGATTGTCACCGGCGGCGACCCCTTCATGCTCTCCCCGCGCCGCCTGGCCGAGGTGAGCCAACGCCTGGCGGCCGTTGCCCACGTCAAGGTGCTGCGCTGGCACACGCGGGTGCCCGCCGTCGATCCGGCACGGGTAAGCCCGGAGCTGGTCACCGCCCTGGCGGTCCCCGGCAAAGCCGTCATGGTGGTGCTGCATGCCAATCACGCGCGCGAGTTGACGGCGGCGGCGCGGGCCGCCTGCGCTCGCCTGATCGATGCCGGCATTCCGATGCTGAGCCAGACCGTGCTCCTCAAGGGCATCAATGACACGCCCGACACGTTGGCGGACCTGCTGCGGGCCTTTGTCGAGACGCGGATCAAACCCTACTACCTGCACCAGCTCGATCCCGCGCCGGGTACCAGCCATTTTCGCGTTTCGATTGCGCGAGGACAGGCCTTGATGCGGGCCCTGCGCGGCCACCTCTCAGGCCTGGCGCAACCGGTCTACGTGCTCGATATCCCCGGCGGACACGGCAAGGTGCCGATTGGCCCTGCCTACTTGAGCGGGGAGGCCACGACCGTTACCGACCCGCGGGGGGTCGAGCACCGCCTCGGCGAACGCGGCTGATTGCCGGCGCCGCCGACCCCAGCCACACCACCCCAACCCGTCAGAGGCCAGGGGGTCTCACAAGGTCGTCGGCGCCGATCACTCCGCAGGCAGCGCCCTGCCGGACGCCAGCACGGTCTCGTGCCCGGGAGCTGGATGGCGCGGTACCAGGAAGGAACAGCTGAGCGATACGCTCGCCACGCACGCCCCTAGCCAGAAGATGATGGCGGGATCGATCATGCCCAGCGCCCCGAACGCCACCGGCACCACCACCGCCGCCACGTGATTGATGGTAAAGGCCACCGAGGTGGTGGCCGCCAGATCGGCGGGATCGGCAATCTTCTGGAAATAAGTGCGCTGCGCCAAGGTGAGGGTAAAGAACACGCCGTCGATGACGAACAGGAGGCCCGCCAGCGTCGCGCTGGTGGTCGTGGCATAACCGGCGAACACGATGATCAAAACCACGTTCTCGAGCGTGATGGTGTGGCGCTCGCCGACACGCATTACCAGTCGGCCGAGGCGGGGGGCCAGCAGCGTGTTGGCGGCGGTGGTGACCAACATCAAGGTTGCCATGTCGGCAACGTCGTAGCCAAACTTCTTGACCAACAGAAACCCGCCGAAGGCAACGAACAGCTGCCGCCGCGCCCCGGTCATGAAGGTCAGCGTGTAGTAGAGCCAATAGCGTCGGCGCAGCACGATGCGCTTGCGCTGCGCCACCGGTCCCTCGAAGCGCCGAAACCAGAGCGCCGCCGCGCCGGTCAATAGCATGCAGGCAACACCGACGGCCAAGAACAGCTGCGCGTAGGCGCGGCCTCCCGCCCACCAGGCGATGGCAAGTCCTCCGTAGCTCGTAAACTGCGCCGCTGCCCCCGCCGCCGTAATGGTGCCGATCAAGCGGGGCGCCTCAGCCTTGGGCAGCAGCTGCAGTTGCAGCGAGACATTCATGGTCTCGAAGTAATGGAAGCCCACCGACATGATGAAGGTGGTCATGAGCACGCCAGTCAGCGTCGGGAATTGACCGGTCAGGGCGACGCCCAGCCCCATGATGGCGAGCGCCACGTAGGCCAGGACCTGTTCGCGCACCACCAGCAGCCAGAAAATTGCGGTAAAGGCCAGGAAGCCCGGGATTTCGCGAACTGACTGGGTGAGGCCGGTCTCGAACCACTGGAAGTTGGCGCGCTCGACCGTGAAGTTGTAGAGGAGCGCCGCCCAGCCCGCGTAGCCCAGGTAGTTGATGAACGCCAGCGTGCGCAGGAACACGATCGGCGTGGTGCGCAGCTTGGCGGTGGAGAGGTGGAGCACGTCGCAAAACCCAAAAGGCAAAAGTGGGACTTGAGAGACCCACCTCTGCCTTCTCACGTGCGGGCGGTCAACCGCCCTCTAGCTGCGCTAGCCTGCCAACGCGCCGGCGACGGGCTTTTGATCCTCGCCGGCCACAAGGCACAGCAGCGCCGGACCCAGCGCTTTGTCCAGCCAAGGAGATGTCGGGGAAAGGCTTAGTCCTTGTCCGTCTCTTCCTTCGGTTTCTTCGGCGGCTTCTTAGACTTTTTCTTTTTGCTGCTGTCGTCGGCAGCGGGCGCTGCTTGCGGCGCACCGAACACGACGGTAGCGGCCGCACCGGCACCGAGCCCTAAGGCCCCCAACAGCGAGCGGCGCGTCACGCTGCGCTCGGCAGTGATGTCGGCATCGGTCAGTGTGACCGTTGCTTGCTCGGATACGGCGGGTGTCTTGCGTGCCACGACGATCTCCCTTTGTGGAATGTCGTCTTCAACAATCAACCAGGGCCAAACTCAAGTCAAGGCTTGAGCCCTTAGGGGCAACCATGAAGCAACCGCGGGTGCGGGATAACCCGACAAGCGCGGCGCGCGCGCCACAAGATCGATCGCCGGCAGGCCACCTCAATCCGATCGCAGCAACAGGCCCTCGCGCAGCAGCCGCCGCGCCAGCACGAGCTTGCCAGCCTCGTCGAGGCGGCCCGGCAAATCATTGACGTGAAAGGGCGCGCCGGCGAGCGCCGAGCGCAACGGCTCGGCGGCGGCCGCCGGCAACGTGAGGCGCGAGGCGCCAAACAGCAGCGTAACCTCGTCGCCACCCTCATCGAGGCGATAGCTGAGATGCGGACGGGCCACAAGGCGGGTGTCGCGCGCCACCGGTGTCCCCCGGTCGATTTCTTGCAACATGCCCGCAAGATCGGGGCGGCGCGAGGTCACGAACTCCTCGGCCAGCTTTTGCAGAATGGGATCGAGGTCGGCCGCCTGCGCAAAGGTGTCCACGAGCGCGCAAAAGGTGGCCCTGGCCGCGCCGAGATCGAAGTTGGGATCGGCAAAGCCCGCCGGCAAATTGCGGCGAAAGGCCGGCGCGGCGAGGCAGGCGGCCGAGACCGCTTCCAGCATCACGTCCGCCCAGGTCTTGCCGATCAGTCCCAGCGTGATGTGGAGCGAACTCTCTTCGGTCGAGCGGGCGGAGTGGAAGAGGCCGCGCGGGCAATAGAACAGATCGCCGGCGCGAATGGTGATTTCCCGGGTCGGCGGGCCGGGCTGATGCTTGGCCTTGTCGAAGGCCTGGCCGTGCAGCGGCAGCTCGATCAGCGTGTCGTAGAGCGTCCACACCTTCGACCCGGCCACTTGAAGCACGAAAACGTCGTGGCTGTCGAAGTGCGTGGAAAAGCCCTGCGCCGCGGGCGGCGACAGGTAGATATTGGTCTGAAAATGCCCACTGAACACCTTTTCGACGACCCGGCACAGGGCACCAAGTTCGGGCAGGCTTTCGTGCAGGCGCCTCACCGAGATGGTGGCGCCGGTGCGGAAAAGCTCATAGGCGCGCGGCAGGTCGAGCCGGCCGGCGCCGTCCGGGTCGGCAAGCGTATAGTCCTCGGCGCTGAGTTTGCGTGCCGCATCCACCAAAAACACATCCGGATGGCACGGCGAGGTGGTGGCAAGGAAATGATCGATGGCGCCGAGGCTCAAGAGCGGCTCAAACCGCCGGGGCTCGCCGCGCGCAATCAACAGCGGCTGGCGCTCGTAGTAGTCGGCGAAGAAGGCCTGCGGCGTGACGGGCTCGAGTAACCACTCGAAGGACAACGTCATCGGCTCACCCCCGGTATGGGGCCGCAAACGCCCCTTGGCATGACCCGCCAGCGACGGGCCCGATCGCCCCGTACTTAGAGGAGAGCCGTCGCGCTGGCTATCGCTGCGCGGCCACGCTTTTGTAGCGCCTATTTGATGAGGCCCATCAGCCGCGGCAGGCCCAGCGTCAATTCGGGAAAGAGCGTGATTGCCAGCAAGGAGGCCAACAGTGGGATCAGCCAAGGCAGGATCGCCATGGTGGTGCGCTCGATCGACAATTTGGCGATGCGGGCCAACACGAACAGCACCATGCCGAGCGGCGGGTGCAGCAAGCCGATCATCAAATTGAGCGTCATCATGACGCCGAAGTGCACCGGGTCGATGCCAACCTTGGTGATGATGGGCATCAGCACCGGCACCAGGATGCTGATCGAGGCGATTGGCTCCAAAAAGCAGCCCACCACCAAGAGCAGGATGTTGATGAGCAGCAGGATCAGGTATCGGTTGGTCGTGAACGACAATAGCGCGTCGGCGGCATATTCCGTCATCCGTGTGGTCGTCAGCACCCAGCCGAACAGGGAGGCTGCAGCCACGATCAGCAGCACCGCCGCCGTCGTCTCGATGGTGTCGAGCGTGACCTTGTAGAACTGCTTGAAGGTCAGCGATCGGTAGAGACAGAGCCCGAGAATGATGGCCCAGGCACAGGCCGCGATCGCCGCTTCGGTGGGCGTGAACCAGCCAAAGGTCATGCCGCCGATGATGATCAGCGGCGTTAACAGCGCCGGCAGGGCGGCGATGAAGGTGGCGCCGAGGATGCGCAATGAAAAGGCCTGGTCGCGGCCCATGCCGTACTTGCGCGCGCAGTAGGTGACATAGGCCATCATGAAGATGGTCATGACCGCGCCCGGGACCACACCGCCCAGAAACAGGGCGCCGATCGAGACATTGGCCATCATGCCGTAGATCACGAACGGCAGCGAGGGCGGGATGATCGGCCCCAGCGTCGATGAGGCGGCGGTCACGCCGACCGAGAATTCGGTCGAGTAGCCGTGATCCTTCATGGCCTTGATCTCGATGGTGCCGAGACCGGCAGCATCGGCGATGGCCGTGCCCGACATACCGGCAAAAATCACCGAGCCTACGATGTTGACGTGGGCCAGGCCGCCGCGGGTCCAGCCTGCGATTGCCACCGCGAAGTCGTAGATGCGATTGGTGATCCCGGCGGAATTCATCAGGTTGCCGGCGAGGATGAAGAAGGGCACGGCCAGCAGCGGGAAGCTGTCCACGCCGCCCGCCATGCGGTGCAAAATCACGAAGTCCGGAATGCCGGCGATGACGTGAGTATAGATCAGGGACGAGGCGGCAAGCGCGATGAAGACCGGCAGGCCCGCAAGCAGCGCCAGCAGAAAGATGAAGATGACAAGGGTCATGGGGAAGCGTTCGCCGTTTCGGTCGGGGCCGCGATCAGGCTATAGGCCGAGCGCCAGCCGTCGCGGGCGTTGCGCCACACCTTGAGCGCCTGGCGGCCAAACATCAGGAAGCAGCCGACGGCAACCGCGCCATAGACGACGCTCATCGGCAAATCGATCACCGTCATGCGCTGATATTGCATGCGCTCGACAATGAGCACGGAAAAGTAGGCGAGCAGGCCGAGAAAGCCGAGCGTGACAAGGTCGACGGCGGCGAGCAGCGCCCGGCCGTAGCCGCTCGGCAGCAGGTTGGGCAACAGGGCCACGGCGATGTGGTTGTTGCGCCGGGTGACGACCGCACCACCGAGAAAGGTAAGCGCCATCAGCCCATAGCGGGCGATCTCCTCGGTCCAGGCCAGGCTATCGTTGAGCACATAGCGGGTGAAGAACTGCAAAAAGACGATGCCGGCCAGGGCCCAGAAAACGGCAAAGGCCAGCCAGTCCTCGAAGTGGTGCTCGATGACGATTTCCTCGTCGGCGACCTCGATCAGGCGCTTGGGCTCGGCGGCCGTCGACTCGGACGCTCCAGCGTGCATGCTCTTTCCTCAGGTTGACGGCCGGCGCCCGCAAGGGGCGCCGGTTCCCAGCTCAGCACGGTTGGCGATTGCGACCGCAGGGAGAACGGCTATTTCAGGGCTTGCAGGGCGTCGTATTCGGTCTTGCTCCAGCCGCCGCTACCGTCATTGTGCAACGGCAAGGCCGCGGTGCGGAAGGCCTCGCGATCGACATCGACCACGGTCTTGCCGAGCTTGCGGAATTCGTCGGCCAGCTTCTGTTCGGAGATGCGGATCTGGTCGGTGGCCTTCGCCGCGGCCGCAACCAGCACCTCGTTGAACACCTTCTTGTCCTCGTCGGAGAGCTTCGACCACACGTGATTGCCGACGATCACCAGCAGCGATTCGGTGATGTGGCCCGACAGCATGATGTGGCTTTGCACCTCATAGAACTTCTTGGCCATAATGGTCGGCAATGGGTTCTCCTGGCCGTCGACCGTGCCTTGCTGCAGGGCAAGGTAGACCTCGGCGAAGGCGATCGGCGTGGCGTTAGCTCCGACCGATTTGGTGAACATGAGAAAGAGCGGCGCCGGCGGCACCCGCAGCTTCATGCCCTTCATGTCCTCGGGCTTCTTGATCTCCTTGTTGGCGGTCACCATGCGCTGGCCGTAGTAGGTGAGCGACATCACCTTGTGCTTGGTCTTGTCCTCGTAGCCCTTGGCAATCTCGCGGAACAGCGCCGAGTCGCGATAGAGCTTCCAGTGCTCGAAATCGCGCAATACGTAGGGCGCGTTGGTGAGGGCGATCGGCTTGTGGATGGAGCCCGCAAAGGCGACGCCGGTGTAGATCATATCGACCGTGCCGAGGCCCAAGCCTTCGTTGATCTGGTTCTCGTTGCCAAGCTGGGAGGCGGCAAAGACGTCGATCTGGTACCTGCCGTTGGTGCGCTTTTTGATTTCTTCGGCGGCCCACACCGCCTCGGTGTGATAAGGCTCGGCCGTCTCGTAAACGTGGGCCCATTTGAGCTTGGTTTGGGCGCTTGTCCCCGGCGCGCCGAGAACAGTCAGCAGCACCGCGAGCAGCAGATACTTGGCAAATCTCATGTCGTTTCCTCCGTCCCGCAAAGCTCAATGCTTTATGGGAAGTTATCGTATAAGCGGACGAATTGGGGCTCTAGGCGATTTTTGGCGGAACTTCAACCGCCGATCTTAAAGGGATTGAAGTCGGTGTTGCGGTCGAAATGGTCGATAGCCTCGGCGCGCTTGAGATAGCCGACGGCGGCGTAGGTGACCGGCGTAAAGATCACCTCCACCAAGGTCTTGGTGGCGAACTGAGCCAGCATCACCGCGGGCAAGGCAGCATCGGGAATGATGCCGGTGCCGTAAAAAGCCAAGGGATAAAAGAGCGCACTGTCGACGGCCTCCCCGCCAATCGTCGAGCCGATGGTGCGCGTCCACAAGGCCCGCCCGCCGGTCCAAACCTTCATTTTTGCCAGCACGTAGGCGTTGACGAACTCGCCGCAGAAGTAGGCGATGATGGAGGCGGCGACGATGCGCCAGGTATTGCCGAAGGCGATCTCGAAAGCCTGCTGGTGGGGCCAGAAGGGCGCGGGCGGCAGGGCCACGACAATGGCGGCCATCAGGGACGCAAACACCAGAGCCGCGAAGCCCACCCAGATCACCTTGCGCGCCTCGGCATACCCGTAGACCTCGGTCAGGATATCGCCGAACACGTAGGAAATGGGGAAGAAGATGGCGGCCGCCCCGAACACGAAGGGGCCCCACAGCGGCAGGTCGACGACGGCAATCTTGGCGGGGCCGATCAGATTGGAGCACACCAACACCACAACGAAGCCGACCATCAAGATATCGAAGTGGCGGTAGCGGCGATTGGTGGGCATCGGAGGCGTCCATGGCTTGAGCGCGGGAGGCCTGCTTAGCAAACCGAACCGGATTGTCTAAGTAGAATTGTCGGTCTAGCTTCAAGTCTAGTAATACAATACAATTTGCGTGCACCCCTGCCTGCGGACAGGAGCCATGACCACCAGCCTTCGCCCCGAGCTCGCACCCTTGGGCAAACGCATTCAGCAGGCGCGCCGGGGCGTGGGTCTGACCCAACCCCAGGTGGGTCGCGCCCTGGGAGTGAGCAAGCAGCAGGTCAGCCATTGGGAGACGGGGCGCTCCGACATCACGCGCGAACACCTCCTGCACCTGGCCAAACTGTTTGACGTCGAGATGGATTGGTTGGCGCGCGGCACCCTGATCGAGGTCGCCGACGCCGCGACCGGCGGCGCGCCGGCGCTGGACGGCGTCGGCTTGACCGCCCTTGGACAGAAGGCACCGACGCCGCTTTCGCCGGCAACGGCGCTGTTGGAGCGCGTCGCCAATCCGCACCCCGACACCAGCTATGTGGCGCGTTTTACGGCGCCGGAGTTCACCTCCCTTTGTCCGGTGACCGGCCAACCCGACTTTGCGCATTTGGTGATCGACTACGCGCCCGACCGCTGGCTGGTGGAGTCAAAATCCTTGAAGCTCTACCTTGCTTCCTTCCGCAACCACGGTGCCTTCCATGAGGACTGCACGGTGGCAATCGGCAAACGCCTGGTGGCCCTGCTCGAGCCCCACTACTTCCGCATCGGCGGCTATTGGTATCCGCGCGGCGGCATACCGATCGACGTATTCTGGCAGACGGGCACGCTGCCGGCGAACCTATGGTTGCCGGATCAGGGGGTGGCGCCCTATCGCGGCCGCGGCTGAGCCAAGCCTCACTCTAGCTTTTGCGCCGCGGTCACCGACCCCCCCGTAGCGGTGCGGCCGCCGTCGACGACGTACTGGGCACCGGTGATGTTGCCCGCCAGATCGGAGCACAAAAAGAGCACGACATTGGCCACCTCTTCGGCGGTGCCGTAGCGGCCGATGGGCAGGCTCGCCCGGTAGCGGTCACCCACGCTTGCGGGATTGCCGGGATTGAGCTGGGTCTCGAGCGAATGGATCATACGCGTGTCGATCGGACCGGGACAAACCGCGTTGACGCGCACGCCCGAGCGCGCCACCTCGCCGGCGGCGGCCTTGGTCAAGCCCAGCACGGCGTGTTTGGAGGCGACGTAGGCCGACATGCCGGGCGTGGCGACGAGGCCCGCCACCGAGGCCGTGTTCACGACCGCGCCGGCCCTCTGCTTCAGCAACACCGGCAGCACGTGCCGCAGGCCTAAGAAGACGCCCTTGACGTTGACGCTGATCACCTGGTCGAACACGGCTTCGTCGTATTCGGCGGTGGGGGCGACCTTGCCTTCGATGCCGGCGTTGTTGAAAAAGCAATCGATCCGGCCGTGGGCCTCGAGCGTGGCCTTCACGTAGGCTTGGACGTCGGCCGATTTGGTCACGTCCGCCCGCAGCGCCAGCGCGCGGCCGCCCTGCTGGGCGATGGTGGCCATGGTGCGCTCGGCCGCCGCCGCATCGAGGTCGACGGCGACAACCTCGGCGCCACGCGCCGCAAAGCCAAGCGCCGCAGCCCGGCCAATGCCGTTGCCGGCACCCGTGATGAGCGCGACCTTGCCCTTGAACTCCATGGCTGTTCCTCCACGCCTGCTCGCGACTTGGAAAAAGGATAGCATGCGCGCCCCTGTTGGCCAGCCCTGCAATCCCGTAGCCTTGCCAGCAGCCGCGGCGGGGTGGAAAGCTCACGCCCGCTACCATCCCTGACATAGCACCGAACCGATGCACGCTCTGACACCTGCCGCCAAAATCGGCCACTGGCTCACCCAATTCGAGCGTGCCCTGGCGGCGGGCGACGGGTCGCAAACGCTGACACTGTTCCAGACGCGCTGCTTCTGGCGCGACATGGTGGCCTTCACCTGGAATATCAAAACCATGGAAGGGCAGGCGGAGATCGCGCCCTTCCTGTCGGCGACGCTGGCAACGGCGCGTCCGGTGAACTTCCAGATCGAGGGCGAAGCGCGGGAAACCGACGAGGCCACCGAGGCGCGCTTCACGTTCGAGACCAGCGTCTGCAAGGGGCGCGGCCACCTGCGCCTGCAACAGGGCAAATGCTATACGCTGCTGACCACCGCCACCGCGCTCAAGGGCCACGAGGAAAAGGCTGGCCGGATGCGCGCCAACGGCGTGGCGCATGGCGTCCACCCCAACCGAAAAAGCTGGCTGGAGCTAAAGAGCCAAGACCAGGCCGAGCTCGGCTATTCTCGCCAGCCCTACTGCGTGATCGTCGGTGGCGGCCAGGGCGGCATCGCCTTGGCCGCGCGCCTCACCCGCTTAGAGGTGCCGACCATCGTGCTTGAGCAAAATGCGCGCGCCGGCGACAGCTGGCGCAAGCGCTACAAGTCGCTGTGCCTGCACGATCCGGTCTGGTACGACCACCTGCCCTACCTGCCTTTCCCCGATCATTGGCCGGTGTTCACCCCCAAGGACAAGTTGGGCGACTGGCTGGAGATGTACGTCAAGGTGATGGAGCTCAACTACTGGGCCTCGAGCGCCTGCCGCAAGGCCAGCTACGACGAAGCCAGGAAGGTGTGGACCGTGCTGGTCGAGCGGGAAGGCGAGCTCCTCACGCTGAGACCCAAGCAGCTGGTGTTGGCGACGGGTATGTCCGGGTTCCCGCAGGTGCCGAACTTTCCGGGCCGCGAGACCTTCAAGGGCGAGCAGCACCATTCCAGTTGCCATACCTCGGGCGAGCCCTATGCGGGAAAACGCTGCGTGGTGATCGGGTCGAACAATTCCGCGCACGATATTGCCGCCGAATTGTGGGAGCACGGCGCCGAGGTGACGATGGTGCAGCGCTCGCCGACCGTGGTCGTACGCTCGGAAACCTTAATCGAAAAGGCGCACGGGCCGCTTTATTCAGAGGCCGCCTTGGAGAAGGGCATCGGCACGGACATCGCCGACCTGACGCTGGCCTCGATCCCGCACCGATTGGTCCCCGAACGCGCCAAAGTGCTCTACCAAGAGATCCGCGAGCGCGATCAGGAGCTCTATGACCGGCTGCAGACGGCAGGCTTCTGGTTCGACTTCGGCGTGGACGGCACCGGGATCCACACAATCTATGCACGGCGCGGCTCGGGCTATTACATCGATGTCGGCGCCAGCGAGCTGATCGCCGACGGCCGCATCAAGCTCAAAAGCCGCGTCGCGGTCGAGCGCATCACGCCGACCTCGGTGCATTTGAGCGACGGCAGCACGCTAGCGGCCGACCTCATCGTCTATGCTACCGGCTACGGCTCCATGAACGAATGGGCCGCGCACCTGATCAGCCCGCACGTCGCCGACAAGGTCGGCAAA
>DATMZT010000113.1:0-26785 GCA_035573335.1 Hyphomicrobiaceae bacterium | reverse complement strand
CGCCGTTTCTCAAGTTCGGCGACCGCGTCCGCATCGAGATGCACGACGCCGCCGGAGACTCGATTTTCGGGGCGATCGAACAAGAGATCGCGAAGTACCCGCGATAGGTGGATGACGGCGGCAGCTAGGGAGCAGGGCGCTAATGGCGAGTTTTGCCTCAACCGGCGACATGAGTGAGAAGCGGATCAGCTTCGCGGAGATCGGGCGCGACCTTTACGCGTTCACCGCCGAGGGCGATCCCAACAGCGGTATCATTATCGGTGACGACGGCGTCATCGTGATCGACGCGCAGGCAACACCGGTGATGGCGGGCCTCGTGATCGAGCGCGTGCGCCAGGTCACCGACAAGCCGATCAAATACGTGGTGCTCTCGCATTATCATGCCGTGCGCGTGCTGGGGGCGACAGCCTACGGGGCCAATGAGGTGCTGGCATCGGCGACCTGCCGCGCCATGATCGCCGAGCGCGGCAAGGAGGACTGGGACTCCGAGTACGCGCGCTTCCCACGACTGTTTCGCGCCGCCGAGTCGATCCCGGGCCTTACCTGGCCGAGCATGACGTTTTGCCGCCGCATGACGCTCTACCTCGGCAAGCGCCGGGTGGAGCTGCGCCAGCTTGGGCGCGCGCATACCGCCGGTGACATCGTGGCCTACGTGCCGGACGCCAACGTGGTGTTCTCGGGCGACATCGTCGAATACCAGTCGGCCTGCTATTGCGGGGATGCACATTTCAACGACTGGCCGGCCACGCTCGCGCGCCTCGATGCGCTCAAGACCGACGCACTGGTCCCAGGGCGGGGCGACGCGTTGGTCGGCGCCGACCGGGTGGCGGAGGCTGTGGCGTTGACCCGCGACTTCCTGCGCGACACCTACGAGCCCGTCAAACGCGGGGTGGCGCGCGGCGCCAGCCTGAAGGAGTGCTTTGACGAGGCCACCACCGCCATGCGCCCGAGCTACGGAAATTGGCCGATCTTCGAGCATTGTCAGCCCTTCAACATTGCCCGCGCCTATGACGAGGCGCAGGGAATCGACACCCCGCGCATCTGGACGGCCGAGCGCGACCGCGCCATGTGGTCACAACTGCAAGGCTGAAGGCGCCGGGCATCATTACCGTTCAAGACACGCCGCGCTGAGGTAGGTCGCGAAAAGGGGAAACGTGCAAAGCGCCGGACAACCCATCGTTGCCACCTGGCTGCAGGGGCGGCTGCCGTTCTTTTACGGCTGGATCATCTTGGCCTGCCTGTGCTGCTGCGGCTTTGCCCGCCAGGGCCCGGCCGTCGCCACCCTGTCGATTTTCGTCGAACCGATGACGAGCGAGTTCGGCTGGTCGCGCACGGCGCTCTCGGGCGCCGTGTCGCTGGGCGGCATCTTGGCCGCGCTGACCTCGCCGCTGATCGGCCCGGTGCTGGATCGGCGCGGGGCGCGCCTGATGCTGTGCGCGGCGGTGTTGCTGACCGGCCTTTCGACCATGCTCCTGTCGCTAACCCAGTCGATCCTCGGTTTCTATCTGTTGTTCTGTATCGCGCGCATGAACTTTGCCGGGCCGTTCGACATCGGCATCTACGGCGCCGTCAACAGCTGGTTCCTGGCGCGGCGCGCCATCGTCAATGCCATCATTGGCCTGGCGCAAATGCTCGGCCTCGTGCTCATGCCGCTGATTGCCCATTTCGCCATGCGGGCGGAGAGCTGGCGCGCGGGCTGGCTCGCCGTCGGCAGCTCGGTCTTGCTCGTTGGTCTGCTGCCGGCCTGGCTGGTGCTGGTGCGCCGCCCCGAGGATCTGGGTTTGCAGCCCGATGGCGGGCGAGCTTCCTCCGGCGACGCGGGCGCCAAGGCGGCGCCGGCCTCGCCTGAACCACAGTTCTCGCGCGCCGAAGCCCTGCGCACGCCTACCTTTTGGCTGTTGTCGCTCTACACCGTCGCCGTCTATCCCGTGCAGGCCGGCATCAGCCTGCATCAGGCCCCGCACCTGCTCGAAAGCGGTCTATCGGCGACGGTGGCCGCCACCGTTGTCAGCACCTTCTCCTTTACGGCAGCCCTGGCGGGCCTGGGTTTCGGGCTCATCGCGCGCCCGCTTGGCGTGCGTCCGGCGTTGGCCATCAGCGCTGCCGCCCTTGGCAGCTCGGCCCTGCTGATGCTGACGATTGCCACACCGCTCGACGCCTATCTCGCTGCCGTCTGCTTCGGCGCCGGCATCGGCGGCATCTTGACGCTGCTGCCGCTTGCCTGGGCCGACTATTTTGGCCGGGCCAGCTTCGGGGCCATCCGTGGCGTGGCCCTGTCGCTGCAAGTGACCGCCCAGGCCAGCGGGCCGCTCATTTCCGGCCTCTTGCGCGATACCTCGGGTAGCTACGTTCAGTCGTTGACGTTTTTCGCTGCGCTGTCGTTCTTGGGCGCCGTCGTGGCCCTTTTGGTACGTCCTCCTCAAGCCCCCGGCCCGCGGCTGTCGCTGCCCGCGTGAGCGGCCTCGAGCCACGCGCGCGTGCTAGTCTGGCCTCCCGGCAACAGGGTACCAGGGCGATGACCGACGTCCGCTCCATCAGCTTCCAGTACCGGCGCTCGGCGGATTACGAGCGACGACAGCCTCAACCCCATCCCATCCTCATCGTCGGAGCCGGCCCCGTCGGTCTCGTCGTCGCCCTCGATCTCGCGGCCAAGGGACACCGGTCAATCGTCATCGACAAGAAGACCAACCTTGCTGCCGGCAGTCGGGCGATCTGCTGGGCCAAGCGAACGCTTGAGATCATGGACCGGCTCGGGCTCGGCGAAGTCCTCACCCGCAAGGGCGTCACCTGGCAGACCGGCAAGGTATTCTTCGCCACGCGCCGGGTGTTCGAGTTCGACCTGCTGCCGGAGAGCGCGCACCGCCGGCCGGCCTTCGTCAATCTGCAGCAATACTACTTCGAGCATTTTTGTATCGAAGCGGCGGCGCGCACCGGTCTTGTCGACCTGCGTTGGCAGGAAGAGGTGGTGGACCTGCAGCCGACCAGCGACGGCATGCTGATCCAGATTCGCACGCCGGACGGCGATTACCGGCTCGTTGCAGATTGGGTCATTGCCGCCGATGGCGCGCGTTCCACGATCCGTCGCCACCTGGGGTTGGGCTTCGAGGGGCGCGTGTTCGACGATCAGTTCTTGATTTGCGACATCAAGATGCGGATGGAGCGACCGGCCGAACGCTGGTTCTGGTTTGATCCTCCCTTCAATCGCGGTCGCTCCGCCCTGCTGCACAAGCAGGCGGACGACGTTTGGCGGCTCGACTTCCAGCTGGGCGCCACGGCCGACCGCGACGAAGAGATAAAACCAGACAACGTCGCTCGCCGGGTGCGGGCGATGCTGGGTGCGGACATCGCCTTCGGCTTCGAGTGGATCTCCCTCTACCGCTTTCAGTCACGACGCCTGCAACGCTTCCGGCATGGACGGGTGTTGTTTGCGGGCGACGCGGCGCATCAGATGTCACCGTTCGGCGCCCGCGGCGGCAACAGCGGCATTCAAGACGCCGACAACCTCGCCTGGAAGCTCGATCTGGTCCTGCGCCGCCTGGCGCCCGAGAGTTTGCTCGACAGCTACGATTCGGAGCGGATCGCCGCCGCCGAGGAGAATTTGCTCAACACCACGCGTTCGACCGATTTCATTGCACCCAAGGGTGCCATCAGCCGCGCCTTCCGCGACGGCGTGCTGGCGCTGGCCGAGACGGAGCCCCTGGCCCGCCGGCTCGTCAATTCGGGGCGTTTGTCGGTTGCCGCCAGCTATGCCGGGTCACCCCTCAATGGCCCCGATGACTTTGCCGCCGGCGAATGCCCCTTAACCCGACCGGGCGCGGCGGCCGTCGATGCACCCGTGGCCGATGCCTGGCTGCTGGAGGCCCTAGGCGATGGCTTTGTCGGCGTTTGCTTTGGCCGCGAGCGCGCCGCCGCGGCGGACCTTGGGCGTGCCGACCGGCGGCTCTCCGCGGGCGCCATACCCATCAAAATCCTCATGGTGAGCGACGAGATCGCCTGCCATCGCTATGGCGCCGAGCGGTCACCTGCCTATTATCTTTTCCGCCCGGACCAGCACGTGGCTGCCCGCTGGCGCACACTGGACGCGGCCGCGCTGGCAGGCGCGGTGGAACGGGCCAGCGGCCGGAATGCCAGGCCATCGACATAAACGGGAAGGGAGCAGGGGATGCCTCTCAAGCGCGAACCAAACCTGAAGGATCCCGACGGCCTTTATGCCGCCATCCTGGATGCCCACGCCGACTTGAGTGAATCGGAGAGCGTGGCCCTCAACGCCCGCCTGGTCCTGCTGCTCGCCAACCACATCGGCGAGGAGGCCATCGTCCGTGAGGCCTTGGCGCTGGCCCGCCAATCGATCGATGAGGCGGCCCGCAGTTAGCGCGCAGAGCACTGCCCGTTGCGCCGGCCAAGCCCTGGCCGAGAGGCCCGCATCGGCCGGCGCGGCGGCGGCGATCCCGCAAAGGCGCTCGTCAGTTCAACCGGGACTTGAGGTCGCGGATGCTTTGGTCGATCAGCGCCGCCCCCGCGGACCCGCTCGCCTTTTCGCGCAGGATTTTTTCGGCCGCCGCGACGGCCAGATCGACGGCCGCCGCACGCACCTCGTCGATGGCCTGACCTTCGGCCCGGGCAATCTTTTCCTCGGCCAGCTTGGTGCGCCGCTCCAAGGTTTCCTTGAGATTGCGGCGCGTCTCCTGGGCAAACGCCTCCGCCTCTTGCCGCGCCTGGGTGACGATGGCTTCGGCTTCCTCGCCGACCGAGCGATGCTTGCGTTGATAGTCGGCGAGCAGAACTTGCGCTTCCTCGCGCAGGCGCCGCGCCTGGTCGAGCTCCTTGCGGATAACTTCGGCGCGATCATCCAGCGCCTTGCCGATCAGCGCCGGGACCTTGTAGTAGACGAGCACGCCCAAAAACACCACGAAGGCCACGGCGACCCAAAACTCGGCCAGGAAAAACATCACCGCGCCTCCTATTCGGCCGCCTGCCGGTTGACGAGGGCTTTGGCAACCTCGTCCTTGCTCACCTCGCGGCCGCTCAAGCGGGCAACGATGGCCCCGGCAAGCTCGCCGGCGATCTCGCTGACCCCGGCCAAGGCGCCGGCCTTCGTCTGAGCAATGCGGGCTTCCGCGTCTGTCAGCTTGGCGGCGATCTGCGTCTCGACCGTGCTGCGCTCTTTTTCCATTTCCGCGGACAGCGTTTCGCGCATGTCCTTGACGATCGCCTGCGCCTTGCCCCGCGCCTCGCCCAAGGCGCGCTCATAGTGGCTCAGCGCCTGCGCGGTTTCTTCCTTGAGCTTCTCTGCCTGGCGCAAGTCGCGCTCGATGCGCTCGCGCCGCTCCTCAATCACCTCGCCGACGCGCGGCAAATAGAAGCGCTTGAGCAGCAGATAGAGCAAGCCGAAGCTCAGAGCCAACCAGATGAGCTGTGGGGCAAAGGTGCCCGAATCCAGCGGCGGGAACACCTTGGCATGTCCCGCCTCCTGCGAGGTCGCCGTGCCGGCTGTGCTGTTGGTCGCCATCGCCATCTATCCTGGCAGCCGCCGGGCCTTAGGTGAAGAGCAGGAGAAAGGCAATCAGCAGCGCGAAAATCCCCAATGCTTCCGTAACGGCGAAGCCAAAGATCAGGCGGCCGAACTGACCATCGGCGGCCGATGGATTGCGCAGTGCGCCCTGCAAAAACTGACCAAAAAGGTTGCCGACGCCGATCGCGGCAGCACCGGTGCCAATGGCTGCGAGGCCGGCGCCGATGAGTTTAGCGGCTGCGGGATCCATGGACTTTTCTTCTCCTTTGCAAGTTAACCGTCTAGCGATTGAACGCGCGCTCGACCTAGTGCCCCGGATGCAGCGCATCGTTGAGGTACATACAGGTTAGCATCGTGAACACGTAAGCTTGTAGGAAGGCGACCAGCACCTCGAGCGCGGTGAGGGCGATGGCCATGATGAGCGGCAGCGGCGCCAAGGCCGCATAGGCGCCGGCGCCCAATAGCATCACCACGAAGCCCCCGAACACCTTGAGCGTAATGTGACCCGCCAGCATGTTGGCGAACAGACGTACCGAATGGCTCACCGGGCGCGACAGGAAGGAGATGATCTCGATCAACACGACCAGCGGCAAGATCAGGATCGGCACACCCTGCGGCACGAACAGCTTCAGGAACTTGACGCCATTCTTGGCGAAGCCGACGATCAGCACCGTGACAAAGACCATGGCGGCCAGCGCCGCGGTCACCACGATGTGGCTGGTGACGGTAAAGAAGCCGGGGATCAGGCCCAAGGTGTTGGCCGTGAACACGAAGATGAAGATGGTAAACACGAAGGGAAAATACTTCATGCCGCCGTGACCGACGCTCTCGCGCAGCATGTTGGCCACGAACTCGTAGCTGACCTCGGCCAGCGACTGCAATCGGCTCGGCACCAGCGAGCGCGTCTGCATGGAGACAACGAAAAAGCCCGCGATCAGGACGACCGCCAGCAGCATGAACAAGGACGCATTGGTGAAGGAGGCATCCCAACCAAATATCTTGATAGGAATGATGCGATGGATCTCGAACTGGTGGATCGGGTCGGGCATTCCCGTGCCCTGCGTTCCCGCATTCGGCGCTGCCACGCTAAGCTCCTCAGTCCTCGTCGTCGGGCACGCTCTGGCCAATGCGGCCACCGGTGCGCACCATGAATTCCCTCTGCATGCGCTCGTAGCCTCTCACCACATTGAGGACGCCGGCCGCAAACCCCAACAGGAAGAAGAGCAGGAACAGCCAGGGCTTGCTGCCGAGCCACCAATCCAAACCCCAGCCAATGCCACCCCCGACCACGACCGCAGCGACCATCTCCGCGGCCATGCGCATGCCATGGGCCATGCCGCGGCCGCGCATTTCAGCATCGAGATCGGCATGCGCGTCGGCATCCCGTTGCGCCTTGACCCTGCCGAGCCTGTCGCCGAGCTCGGCTACCCTGCCTTCGAACGCAGCTGCCTCCTCGGGGCTCATCTGGTGTTCACCAGGACCTCGACGATCCGCTGGATCTGGCATGAGGATTACGTCCTCGGTGGGAGGCGGCCCGACTCCCCCCGGCGGCCCATCAAAGCGCGCGCACCTTAAAGCAGCGCTTCCCCCGAGTGTCAAGAATATGGCGGCGGCCGCTGCGTGGGGCGGGCCGCACGAGCGCGCTGATGCGACAATTCGACCGCGCGGGACAGGGGGCGGGCCTCAGCGGCCGCGGCCGGCCACGGCCAAAACCAGCGGCGCCAGGGCGTCGGGCGCAGCGCAAATGGCCGTTGCACCCGCGGCTGCCAGTTCGGCACGGCTGCCATAGCCCCAGGCCGCGCCGATGCTGGCGATGCCGTTCGCGTTGGCCGCACGCACGTCGAAGGCGCGGTCGCCCACCATGACCGCGGTCCCCACCTCAAGGTTGTGCTCGGCCACAATGTGGGCGAGCAAATCGGCTTTGGCATCCAGCCTGCCATCGAGTTCGGGGCCGTGAATGGCGGCAAAGCGGGGTGCCAGCGCAAAGTGCTCCAGGATCGGACGGGCAAAGTGATGCGGTTTGGCCGTCGCCACGATCAAGCGGCAGCCGGCCGCCTGCAAACGACCGAGAGCCTCGGGAATGCCCGCATACACAACTGCATCGTACATGCCGCGGTTGCAATAGTGCTCGCGGTAGTGGGCGATGGCCGCCTCCGTCGCATGCGTCCCGCCCAGCAGCTTCGGGAAGGAGGCGCGCAGGGGCGGCCCGATCATCCAGACCAGGTCGGCGGCCGGCGGCACCGGCTGGCCGAGCCGGTCGAGGGCATACTGGATCGAGGCGATTAGACCGGCGCTTGGATCGATCAGGGTGCCGTCGAGGTCGAGGAGCACGTCCATGCTGGGGTCAGATCTCCCGGCGCCGCCTCAGGCGGCCACCACGAACTTCTGCGCCGTCTCGAGGTCGACGGACACCAGCTGGCTTATGCCCTTTTCCACCATGGTCACGCCAAACAGGCGGTTCATGCGCGACATGGTCATTGGATGATGCGTGATCACCAGGAAGCGCGTCGCCGTATCGGCCGCCATCTTCTCCAACAGGGTGCAGAAGCGGTCGACGTTGGCGTCATCGAGCGGCGCGTCGACCTCGTCGAGCACACAAATCGGCGATGGGTTGGTCAGGAACACCGCGAAAATCAGGGCCATCGCCGTCAGCGACTGCTCGCCACCGGAGAGCAGCGATAAGGTTGCGGGCTTCTTGCCCGGAGGTTTGGCGATAATTTCCAGGCCGCCATCGAGCGGATCCTCGGCATCGATCATCTCCAGCCGGGCCTCGCCGCCGCCGAACAGGGTCATGAAAAGTTGCTTGAAGTGGCCATTGACGGCGTCGAAGGCCGCCTGCAGCCGCGTCCGGCCTTCGTTGTTGATTTGGGCAATTCCCGAACGCAACTTGGCGATCGCCTCTTCGACGTCACACTTTTCCCTGTCCAAGCTCTCGAACTGCTGGCTGAGGCCGGCAAGGTCGTCGTCGGCCTGCAGATTGACCCCACCCAGCCGCTCACGCTCCGCCTTCAGGCGGTTGAGCCCGCCGACGGCGGCCTCCAGCGTCGGCAGCGAGGTTGCTGGCGCCACGCCGGCGAGCGCCAGACAGTCCTCGGGCGAGCAACCCAATTGCTCGCGGATCTTGCGCGCCTCCTCGGCGCGACGCTGGCGTGCGTTCTCCAGATGCGCCTCGTTGCGCGCCCGCCGCTCGCGCTCATCGGCGACGGCCGTTTGCGCTGCGCGCAGCTCCTGCGCCGCCAACCGATGGGCGTTGTCGGCTGCGGCGAGCGCGTCGGCAGCGGTGCGCCGGTCACGATCGGCCGCGGCCAACTCGCTCATCAGCGTCTGGCGCTGCTGCTCGACCATTTGCGGTATGTCGGCCAGCCGCGCGAGCTCGGCCTGCGTGGCACCGGCGCGCTCTTCGAGGGCCCCGATTTGCTCGTCGGCGCTGGCAATGCGGGCAACGTTGCGCTCGGCTTCCGCCGTGATGGCCTTCTGCCGCTCGACCCGGGAGCGATGCTCGCGCTCGAGCGTGACGAGCTCGGTTTTGGTCTCTGCCACGCGGCTGCGCAGCGCGCTGGTCTCTGCCTGCGCCCCGGCCAGTTCGGCCTCGAGAGCTTCAATGCCCTCCAGCGCCGGCAGCAGGCCTTCGGTCTTGGCCAACAGATCCTGCGCTTCGGCCAGGGCCTCGCAGCTCTTCTGCCTGGCCGCCGTGACGGCGGCAAGCTTGGCCTCGGTCTCGCGCGCCTGCCGCTCCAAACTGGTCAGCACCTCGCGCGTCTCGGCAAGCTTGCCCTGGGTCTCCCGCCAAAGCTGGCGCAGGCGGCGTTCCTCCGCTTGGGCGCGGCGATGGCGCGCGTCGGCCGCCGCGGCGGCGGCACGCGCGGTCTGCGCGCTATGGCGCTGGTTTGCCTCCTCCTTTTCCAGCACGCCGAGGCGGCTGCGCTCGGCCAGGCGGCTGGCGGCAGCGGTGGTGCCCTGCGCTGCCGCCACGTAGCCGTCCCAGCGCCATAGGTCCCCCTCGCGCGAGACCAGCCGCTGCCCGGCCCTGAGCTGGCTTAACAGCCTGCCGCCGTCGCCTTGCGCCACCAGACCGATCTGGGCGAGCCGCCGCGCCAGCTGCGGCGGCGCCGTCACATAGGCGCTCAGCGGTTCGGCCGCGGCGGGCAGGCTCGGCTCGCGCTCGGCCGGCGGGTTGAGACGCCAGTGCAAGGCCGCCTCTTCCACCGCTGGAGCTTCAAGATCGTCGCCGAGCGCCGCTGCCAGCGCCATCTCGTAGCCCGGCGCGACGCGGATCTGGTCGAGGATCGGCGGCAAGCCGCCGTCGCCCGACGGCTTCAAGAGCTTTTTGAGGGTCTCGACCTCGGTCTTCAATTTGCCGGCGGCGAGGTCGGCCTCGTTGGCCGCAGTGCCTTTGGCCTCCGCCTCGAGCGCGGCGGCCTGGGCCGCCTCCTCGGCGGCCAGCGCCTGCGCCTCGATCACGGCGATTTCGGTCATGAGCCGCTGGCCAGCCTCCGCCGTCACCTTGAGCTTTGAGGCATCCGGCGCGCGGCCGACGATCTCGCGGGTCTGCGCCTCGAGCGCCAACAGCTGGCGGTTGAGCTTCTCGATCTGCTCTTGGCGCTCCTTGCGTTGGCCTTCGATGCTCTGGCGGCGGGCACGCGCCTCGGCGGCGGCCGTCGTCAACTGCTGCAGCCGCACCTCGGCGGCTTTGAGCTTGGCATCGCCCGCTTCGTAGATCTCAAGCGCCTTTTGCTCGAAATCCGCGGCGAGCGCCGCCGTGCCGGCGAGCGACCGGGCCTCTGCCTCGAGCCGCGCCAACGTCTCTTGGGCCTCCCGGCGCAAGACCTGTTCGCGCTCCAAATCGTGGCCGAGCTGCTCGGCGCGGGCCTCGAGCTCCTTGCAGCGATCGGCAGTGCGCTGGGCCTCGCGCTCCAGATTGTCCTGCTCGACCTTGAAGCGGTGCAGCACCGCGCCCTTGGCCGCCTCCGTGTCACGCAGCGGTTGCAGACGGGCGGCGGCGTCGGCCTCGGCCCTGAGCCCCCTGGCTTCGAGCTCCGTTGCCAGCGCCAATTTTTCCAGCGCCCCAGCCAGATTGGTCTCCCCGGCGCCGACCTGGTTTTGCGCATCCTGCCAAGTGAGATGCAAGACCAGCGCGTCGCCCTTGCGGATTTCGGCGGACAGATCCTTATAGCGTCGGGCCTGCCGCGCCTGGCGTTTCAGGCTCTCGATTTGTGAATTGAGCTGGCCCAAAATATCATTGATGCGCGCCAGATTGCCGTCCGCCGCCTTGAGGCGCAACTCCGCTTCGTGCCGACGCGTGTGCAGGCCAGCGATGCCCGCGGCGTCCTCGAGAATGCGCCGGCGCTGCTCCGGCTTGGCGTTGACGAGTTCGCCGATCTGTCCCTGCCGCACCAGCGCCGGCGAACGGGCGCCGGTCGCCGCATCCTCAAACAGGATGCGCACGTCGCGCGCTCTCGCCTCGCGACCATTGATGCGATAGGCGGAACCCGCTTCGCGTTCGATGCGGCGCGTCACTTCAATGGTCTCGCCGGTCGCGAACTCCGCCGGCAGCTTGCCGCCGCTGCCGTCGAAAAAGATCGTCACCTCCGCGGTATTGCGCGGCGGCCGATCGGCGGTACCGGAAAAGATCACATCGTCCATCGCCGCCGCGCGCATGCTCTTGTGGGAGCTTTCGCCCATCACCCAGCGCAGCGCCTCGAGCAGGTTGGACTTGCCACAGCCGTTGGGCCCGACGACCCCGGTCAAGCCTGGTTCGACGAGAAGTTCGGTCGGCTCCACGAACGACTTGAAGCCCAATAGCCTCAGCCGGTTGATATGCATGAAGTGAGGCACCCTCGAAAGCTTGCGCGACACGCCGCCTCTGGTCCGCGACACCCGTCCGGCGCGACGCTTCCGCAACGCCCGGGCCGCCGCCTAACGAGTTGCGTCGGTGGTTCCGGATTGGGCCACTTGGCCGGCCAGGATCGGATCCACCATCTCGCGGATTTCTTTTATGCCGATCACCGACTTCACCAATTTGCCCTGGATAAAAAAATTGGGCGTCCCGATGATGCCGAGGGTTCGGCCGCGCTCCTTGATCCAGTTGAGTTGCGCGATCATGGCGCGATTCTCGCGGCAGCTGTCAAACTGCGCGCGCGTCATCCCCACCTGTGCGGCAACCTTGAAGATTGGGTCCGGGCGCACCTCCTGGCTGACCCAGGAGACCTGCTGGGACATGAGCTTGTCGTAGAGAATGAAATACTTCTCCGGCGGGGCGCATCTGAGCGCGATGGTCGCGAGCCCCGACTGCTTGCCGATCGGAAACTCGGCGCGCAATACATAGCGCACCTTGCCGGTGTCGATGTATTCCTGCTTGAGTACCGGAAAGGTCTCGGCCTGGAAACGCCGGCAATAGGGGCAGGTCATCGAGGCGTACTGCACGATGGTGACGGGCGCATCCTTGCGCCCGAGCGCCATCTCGGGCAATTCGCTGGCCCGCATAATTTCGGCACTGGGGGGATCTTTGATCACCTGCCGGCTCGGCGCCGGACCCGGCGCCGTCGCTTGGAAGGGATCAAAGCCCGGTGTATCGGCGGTGGCGCCGCCAACCGGGGACGCCGAGACGATGGCGCCGGTGGCGGGTTGCTGGCCGAGCAAGGGCACATCGCCACTGCAACCGGCAAGGTGCGCGGCGATCGTAACGGCCGTAAGCGAGCGGCGTACCGGCAATTGCGCCTCGAGCTCAGCTCTTCAGCAGCGGTGCGAACGCCTTGTCGAATTCTTCGATCGTCGGTGCCCCCGTCATTTTCTTGCCATTGATAAAGAACGTCGGCGTCGAGCCAACGCCGAAACTATCGGCGGCGCGTGATCTGATTTTGACGATGTCATCCATAAGCTTCTGATCTGTCAAACATTTGTCGAAGCTTTCCTGCGTGAACCCGGCCTGTTTGGCGAGCTTGAAGAGCTCCGGAACCGGGTTGCTGCGCACGAAGGCCCATTCGTCCTGCTTGGCAAACAGCGCCGAAATGAGGGGAAAGGTCTTCTCCCCGCCGGCGCAGCGCGCCAGCATCGAAGCGGCCACGGCGAGTTTGTCGAGAGGAAACTCGCGCATGACAAAGCGCACCTTGCCGCTGTCGACGTACTTTTCCTTGACCGTCGGGAAAACCTTGTTGTGAAAATTGGCGCAATGGCCGCAGGTCATGGAGGCATACTCGACCACGGTGATCGGGGCGTCCTCTTTGCCCAAAACGAGCTCGGGCAGGGGGCCCGGCTGCATGAGTTCGTCGAGGGGAACTTCGGTGCGTGCCTGGGCCCGCTTCTGGGCCGCGGCGGGGAGCCCCCAGGAGGCCGCCACCGAGCCGACAGCAAGCCCCAACGAAAGGTTCATGATGTCGCGCCGGGACAACTGCCGGCAGCGCGTCAAGGTTGGCGCAAAGGCGTTCAAGGCTTGGCTCCTCACGTCACTTGTCCCGTCGTGTCCCGGTGCGTGCGCTTGACCTGTCACGTTCCGTGGTGTTGTGGCACATTTGCCCACAGGGGCGAGCGCACCAGCGTCGCTCGCCGCCCCTGCGCGCGGCGATCTCGCGTGATAACATAGGATCGACCGTAAATAAGGCAAATCAGCGTGAAGCCCGGCCGCCCCTAGCGGGCGTGCAGGCACGATCCCAACCGGGTTAGCGCCTCGCGCAGAGCCCCGTCGGCGATACCCTCAACGTCGGGCACGACCGGCCGCGCCGGGGCAGCCCGGCGTTGCCCAGCGCGTCCGGCCGGCGTCGGCAGCGGCGCCTGCACAAGGCGCAAGTCGCTCACCGCGGCATAGCCGAAGTAGGCGTTGATGCGCTCCAGGATCTGCTGGCGCTTGTATTGGATATCGAGCGCGCGTGCGGCCTCCACGCGCAAGACCAAGGTAGCCCCGCGCCGGCCCCGCACCGGTTCAGCCTCCGCCGCCTCGGCCTCAGGCCGCGGCGGCCATTTCAGGCGTTCCGGCACCGAGACCGCGGCCAGGTCCTTGCCCGCAATAGCCGGCCAATCCATGACCAGGTGCGCGGTAGAGAAGCCGAACTTTTTGAACGCCTGGGCGGTCAGGCCGGGGAGGAAGCTGCCGACCGTCTTGAGGCTGCGCGCGGCGGGGCGCGCAAAGGCAATGCTGTGGCGCGGCAAGGGCACAGCCGGGGGGCGTCGCGGGGGGTAGCTTGTCACGGCACGCACTCGCTGGCAGCGCATTTCCAGGAAACCGGGGGACGCCTTACCATGCTGGGACTGATTCGGGCGCAGGGGGGCGCAAGCCGCATGCCAAATGTTGCAAAAATGCAACCAGGCGCCAGCTGCGGGCAACCGGATACGGCCGCACTGCTGCTCGAGTGGTGGGACCGCGAGCGGCGCGACCTGCCTTGGCGCACCCCGCGGGGGTGCGCGCCCGATCCTTACCGTGTCTGGCTCTCCGAGATCATGTTGCAGCAGACGACGGTAAAGGCTGTCATCCCCTTCTATGAGCGCTTTCTGGCGCGCTGGCCGACCGTTGCGGTGCTGGCGGCAGCGCCCCTCGATGACGTCCTCGCCGCCTGGGCGGGGCTTGGCTACTACAGCCGCGCCCGCAACCTGCACAAGTGTGCCAAGCTCATCGCCGATGTGCACGGCGGCCGCTTTCCGACCGCCTCCGGCGCGCTCGTCAAATTGCCGGGCATTGGACCTTATACCGCCGCCGCCATCGCCGCGATCGCCTTCGGGGAGGCGGCAACGCCCGTCGATGGCAACATCGAACGCGTGGTGGCGCGCTTGTTTGCCGTCACAGCACCGCTGCCGGGCAGCAAGCCCACCTTGCGCAGCCTCGCCGGCGGCCTCACCCCGCCGGCGCGCGCCGGCGACTTCGCCCAGGCCTTGATGGACCTGGGTGCCAGCGTGTGCACGCCAAAGCGGCCGTCGTGCCTGGTGTGTCCCTTGCAGACAACCTGCGCAGCGCTCGCCGAGGGCCTGGCCACTCAACTGCCCCTCAAGCCCGCCAAGGCGGATCGGCCGCTGCGCGTCGGGCTGGCCTTCGTCGCCTTGCGCGAGGATGGCACCGTGCTGTTGCGCCGGCGCCCCGAGGCGGGGCTGCTCGGCGGCATGCTCGAGGTGCCCTCGACGGAGTGGAGCGAGACCCTGCCGCCACTCGATCAGGCCTTGCGCGCCGCGCCCGTGCATGGGCAATGGTGGGCGGTACCGGGCACGGTGACGCATACGTTCACGCATTTCCGTTTGGAGCTGATGATCTATCGCGCGGTGGTGCCCAACGAGACGGCGCTGACGTTTTGGGCCGATCCGCAGCGCTGCCGTTGGGTGCCGCGCCGCGCCCTCAATAGTGCAGCCTTGCCCAGCGTCATGCGCAAAGTCGTCGCCCACGGCCTGCGCGAGCATTGAGGCCGGCGCGGACGGCTCGGTTAGCGCGCGCGAGCGAGGGCCGCGAAATGCCCGCGCCGTTGCAGGATCGCCAGCAGGGCCAGCGCCGGCAGCGCGGCAACAGTCGTCAGCAGGAAGAAGAGGGGCCAGCCGAGCGCGCTCGCCAGCGCGCCCGTGCCCGCCGATAGCAGCGTACGCGCGGTGGAGGCGAGCGCCGTCAGCAGGGCGTATTGGGTGGCGGTGTGCCGGGGATTGCCGCATAGCGCCGAGAGATAGGCGACGAAGAACACGGTGCCCATGGCGCCGGTAAAATTCTCAATGATGATGGCAACGGCCAGCGCCCAGGCGCTCAGCGCCTGATAGTTGAGCCACACGAAGGCCAAGTTGGAGATCATCTGCAGGATGGCGCCGAGCCAGAGCGCAACCGAGAGGCGTGTGGCCCGCGCGATGGCCCCGCCGGCAAAGCCGCCGATCAGTAACGCCGCCAAGCCGACGCCTTTAACGACGGCCGCGTAGGTGGCCTTGTCGTAGCCCAATCCGACTAACACGAAGGGACCGGTCATGGCGCCGGCCAGTGCATCGCACAGCTTGAACAGGATGATCAGGGCCAGGATCATCGCCGCGTGCGCGCGCCCCAGGAAATCGGCGAACGCGCTCCGGGCCGTCTCCGCCACGCGCCGCACGGCGCTCTGCGGCGTTGGCAAAGCTTTCACCACCGGCGCCGCGAGATCGGGCGCGATCAGCGTCGCCGCCAGTCCCACAAGCATCAGCCCCGCCGCAACCGCGTAGGCCAGCGACCAGGCGAGAACCCTGTCGAGCCCCTTGGCCTCGAGCCAGGCGGAGAGCGCAATAACGCCCGCGGTAGACATCAGCCCGCCGACGCGATAGGCGGCCACGTAGCTCGCCATGCCCGCCGCCTGCTCCGCCGCAGGCAGGCTCTCGACGCGATAGGCATCGATCAGGATGTCCTGCGTGGCGGAGACAAAGGCAACGAAGAGCGCGGCAAGGCCGATCAGCAAGGGCGCGCCCAAGGGGTCGCGCGTGCCGAGGAAGACGATGGCGCCCACAATAAGGAGCTGCGTCGCCAGCAACCAGCCGCGCCGACGTCCGAACCGTCGCGACAGCCAGGGAACGTCGAGGGCATCGACCACGGGCGCCCACAAAAATTTGATCGTGTAGGGCAGGCCGGCGAGGGTGAGGAGGCCGATGGTGCTGAGATCGACGCCGCAGTCGGCCAGCCACACGCGCAGCGTTTCACCGGAAAGAGCGAGCGGCAGGCCGGCAGAAAATCCAAGCAGCAGGACGATCAGCACGCGCGGGCGAAGATAGACTGTGAGGGCGCCAACAAGCTTGCCGGCGCGTCCCCTGAGCGCCGTTCGCGCCGGCGCCAAGGCGCGCGTACGCGCCGCCGACAGCGATTTCCAACTCATTGTAAGTCCAACCCGAATCACCTTATTCCGGCGCCACACGAATGCTACGATAAGCGGGGATCATCGATGGCCTCTCTGGTAGGCGGGCTTCTTGGCCAGCTCAAGCCGGGATCTGCGCGCGGCCTTTTCGGGGGCGCAAAAAATAAGCCCGTGCAGGCAACGCTGCGGGGCATTTCCAAGCGGGCATACCTGTTCGAGGTTTTGCGCCGCGAGGCCATACCCGATCTGGGGGAGATCGGCGCCGTCTATGTCTATGCCCGCACGGCGACGTCCGACGCCGCCCAGAACCTGCCCCGCGACTCCGCCGCCACCGCCTATGAGCCCGGCTATATCGGCTCCACGGCCGATCTTGCCCGGCGCGAGACGGAGCATGATCGCCACGGCCACTTTATTGGTTTTGCCTTCGACGTCGTGCTCGTCTTGCGGTTGCAACAGGAGAAGATGCGAACCGAGATCGCGGCCGACCTGATCGAACTTTACCGCCCGGTCTTAAACGAACTACTCCGCGGCTATCAGGGAAATGGGTCCAGCTGACAGCCCGAGCTGACGCCGCGCCTCCTCGCGCAAGGCATCGATCGGCTTTCTTTTGCCCTCGACTTCGTAGTGCCAGAAGGTCCAGCCGTTGCAGGCGGCCTTGCCTTGCACGTGGGCGCCGAGGCGGTGAATCGAGCCTTGCCGGCCGGCAACCCTGAGCGTGCCATCGGCTTTGACCTCGGCCGCGACGCCGCCGCGCTCATCGGTCAAGGTAACGCCTGGCTCTAGAATACCGAGCTCGACGATGGTGCCGAAGGCCACGCGCGGCTCGAGGCGCTTCGGCCGCAGGGTTTCCAACACGGAGAGCGGATAGGGGCGCACCTTGCCGATACGGTCGCGGGCCGCCGCGGCATAGGCAGGGTTGCGCTCAATCCCGAGCCAGCGACGGCCAAGGCGCCGGGCCACCGCCCCCGTCGTACCCGTTCCGAAGAAGGGGTCGAGCACCAGGTCGCCGGGATTGGTCGAAGCCAACAGCACGCGATAGACGAGCGCTTCGGGTTTCTGGGTCGGGTGCGCCTTACGCCCGTCGGCGTCCTTGAGTCTCTCGGGTCCGCAGCAAATGGGAAACAACCAATCGGAACGCATCTGCAGGTCGTCGTTGTTGGCCTTCAAGGCTTCGTAGTTGAAGGTGGCCCGCGACTTGGCATCGCGCGCGGCCCAAATCAGGGTCTCATGCGCGTTGGTAAAACGCCGGCCGCGGAAGTTTGGCATCGGGTTGGTCTTACGCCAGACGATGTCGTTTTGGATCCAAAAGCCGAGATCCTGCAGCGCCACGCCGAGGCGAAAGATGTTGTGGTAGGAGCCGATCACCCAAATGGCGCCGTCCGGCTTGAGCAGACGTCGGCACTCGGCAAGCCAGGCGCGCGAGAAGCGATCGTAATCGGCGAAGGAGGCAAATTTGTCCCAATCGTCGTCGACACCGTCCACCCGCGTGTTGTTGGGGCGTAGCAGCTCGCCGTCGAGCTGGAGATTATAGGGTGGGTCGGCGAAGACGAGATCGACGCTGCCTGCGGGGAGCTTGCCGAGTTCCTGCAAGCAGTCCCCCACCAGCACGCGATCCTGGGGCACCCCGCCGCGGGTAGGCTGACGCATGGACATAGACGCAACTCTAAAGCTTTGAGCACACACGAAACGGGGCCGGCTGGCCGCGGCAAGCTTAGCACGGCCGCGCGCGTCAAGTTGCCGAGCAAACCTTGGCGTCCGGCGCCGGTCGGCTCATTTGCTCGCCGGCGGGGCGAAGGGCGTGCTGGTCGCTGGGCCCTCGCCCCACACCAAAATGGTCGCTTGCTCGTCCTTGGCACCGTCGAAGTGCACGCCCTTAGCGAAGTGGGTCACCGAGCTACCGGCCGGCAGGGGCACGGTCGCGCTCGGATCGAAGGTCGACCCGGCCCCCACCCACCAGGTTCCCGAGACAACGATGAAATGCCGGTCGTTGGGATGGAAGTGCGGCCGGCTCATATTGCCCGGTAGCCATTGCAACAGCACGGCATAAGGGCCGGGCTTGCTCGGATCACCTTGCAGGATGGCGCTGCGGTTGCCGGCGCGGGGATTGTCCGTCCATTTGATCTGGTCAGGAAGCTGATAGGCGACCACCGCGGGATCAAGCGCGGTCGGCTGCGCCAGCGGCGCGGTCGGCTGCACCAGCGGCGCGGTCGAAAGGGACAGGGCCATGATGCCAAACGCAAGCCACCTGTGCGAGCGTGCCATGCGGGGTCTCCTCTCCTTTTGGCGCCTTTTTCGCGCGCGCCGGCGGCAAGGGGTCGCCGGCGGCGCGGGCCACGGAAGATCCCGCCGCGTCCACCAGAAATCAACGCCCGCGGTCGCGCAGGTGCTCTGCGCCGGCGGCCGACCGCCACGCTTAGCCCAGCCAATCCGGCAGGTGATCCTGCCCGATCAGGGCTTCGTAGGTCTGGCGCGGCCGCACGACGGCGTAGTCGGCTCCCCTGACGAGCACCTCGGGCACCAACAGCCGCGTATTGTAGGTTGACGCCATTGCCGCGCCATAGGCCCCGGCCGTCATGAAGGCCAAAAGATCGCCGGCCGCGAACGGGGCGAGATCGCGCTCGAGTGCCAGGTAATCGCCGGTCTCGCACACCGGTCCCACCACGTCCTGGCGCACGGGCGTACCGGCGCGCGCGGCCTCCTCGACGGGCCAGATCTCGTGGTGGGCCTCATAAAGCGTCGGCCGAATGAGGTCGTTCATAGCGGCATCGACGATCGTGAAGGTCTTATCGCGGCCGCGCTTGGCATAGATGACGCGCGCGACCAGCACGCCGGCGTTGGCGACGATCACCCGACCGGGCTCCAGATAGATTTTGAGCTGCAGATCACCCAGCTTCTCGCGCACGATTTGGGCGTAGTCCTGCGGCGTTGGCGGTCCCGCGTTGTCGGCATGGTAGGGCACACCCAGGCCGCCGCCGATATCGAGGTGCTCGATCCTCAAGCCCTGCCCGCGCAGGGCAAGGGTGAGCTCGCGCATGAGCGTGAAGGCGTCGCGAAACGGTTTGAGCTCGGTGACCTGGCTGCCGATGTGCATGTGGATGCCGGCAATCTCGATGCCGGGAAGCTGCGCCGCCGCGGCATAAAGCCGGGGCGCATCCTCGAAGGGTATGCCGAACTTGTTCTCGGCCTTGCCCGTGGAAATCTTGGCGTGTGTCTTGGCATCGACGTTAGGGTTGACGCGGAAAGCGATGCGCGCCTTGCGCCCGCCGCTTGCGGCAATTTCGCTCAAGAGCCTCAGTTCGGGCTCAGATTCGACGTTGAAGCCCAGAATGTCCTGGCCGAGCGCATAGGCAATCTCGCCGGCGCTTTTGCCAACCCCGGCAAAGATGATCTTGTCCGCCGGCACGCCGGCCGCCCGCGCGCGCCTGAGCTCCCCTTCCGATACCACGTCCATGCCGGCGCCGAGGCGGGCCAGGGTGGCGATCACGGCCTGGTTGGAATTGGCTTTGATGGCATAGCAGATCAGCGTCTCGAGGTCGCCGAAGGCCTCCTGCAAGACGCGATAGTGGCGTTCCAGGGTCGCGGTCGCATAGCAATAAAACGGCGTGCCGATCGCCTCGGCGATGTGCGTTAGGCTCACGCCCTCCGCGTGGAGGACACCAGCAACGTACCGGAAATGATGCATTGGCTGCCCGTCAGCGGAGCAAGGGGTCCAGGACGGAAGGTTTGTGCGGGACGGGTTCGCCGGGCTTGCCGGGGGTGGCATCGCCGCTGTCCGACTGCACGCCCGGGGGCTTTTCGAGCGAGCCGCGCACGCCGCAGCCGGCGAGCAGAAGCGCACTGGCCAAGGCCAGGGCAATCCCCACCCGCATTGCTCGCCGCGCTTGCATTTGGTCGCTCATTGAGCTCGACAAGATCAAGATCAGCCAGAACGGCAACGCCTTTAGGTCCAGAAACGAAAGCTG
Source organism: Hyphomicrobiaceae bacterium (assembly GCA_035573335.1). Taxonomy (GTDB): domain Bacteria; phylum Pseudomonadota; class Alphaproteobacteria; order Rhizobiales; family Hyphomicrobiaceae; genus AWTP1-13. The sequence goes on along the minus strand of DATMZT010000113.1, from coordinate 6,545 downwards.
TTCTGGAGCCGCAACATCGGGTTTTAGCCCTTTCCCGCCGGCCTTTCCAATCGCTTTATCCACGATCGCGCCCTTTTGCGGACGTTCTGTGGCGCTGTTCCCCCATAACTTACCCGGCTGCGCAGGGAATTTTTCACGGAAAGCACCGAAAAGACGGCTTGGGTGATGCCGGCATGCATCTCCTGCATGACCTCAAGGGGGACCTTGTCGAGCGGCACGCCGCTCGACTCGGCGGCGGCCACGATGCGTCCGGTGATGTGGTGCGCCTCGCGGAATGGCAGTTTCAGGTTTGCCACCAGCCAATCCGCCAAGTCCGTGGCTGTGGAAAACCCGGAGGCTGCCGCCGTCATCATGGCAGCGGCATTGGGCACCAGATCCTCGAGCATGCCGGTCACCGCAAAGATCGAAAGCCGCAAGGCCGCAAGCGCGTCGAAGGTAACCTCCTTGTCTTCCTGCATGTCCTTGGCGTAGGCGAGCGGCAGACCCTTCATGACCATCAGCAGCGACTGAAAGGCCCCCGCGATGCGCCCGACCTTGGCGCGAACGAGTTCGGCCGCATCGGGATTGCGCTTCTGCGGCATGATGGAGGAGCCGGTCGTGAAGCGGTCCGAGAGGCGCACGAACCCGAACTGCGGCGTCATCCACAGCACGATCTCCTCGGCGAACCGGGAGAGGTGGACGGCCGTGATCGCCGCGGCCGACAGCGTTTCCAGCACAAAGTCGCGATCGGCGACGGCGTCGAGCGAGTTGGCCGCCGGTCGATCGAACCCGAGGGCGGCGGCGGTCATGTGCCGATCAATGGGAAACGAGGTGCCGGCGAGCGCGGCGGCGCCGAGTGGGCACTCGTTGAGCCGGGTACGGGCGTCGGCAAAACGGCCGCGATCGCGCTTGAACATTTCAACGTAGGCCAAGAGGTGGTGGCCAAAGGTTACGGGCTGCGCCGGCTGCAGATGGGTAAAGCCCGGCATGGCCAGCTCCGCGTGCGCCTCGGCCTTGCGGGCGAGCTGGAGCTGCAAGCCTGCCAATGCCCGATCGGCCCCGTCGATCCAGTCGCGCAGGTAGAGCCGGAAGTCGGTGGCGACCTGATCGTTGCGCGAGCGCGCCGTATGCAGGCGACCGGCGGCCGGCCCGACCAGGTGCTGCAGGCGCGCCTCGATGTTCATGTGGATGTCTTCCAGCTCCCGAGAGAAGGTAAACCCACCCCCCTCGATCTCGGCCAAGACGCGGTCGAGCCCGGCGGTGATCTTGCGGGCATCGTCCTTGCTGATGATGCCTTGGGCCGCGAGCATGGCCGCGTGCACCTTGGAGGCGCGCACGTCAAAGGGGGCCAGCGCCTTGTCGAAGTCGATGGAGGTGTTTATCTCCTGCAGCACCTCGGCCGGTGACATCGCAAAGCGGCCACCCCACATCTTGTTGGCAGGTTTATCGGTCACGGCATGTCCTGCTTTATGTTGCAGCGGCCATCGGGAGCCTTAGGTATGACAGACAGAGAGCGGCTCGGCTCCAAGCTTCCGGCACCCACCGCCACGCTGGCGGCCGCCCTGGCCGCGAGCGTCGGCTTCGCAGCCATATACGTGACGCTGGGCCATTCTGACAACGCCGCGCGGACCCCGACGCCACCCCTGGTGCAGGCGCAAGCCGCCGCGCCGGCACCCGCCGCCGGGGAAGGCGCGAGCGGCCCCGGTCACAGCGAGCTGGCCGCCTTCATCTTTCGCAAGGAACCGGAGGTTCTGCCCGAGATCAAATTCCAAGACGGCGACGGCCGCGAACGCTCGCTCGCCGACTGGCGGGGCAAGGTGGTGCTTCTCAATCTTTGGGCGACCTGGTGTCTGCCCTGTCGCAAGGAGATGCCGGCGCTCGACCGGCTGCAAGGGAGCCTGGGCTCCGACCAGTTCCAGGTTGTAGCGATCAGCGTCGATCGCACCGGGCTTGCGGGCGCCAAAAAGTTCCTGGAAGAAACCAAAACGCCGAACCTTGCGGTCTATGCCGATCCGACGGCGCGCCTTGCCTCCTCGCTCAGGGCCGCCGGCCTTCCCGCCACCTTGCTGATCGACAAGGAGGGCCGCGAAATCGGCCGGTTGCTGGGTCCCGCCGAATGGGACGGCGAGGCCGCCCGGCACCTGATCCAGTCCGCCCTTCGCTAGCTGCCAAGGCGCGCGGCACGCGTCATGGATAGAATACCGGCTGCTCGCTGTCCGCGTCCGCCTGCAACAGGCCGCCGACGATGGCGCGGGCGAGCTGTTCGGCCATGCAGCGGTGACCGCGGTCATTGAGGTGCAGATTATCACTGGACAGATAAAAAGTGTCGCCGCGATCCTTTTGCAGCTCGCGCATGGCTTCGAAGCGGTCGACCAGCAGCACGCGTGATTCGCGCGCCACCTCGGCGATGGCGGTGACGACGAGCTCGTAATAGTCGTCCTTGGTCAAGGCGGTGCCATACTGCGGATCGATCAGGACCACATCGATCCGGTTTTCCGCCAACCAGGCCAGCGTCCGTTTCAGGCACGCCTTGAAGCTGTCGATGCTGACGTGGCGAATCGCATCGTTGGTGCCGACCTGCCAGACCACAAGATCGGGCTTGGTCTCCTCGACCTCGCGTTTCATGCGATCGGCGGCGCCTTGCGCGACCTCGCCAGACATGCCGCGGCCAATGACGTCGAAGTTCATGCCCTTGAAGGACCCCTCAAGCGTCGTCTCCAGGTTGGCGACATAGGTTGCCGCCGGAGATGAAGCGCCCACCCCGACGGTGGATGATGAGCCGATGGCCAATACCTTCACGATTTTGTTGGCGCGCACCGCTCGGCTCAGCGCCTTCAAGGGTCGGCGAAACATTTCGCCGACGATGCGTTTGGACCGGCATTCCGGCGACAAAGCCGGCGGCGCCGACGGCAACACCGGCATGACGATCGCCGGCGCCATGGCCAGTTCCTGCGCGACCACCGTAAGGGGCACGCACGCCAAGGCGCTCGCGATCGCCCACGGCACAAGATGGATTTGCATGAAGCCCAAGCCCGCAGCCTTCTGATGCCCAAAATCTAGGCCAGGACTGCGTGCTGGTAAAGCAGCCTGTGCATAGATCTCAACACCGCGCGCCCGTCATCGTAGTGGATTGACAGGGGTAGGCGCTCCGCGCCAGAACGCTAACCATGGCAAACACTGAGCTCAAATCCATCATCGAAGAGGCCTGGGAGGCGCGCGACACCGTCGGCGCCGCGACACGGGGAGCGCGCCGCGAGGCGGTGGAGGAAGCGCTCGATCTGCTCGACCGCGGCGCGGCCCGGGTGGCCAGCAAAGAGGCGGGAGCCTGGGTTGTAAACCAATGGCTTAAGAAGGCGGTGCTGCTCTCGTTCCGGCTCTACGACATGGTCAAAATCAGCGGCGCCCCGGGGGGCGCGAGCTGGTGGGATAAAGTGCCATCCAAGTTCGCTGGCATGGAGGCGGAGGACTTTCGCAAGGCCGGTTTCCGCGCGGTGCCGGGGGCCATTGTGCGACGCTCAGCCTACGTCGCGCCGGGGGTAATTCTGATGCCATCCTTCGTCAACCTCGGGGCCTATGTCGACAGCGGGACCATGGTCGATACCTGGGCAACGGTGGGCTCCTGCGCGCAGATCGGCAAGAATGTGCACTTGTCGGGCGGCGTCGGCATTGGCGGCGTCTTGGAGCCGCTGCAGGCCAATCCGACCATTATCGAGGATAATTGCTTCATCGGGGCGCGCTCGGAGGTAGTGGAGGGTGTGGTCGTGGGCGAGGGGTCGGTGCTGGCGATGGGCACCTTCATCGGCGCCTCGACCAAGATCGTCGATCGCGCCAACGGCAAGGTGCATATCGGCCACGTACCCCCCTACTCGGTGGTGGTCTCGGGCAGCCTGCCCGGCAAATCCCACCCCAACAATGAGCCGAGCCCCAGCCTCTATTGCGCCGTCATCGTCAAAACCGTGGACGCCCAGACCCGCGCCAAGACCGGCATCAACGAGCTCTTGCGCGATTGAGGTCGACGGAGGTCGCAGTTGCGCAGCTTCCGCGCCCTTAACGCCCAGAAGGTCATCGCTACCATCGCCGCGCTCGAGCGGCGGATCGGCGAGCGCTTCCCAGGCGCGGGGCTGAGGTCGGTGTGCGGCGAGCTCTTGACCATTGCGCAGGAAAGTTCACAACGGGCGCAGGCCATCGGTCAAACCAACATCGCGCTCAGAGCTCTGGTCTTTGTGTTTCTGGTCGGCAGCTTGTGGCTGCTGGTCTGGATCGCCTCGCTGATCGACTTCACGCGCACCAATGCCGATAGCCTCTACAGCGTCCTGCAAGGCATTGAGGCGGCCGCCAACCTGACCGTGCTGATGGGCGCGGCGATCTTTTTCCTGGTCCGCATCGAGGAGCGCATCAAGCGGCGGCGGGCGCTGCGCGCCCTGAATGAACTGCGCTCGATCGTGCACGTCATCGATATGCACCAGCTCACCAAGGATCCAAGCGGCTCAGTGAGCATTGGCGGCAGCACGCCCTCCTCACCGGCGCGCGCGCTCAGCCGCTTCGAGCTCAGCCGCTATCTCGACTACTGTTCCGAAATGCTGTCCTTAACCTCGAAGGTTGCCGTGCTTTATGCGCAGAGCTTTCCCGACACGGAGGTGACGGAAGCCGTCAGCGATATCGAACGCATCGCCGCGGGCCTGTCGCAAAAAGTCTGGCAGAAAATCATGATCCTGCAGGCTGCCGCCGGCATCGAGGCCGCCAAAGCCGCACCGGCCGCCGCGCTGCCACAGGCGCAGCCCAGCCGCTGACGCCACAGCGCTTAGCGGCCGGCCGCTACGTTGCCTTGGCGAGCTTCAGCCAGTCGTCCTCGCTGATGACGGCCACGCCGAGCTCACGCGCCTTGCTGAGCTTGGAGCCGGCGTCGGCCCCGGCCACCACGTAGTCGGTCTTGGCCGAGACCGAGCCCGTCACTTTGGCGCCCAGACGCTCCGCCAAGGCCTTGGCTTCGCTGCGCGTCATGCGCTCAAGCGTACCGGTGAACACGACAGTCTTGTCGGTGACGGGCGTGGCAAGCCGACTGGCGCGGGCAAACGGTTCGACCTCGATCTCGAGCAACAGATCGCCAAGCGCCTTGAGGTTGTGCGGCTCGCCGAAGAAGGCTACCAGCGCGTCGATCACGGTGGCGCCGATACCCTCGATATCATCGAACTCGCGATAGGCGGCGCTCTCCTTGCCGCCCGCGGCGGCGGCCACCGCCGCCGCCCGAAAGGCTTGCAGCGTGCCGAGCGCCTTCGCCAGATCGCGCGCGGTTGTCTCGCCGATATGACGGATGCCCAAAGCAAAAATGAAACGATCGAGCGGCACGCGTCGGCGCGCCTCGATCGCCTTGAACAGCTTGTCGATCGACTTGGCGCCGAAACCCTTTTTTTCCAGCAGCCGCTTCGCGACCGGCAACTTCGCCTCGCGCGCGGCCAAAGTGAAGATGTCGGCCGGCTGCATGATGCGGCCCTCATCATAAAACAGCTCGATCTGTTTCTCGCCCAGGCCATCGATGTCGAACGCGTTGCGCGAGACGAAGTGCTTGAGACGCTCTTTGGCTTGGGCTGGGCAAATCAGGCCGCCGGTGCAGCGACGCACGATATCGACGCGGCCGGTGCGCTCGTCCACCTCGCGCACCGCCTGGCTGCCACAGGCCGGGCAAATCACCGGCATCCGGTAGGGCCGGGTGCCCTTGGGGCGCTTTTGCAGCACCACGCCGAGCACCTGGGGGATCACGTCGCCGGCGCGCCGCACGATCACGGTATCGCCGACGCGGATGTCTTTGCGCGCAATCTCGTCCTCGTTGTGCAGCGTGGCATTGGACACGACGACGCCGCCGACCGTCACCGGCTCGAGTTTGGCGGCGGGGGTCAGGGCGCCGGTGCGGCCCACCTGGATCTCGATCTCGTTGAGGCGCGTCATCACTTCCTCGGCGGGAAACTTGTGCGCAATCGCCCACCGCGGCGCGCGCGACACGAAGCCCAGTCGCTCCTGCCAGTCGAGCCGATTGACCTTGTAGACGACGCCATCGATGTCGTAGCCCAGCGAAGCGCGGCGCTCGCCCATCGCCCGGTGGAACGCCAGCAGTTCCGCGGTGGTGGCGCACACCCGCAGCAACGGATTGAGCGGCAAACCCCAGCGCGCGAACGCCTCATAGACGCCCGCTTGCGTGGCGGCGGGCAGTGCGCTTGCCGCACCCCAACCGTAGGCAAAAAAACGCAAAGGCCGGCGCGCTGTAATCGAGGCATCAAGCTGGCGCAACGAGCCGGCGGCAGCATTGCGCGGGTTGGCGAAGATCTTGCCGCCGGCGGCGGCCTGCTCGCGATTGAGCGTCGCGAAGTCGTGATGGGAAAGGTAAATCTCGCCGCGCACCTCGATCAGGTCCGGCAGCGCGGCGCCGCTGAGGCGATGCGGAATTAAGCCCATGGTCTTGACGTTGGGCGTCACATTCTCGCCCTCCGTCCCGTCGCCCCGGGTTGCGGCCTGCGTCAGCTTGCCCTTGGTGTAGGTGAGCGAAATCGACAATCCATCAATTTTGGGTTCGG
>DATMZT010000112.1:0-12034 GCA_035573335.1 Hyphomicrobiaceae bacterium | reverse complement strand
GGCCCCGATTTTTTCAATTTGCATCGCAACAAGAAGAGCCTCGCCCTCAACCTCAAGACCCCGGAAGGCGTCGCAATCCTCAAGCAGCTGGCCGGCACCGCCGATGTATTGATCGAGAACTATCGGCCGGACGTGAAAAAGCGGCTCGGCATCGACTATGAGACCTTGCGCAAACTCAACCCGCGGCTGGTCTACGTCAGCCTGTCGGGCTTCGGCCAAACCGGTCCTTACGCCAACCGTCCCGGCTTCGACCAGGTGGCGCAGGGAATGGGCGGCCTGATGTCGATTACCGGCCTGCCGGGCCAGGGCCCGGTACGCGTCGGTATCCCGATCGCCGACCTCTCCAGTGGCAACTATGCGGCCATGGGAGCCCTCATTGCCTTGCTCGAGCGCGAGGTCTCGGGCGAGGGCCAGTGGGTACAGACGTCGCTGCTGCAGGCCCAGATCTCCATGCTCGACTTCCAGGCGGCGCGCTGGACGGTGGCGCGCGACGTGCCCAAGCAAGCGGGCAACGATCATCCCACCTCGATCCCGACCGGGGTGTTTCCGACCAGTGACGGGCACATCAATATCGCCGCCTCGGGCCAGCACATTTTCGCGCGCATGTGCAAGGCGATGGGCGCCGAGCGGCTGCTTGAGGAGGAGGATTTCGCCACCGGCGAGAAGCGCTCGCAAAATCGTCAGCGGCTCAATGCGGAAATCGGCAGCTTCACCAAGGCCTACACCAGTTTGGACCTGGTGGAGCGCCTGAACGCGGCGGGTGTGCCATCCGGCCCGATCTACGACATCGGCCAGATGTTCACCGATCCGCAGGTCAAGCACGTGGGGATGGCGGTGCCGATGCCGCATCCCACGCGCAAGGATGCGGGCGTGGTCAACCAGGCGGTGGACTTGTCGAGGACCCCCTGTGTGATCAATCGGCCGACGCCGGCGCTGGGCGAGCACAGCGAGGAAATCTTGACGGCGCTCGGCTATAGCGCCAACGACATCAAGGCGCTGCGTAGCAAGAAGGTCATTTAGGTGGCGGGGCCAGTTGAGGGCGCGCGTCAATCGGAGGCAGCAATCGTGGATACCGGCACAGCGAAGATGATCGGCCGCGTCGAGGATGGCATCGGCTGGATGATTTTCAATCAACCCGACAAGCACAATGCCGTGTCCTACGAGATGTGGCTGGCCGTGCCGAAGATCGTCGCCGCCTACGAGGCCGACCCGGCGGTGCGCGTCATCGTCCTGGCGGGGGCGGGTGAGCGCGCCTTCGTGTCCGGTGCGGATATTTCCGAGTTCGAGAATAAGCGCGGCAGCGCCGATGCGGTCAAGGTCTACGACGAGGCGGGCGAGGCGGCCCACAATGCCCTGGTGCGGGCGACCAAACCCACCGTCACCATGATTCGCGGCATCTGCATCGGGGGTGGCCTCGGCATCGCGCTCACCACGGACATCCGCATCTGCTCGGCCGATTCGGTCTTCGCGGTGCCGGCGGCCAGGCTAGGCCTGGGCTACCGCTATGCCGGGATCAAGCGCCTCGTTGACGTGGTGGGGCCGGCGTTCGCTAAGGAGATCTTTTTCTCCGCGGGCAAGTTCAGCGCCGAGGACGCACGCATCATGGGGTTGGTGAACCGGGTGGTGCCCGGGGCGGAGCTCGACGGCTACCTGCGCAAATTTGCCTCGACCATCTGCGCCAACGCGCCGCTGACCATCAAAGCGGCAAAGATGGCGATCAATGCGGCGCTCGAGGACGCCGAGCGGCGGCGCATGAGCGAGATCGACACTGCCATCAAGGCGTGCTTCGCCAGCGAAGACTACATCGAGGGCCGACGCGCCTTTATGGAAAAGCGCAAACCAGTGTTCAAGGGCCGCTGAAACCCGGACACGCGCGGGGCATGGGATCCGGCGCGGCTGCTGCCGCCGCGCGGCCGCTCGCGGTGCGTCGCGGGCAAAGGCCGGGGGTAACGAGGCAACCCGCGCCTCAGGCACTGCCGATCAGAATCCCTGCCGCGAAAACGATCAGCCCTCCGACCACGACCTCGAAGGCGGCGCGCAGGAATTTGGTCTCCATGTAGTGGGAGCGGACCCAGGCGATTGCCCACAGCTCGATCAGCACCACGACAATGGCGACACCGGTGGCGAGCGTAAAGTCGCCGATCAGATAGGGCAGCGTGTGGCCGATGCCGCCGATCGCTGTCATCAGGCCGGTAATGGCGCCGCGCAGCAGCGGTGGGCCCCGACCGGTCAGCTCGCCATCGTCCGAGAGCGCCTCGGCAAAGCCCATGGAAATTCCCGCGCCGACCGAGGCGGCAAGGCCGACCAGGAACGTTTCCCAGGTGTTGTGGGTCGCGAAGGCCGCCGCAAACAAGGGGGCGAGCGTCGACACCGAGCCGTCCATCAAACCGGCGAGCCCGGGCTGGACCACCTGCAACACAAAGGCGCGCTGACGGGCGGCGTCTTCGTTCAATCTTGCCCCGCCGGTCAACAGCTCCTGGCACAGTTTTTGGGCGCGGTCGATATGCTCGCGCTCCGCGGCGACCAAATCCCCGAGCAGTTTGCGAATGCCGGCATCGGTGCTGCGCTCGAGCGCGCGCTCGTAAAAGCGGCGGGTCTCCAATTCGATGGCCTCCGCCTGCCGCCGGACCTTCGCGAGGCCGAGGGGCCGCAGCATCCAGAGGGGTTCGTGATGCAGAAAGCCCTTGACGTCGTGGCGGCGCACGAGCGGGATGTGATCGCCGAATTTTTCCCGATAAAGGTCGATCAGTTGGCGTCGGTGACCGTTTTCCTCCTCGGCCATCTCGCGGAAGATCTGGGACGAGGCGGGGTAGTCTTGCCGCAGACCCTCCGCATAGTCGGCATAGATGCGCGCATGCTCCTCCTCAAGCGAGATGGCCAGGGCGAGCAGTTCCTGCTCGGATAGGCTGTCGATGCGCCTCATCGCAACACCACCTCTCATCTTTTTATTTAGAATAATTCTAATTAATGGTCCCCGGCAATGGGAATTGCCGCGCGGCGGGGGCAAGCCCTCTAAGGATTGGGCCTTGTCGGCCGCTGCGGGGGGCAATTGACCGTGGGCGCGGCGGCAGCGTTAACCTAGCCCGCCCACCGCCCATCGCCGGGCGGAGGCCCATGGCCGGCAGCAAAAGGCTGGCCGCGCGCGCGACACGAGATTGGCGCGGGCGTTCGAGGCGCGCCTGTAGACACGAGAAGTGCAAAAAAAATGGAGGAAACCATGCAGCGCAGACAATTCCTGAAGGGCACCGGTGTTGGCTTGGCCGCGGCCGCCGTGGCCGCTCCGGCCATCGCCCAGTCGGCGCCCGGCATCCGCTGGCGTCTGGCAACGACGTTTCCCAAGTCCCTCGATACCCTTTATGGCGCCTGCGAGATGTTCAGCAAGTATCTGGCGGACGTCTCCGACCAGAAGTTTCTGGTGCAGGTGTTCGGCCCGGGCGAAGTGGTCCCCGCCTTTCAGGTGTTTGACGCCGTCTCGGCCGGCACGGTGGAAATGGGCAACACCGCCTCCTACTATTACATCGGCAAAGATCTCTCCTTTGCCTTCGGCACCGCGGTGCCGTTCGGACTCAACACGCGGCAGATGAATGCTTGGCTGACCTACGGTGGCGGCCTCGACCTGCTCAATGATCTTTACAAGACCTATCACGTCTACGGCGTGCCGTTCGGCAATACGACCGCGCAGATGGGAGGCTGGTTCCGCAAAGAGATCAAAACCATCGATGACCTCAAAGGTTTGAAGTTCCGGGTCGGCGGCGTCGCCGGTCAGGTGCTCTCCCGGCTCGGCGTGGTGCCGCAGCAGCTTCCCCCCGCCGATATTTATCCCGCCCTGGAAAAAGGCGCGATCGATGCGGCCGAATGGATCGGACCCTACGACGACGAAAAGCTGGGGTTCGTGAAGATCGCGCCCTACTACTACTATCCTGGTTGGTGGGAGGGCTGCGCCAACGGCTTCCTCTACATCAACAGCGCCAAGTGGGCCGAGCTACCGAAAACCTATCAACAAATGGTCACGACGGTTGCGGGGCACGTGGCGGGCGATCTCATCGCCAAGTACGACAGCCGCAACCCGCCGTCGATCAAACGCCTGGTTGCCGCCGGTGCACAGCTGCGTCCATTCTCGCTTGATATTTTGGATGCCTGCTACAAGGCCAGCCAGGAACTCTTCACCGAGGTTTCGGCGAAAAACGCGGTCTTCAAGAAGCTTTACGACTCGACGACCGCTTTTCGCAACGACCAGTACGCGTGGCATCAAGTCTGCGAGACCACCTACGACGCCTACATGATCCGGCAGCGGAGCCGGACCTGACGCGCCACATCAACCGCCGAGCGGACTTCGGCGCTCGTGGGGCCGCAAGCCTCAGAGCGCCGAACGCCTCAACGGCCTCTGACGGGGGCCCAAGTGTTGGGAAAATGGATGTTGCCGGCCATGGCCTGCAACGGCGTGTCGTAGTGGTTCCAGAAGACGTAGAAGGCCACGAAAATAATGACGGTCAGGATCGAGCCGATGAAGGCGCTGCGGCTCAACGAATTGCCGATCAGCGAGGCCACGAAGGCGAGTGCGGCCAGCAGCCCAAGGGGCATGACAGGGATGGTAGTCCAGTCGATTGGCATAACGATGCTCCTGTTGGCTCTCCGCACCGATGTGGTCCCCACGGGACCAGATCAGGCTTAAACTCAGGCGTGCCGTCAAGCGGAACACCGCCTTCGCGCAGGATGCAATGCCTGCCGATTGTGGCGCCGCGAAAGCAAAGATCCCGCGCCGCAGGTCGCGATGGGGTGTCGCAGGTCGGCCACGGAAAAAGGGCCCCAGCGCCTTTGGGCTGCCCCCGCCGCCGCCCCACCGCCCCCACACTATGGGCGCAAGGGATTGGCGGCGCTCGCAAATCGGCACCCATCCCGGCACGGGTGGCGGCGCTCCATGGGCCGTGCCAAGGCGCGCGCGGCCCAGGTTGCATCGGGGTGGTGGGATGCGTAGCGTCGAGGCGGTGGCTTTCCCTCCTTCGATTGGCATACCCGACGAAAGTCGGTCAGCTCTGTACCAGCCAGGCGCGCCCAAGTGGACCCCTTCGTATTTACAGCCGTGCTTGCCGCGGCCGCCTGTCATGCGGGCTGGAATACGCTCCTCAAGCTGACCGTCCCCCCCGTGGTGGCGACGGTTCTCGTGGCGGTCGCCGCCGGGTTCATGGTGTTGCCGCTCCTGCCGTTCACGCCGCTGCCCGCCGCGCCGGCCTGGCCCTACATCGTGGCGTCGGCCATCATCCATGTCGCCTACTTCGTGACCCTGGCGGAGGCCTATCGTTGGGGCGATCTCAGCCAGGTCTATCCGATCGCGCGCGGCACGGCGCCACTTCTGACCGCGGCGCTTGCCGCGCTCTGGCTGCAGGAGGCGCTGGGACGAGCCGGCTGGGCTGGTGTGACCGTGTTGGCAGGCGGCATCTTGTTGTTGACGTTCAAGGGCGGCCGCACGCTTGCGAGCGTCGACGGCCGCGCGGTTGCTTTCGCGCTTGCCACTTCGCTCACCATCACCGCCTATACGCTGGTCGATGGCGTCGGTGCCCGCCTTGCCGGCAGCTCGTTGGCCTATACCGTGTGGCTCTTCATCGGCGACGGCATCACCATGGCGATCTACGGTTGGCTGCGCGTCGGCCCCGCCCTCATAGGCGATTTTCGCGTGCACTGGCGCATGGCTGCGGCCGGCGCCGCGCTTTCGACGGCGGCCTACGCGATCGCCATTTGGGCGATGACGGTGGCGCCGATCGCGCTGGTGGCGGCGCTGCGTGAGACTAGCGTGCTGTTCGCCGCCCTGTTCGCCACTTTGATTTTGCGCGAGCCGCTGCTGCCGGTCCGCCTCGCGGCCGCCGGCTTGGTCTTGGCCGGCGCCCTCTTGCTGCGCTTTCGCTAGGCGCTCATTTGGCGGGCGCGGCCGGCGCTGGCGCGGCTGGCGTGATCGAACCGGTCTGGATGGCATTGGCACCGGCAGCCGCCGACGGCGGGGCCGCGCGCGAGGGCAGGTCCGGCCGCCGCGCCAGCTGCCGCCAGTCGAGGCCGAACCAATTGTCTTGCGGCAAGAGGCGATGCTGCAAGGCGCTCCACAGCGAACGCGACGTGACGCCGTCGACGAAGGTCTTGAGGGGCGGCGCCAGCAGAAAGGCGATCACGGTTGCCACTGCCATCGCGGCGGTTGCGCCGGGGTGGCGCGGATCGATCAGTTTCAGGGCCGTACCGAAGGATGCCTTGAGGCGGGTGTCCATCACGTCGACCGAATAAATCTCATCAAGAATGAGGTGGGTCAGATAGCCGATGGTCAAGAAGCCGCCCGCCAGCCATGCCACGCCCTCGTTGCGGCCGAGCACGCTGGTGTAGATCGCCGCCGTGGCACAGGCGCAAAAGACGGCGGCCAAGATCGAGTGCCAGATGCCGCGATGCGCGCTCAGCCGATGGAAGAAGGCATGTGCAACAAAGCGCACCAGCACCAGGGTGCCGAGCCACAGGATGATCATTTCCGCCACGGAGTACTTTTGCTGCAGGCTGAACAGAACGGAGAAGGCGAAGAACACGCCGAGCCCGGCAAACATCGCTCGACTGGGCCGGGAGTCCTTGAGGTCGATGTCCGGCAGCACCGAGCCCAGCACGCCGGCCAGCGTGACGGCCACCAGGTTCTCGGGCGCCACCACGTCGGCCGCCAACGTCACGGTTGCCAGTGCCCCGCTGACAACGGTGCCGACGGCGATATGGGTGGGGAAATTGGCCATTTCGGCATGCCTCCTTCCAGGGAGCCAGACGCACGCCAACGGTGAGGCGGCCGCCTCGGCCGCCGATCGAGCGCCTTTGCATCAGATTCGGCGTGGACGAGCTACCGATCCGGCAAAGGAGCTGTGCATTTCGCCGCTGGCGGCGACGGTTTTCACCATGTTGGTGAAGGCCTTGCCGGCGCCGCGAGCAACGAATAAGCGCTGGCAATCGCGGCCCGTTCGTGCCACATCGAGGTCAAAGCGCCTTGGCTCGAACACCATGCTGGCTGGACCTCTGCAAGTCGCCGACAAGCTGAAGGTTGCCGCCGTCGTCTCGATCGTGGTGGCGGCCACGGTGCTGGGTCTCAAGTTCCTCGCCTACTGGATCACCGGCAGCGTCGCCCTCTACTCCGACGCGCTGGAGAGCATCGTCAATCTGATCACCGCCCTGGTGGCGCTCTATGCCTTGCATATTTCCGCCCAGCCGGCCGATCGGCGCCATCAGTTCGGTCATCACAAGGCGGAGTACTTCTCGGCCGTCTTGGAGGGCGTGCTGATCGTCCTGGCGGCCCTGCTGATCGTGCGGGAGGCCTACGATGCCCTGGTGATGCCGCGCCGCCTCAATGAGCCGGTACAGGGGTTGCTGATCAACGGGGCGGCGACGGTCATCAATGCGGCCTGGTCCTACTTTTTGCTCACCTGGGGGCGCCGGCAGCGCTCGCCCGCGCTGGTCGCTGATGGCTGGCACCTCCTGACCGACGTGGCGACCTCCTTCGGCGTGCTCGCCGGCCTGTCCTTGGCGATGCTGACGGGTTGGCAGGTGCTCGATCCGGTGCTGGCGGCCGTCGTCGCCGTCAACATCCTATGGGCGGGCTGGCGCCTGATGCGCGACTCCATCAGTGGCCTGATGGATGAGGCCGTGACCGCCGAGGTTGCGCGCCGCATCCGCGAGGTGATTTCCAACAATGCCGAAGGCGCGATCCAGGCGCATGACGTCAAGACCCGCACGGCCGGACGCGTAACCTTCATCGAGTTTCACCTGGTCGTCCCCGGCCGCATGACGGTCGCCTCCTCGCATCAAATCTGCGATCGCATCGAAGACGCGCTCGCCAACGCCATTCCCGGCGCGGAGGTGCTGATCCACGTGGAGCCCGAGCACAAGGCCAAGACCAGCGGGCTGCCGATTGCCTAGCGGGGCCGGCCAAGGCTCGGGCGCCGGCGCCTCTAGCGCCACGCTAGCCTGTTAGGTCATTTGCAGCGGGCTGGCGCGCCTGGGCGGCGGGAAGGCGGCATCGAGCGCCTCGAGGTCCTCGGCGTCGAGGGCGACGTCGAGGGCCTTGAGATTGGCCCGCACATGCTCGGGGTTGACAGCCTTGGGGATCGTCACCACGCCGGGCTGCCGCAAGACGAAGGCCAGCGCAATTGCCGCCGGCGCAACGCCGTGCTTGGCGGCGAGCGCGGCCAGGGCGGGCTTGCGCAGGAGCGGTCCCTGACCCAGCGGCGAGTAGGCCATCACCATGACCTCGGCACGGCGGCAATAGGGGATGAGCTCCCATTCGATGCCTCGGCTGCCCAGATGGTAGAGGACCTGATTGGAGGCGCAGGCCTCGCCGCCGGTTTGACCCTCAAGATCGCGCATGTCCTCGCTATCGAAATTGCTGACACCCCAGCGGCGGATCTTGCCATCCTTTAGGAGGGTCGCGAAGGCGTCCACCGTCTCGGCCAGCGGATAAGACCCGCGCCAATGCAGAAGGTAAAGGTCGAGCCGATCGGTCTTCAGTCGCTTGAGACTGCGCTCGCAGGCGGCAATGGTCCCCTTGCGCGAGGCATTGTGGGGATAAACCTTGCTGACGAGATAGATGCTGTCGCGCTTGCCGGCGATCGCCTCCCCGACAATTTCCTCGGCGCTACCTTCGCCGTACATTTCGGCGGTGTCGATCAGGCGCACACCGAGCTCGAGCCCTAGCTTCAGCGCCTTGAGCTCGGCGGCGCACTCGCTCTTGCGCTCGCCCATGCGCCAGGTACCGAGGCCGAGCACGGGAACCTTCTCTCCGGTCTTGAGTGTAATTGTGCGCATGGGGTCAATCCTGTTCTGTCTGGATTGCTCTCTTGGTCGTTCGCTTGGCTCGGGTCTTGGGTCCACCGGCGCCGCTTGCCGGCACACGGGTCTGGGCTCCACGCAACGTCCCTTGACTTCTTTGGGCTCCACTTGACTTCAGTTGACTTTCACGGGCTCGCCCCTTCTTGGCGCAGTGTGCTTTGTGGGCGCCGGCCAGGAAAGCTCGCCGCCAAGCGGGCGGTACGGCGCCCGCGGGGTGATGGCCTTGAGCCCCCGGGCAAAGGCTGCCACAACGTGGGCGTTTGCATCTAACGTTTAAAGCAGCGATGGAGACAATGGTGGACAAGGCGCTACGAGACAAGGGTCTGGCCATCCGCAAGGCGGTGCTGGGCGAGGAGTACGTCAACCGTGCCGCGGCGGCGGCGGATGACTTCAATGGTCCGTTTCAGGAAATTCTAAACGAATACTGCTGGGGTCTCGTGTGGAGTGACCAGCGCTTGCCGAAGAAGACCCGCTCGATGCTCAACCTGGTGATGCTGGCTTGCCTCAATCGCATGCACGAATGGGAGTTACATTTGCGCGGGGCGCTCAGGAATGGTGTGAGCAAGGAGGAGATCCAGGCGATCATTCACCAAATCGCGATCTATGCCGGCGTACCGCTCGGGGTGGAATGCTTCCGCGCCGCCCGCAAGGTCTTCGCCGAGATGGATAAAGCCTAAAGGCGACCTGCGTCGCCTGCCTGCGGCCCGATCGTCTCAAGCCGCGTAGGGAGCAAAAATCGACACGACGTCGCGATAGACCTGTCGCTTGAAGGGGATGATCAGATTGGGAAGCTCGGTCATTGTCGCCCAGCGCCAGGCCTCGAACTCGGCCTTGTGGCCGTTGCGCGGCGAAATGTCGATTTCGCTTTCCTCGCCAAGAAAGCGCATGGCAAACCACTTTTGGCGCTGCCCGCGGTACCTGCCCTTGAGCGCCACGCCCAACAGTTCGTTGGGCAAGTCATAGCTGAGCCAATCCGGCGCCTCGGCAATGATCGCAACGGAGCGGACGGCGGTTTCCTCCTCGAGCTCGCGCAGGGCCGCGGCGCGCTCCGGCTCGCCGGCGCCGATCCCACCCTGCGGCATCTGCCAGATGTGCCCGGTGCGGTCGCCGACCCACTTGGGCCGGCGCCGCCCAACCCACACCAGCCCGTTCCGGTTGAACAGCATAATGCCGACGCAGGGGCGGTAGGGCAGGTCGATGTTCAATCTATTGGCCACGCGGGTCGAGCCAAGTCCATGCAAGCAAAAGCTTAATTTTGAGTGTTGAGTGATTTGCATGCCTTTGTCACGCGGCAAATCGAGGGCAAAGGCAGCAGGGGCTCAGGCCGCCGCCCCCAGCACAGGGGCAAAGTCCCTGAGGACCTGGGCGTAGACTTCCCGCTTGAAGGGGACGACGAGGGGCACCAGTTCGTGGGCCTCGGCCCAACGCCAAGCGTCGAATTCGATGCTCTGTCCGGGCGGTCGCGCAATGGCGATCTCGTCCTCGCCGCCCAAAAAGCGCACGGCAAACCACTTCTGGCGCTGGCCGCGGTAGCGCCCGCCCCACGCCCTGGGCCGGAGCGGCTCGGGCAAATCATAGGCGTACCAATTGGGGCTTTCGGCGATGAGGGCGACGGAGCGGATGCCGGTTTCCTCGAACAGCTCCCTGAGCGCTGCCTGTTGCGGCGCCTCGTCGGGGTCGATGCCGCCCTGGGGCATCTGCCACCAGCTGCCAGGTCCTTCCGGTTCCTGCGGGGCATCGAACCGGCGTCCGATCCAGATGCGGGCTTGAGCGTTGAGCACCATGATGCCGACGCAGGGTCGATAGGCGAGCGTTGCCTCCATGCCCCCATTCCCAAAAAACGTTGGGCGCCACCCGGCGCCCAACGTGCTTGCGCGCCGTGACCGGCCGCTACTTCGTTTCGGTCTTTTGCTCGCCGTCGCCTTCGGGCGCCTCGGCTTTCTTCTTGATCTGCGGCAGGGGCTCACCGCGCAGCATCTTCAGCGCATACTGCAGCTGCGTGTCCTTCTCGGCCTCCTTCGGCACGAAGCTGGAGGAGCCGCCCCCTTCCTTGCCGTCCTTCGTTTCACCCTTGAGATGGCCGCGCAGGCTCGCTTCGCTGGGTGACCGGTTTGGCAGCTTGCTTTGCAGTTCCTGCGGCAGTTCCTGCTCGACCAGCACGTCGGGTTCGATTCCCTTGGCCTGGATCGAGCGCCCCGAGGGCGTGTAGTAGCGTGCCGTGGTGAGGCGGATGGCGCCGTTGGCTCCCAAGGGAATGATGGTCTGCACCGAGCCCTTGCCGAACGAGCGCGTGCCGATCACGGTCGCCCGCTTGTGATCCTGTAGGGCGCCAGCGACGATCTCCGATGCCGAGGCGGAGCCGCCATTGATCAGCACCACGATCGGCTTGCCGTCGGTGATGTCGCCCGGCCGGGCATTGGCCCGTTGCGTTTCTTCCAGGCCGCGGCCCTTGGTGAGCACGATGGCACCCTTCTCCAGCATATCATCGGACACGGCGATGGCTTGATCGAGCAAGCCACCGGGGTTGCCGCGCAGGTCAATGACGTAGCCCTTGAGGTTCTTGCCGGCCGACTTCTTCAGGCCCTCGATGGCCTTCACCAGGTTGGCGTGGGTCTGCTCATTGAAGGTCGACACCTTGACGTAGATCACGTCGCCTTCGGCGCGCGCCTTCACGGCGTTGATGCGAATGACGTCGCGCACGATCTTGACGTCGAAGGCATCATCGCGGCCCTTGCGCACGATGGTAAGCGAGATGGGCGTATTGACCGGACCCCGCATCTTCTCGACGGCCTGCTCGAGCGTGAGCCCGACGATCTGCTCGCCGTCGAGATGCGTGATGAGGTCGTTGGTCAAAAGACCGGCCTTGGAGGCGGGCGTGTCGTCAATCGGGGAGACCACCTTGACGACGCCGTTTTCCATCGTCACCTCGATGCCAAGGCCGCCGAACTCGCCGCGCGTCTGGACCTGCATGTCGCGGAAGCTCTTGGGATTGAGGTAGGCGGAGTGCGGATCGAGCGCGCTCAGCATGCCGTTGATTGCCGAGTCGATCAGCATCGCATCATCGGGCTTCTCGACGTAGTCGCTGCGCACCCGCTCCAGCACGTCGCCGAACAGGTCAAGCTGCTTGTAAATTTCCGAGTTTCCCGACGTGGCCGAGTAGGTGCGCGTGACGTTGAGCACGGTGGTGGCTCCGGCGAGGCAC
>DATMZT010000111.1:0-30616 GCA_035573335.1 Hyphomicrobiaceae bacterium | reverse complement strand
ACAAGCCGCGCCAAAGACCTGAGCAGGTCGCGCGCCGGCCGGGGGCAGCAGGCTTGCGGCGCCAAACAAAACGCCCAAACCCCTTGCTGGGCCGCCCGCCCCTGGCGGTCAGGGCGCCGCCATCGGCGGTGATGCAGGGGTGGCCGCGGCGGCCGCCGCCGCGGTCCGACAACAGGCCTCAGTAGGACAGGCCATCCTTGACGACGACCCAGCGCCCGTTTTTCACCTGCTGCACGCTGGTGATGGTGGTGGCCAGATGGTCGCTCTTCGAGAATTTGGTCGGCGGCGAACCGAACAGATCCTGGTAGACCTCGCCGCTTTCCAGGGCGGCCAACAACTTGTCCCCGCTCAGGTCCTTGCCGGCGAGCTTGAGATAGTGCGCGAGCGTCATGACGGCGTTATAGCCGATGATCGCTTGCGTGTTGGCCGCCGCGTTGTACGCCTTGCGATAGCTGTCGAGCCAATCCTTGACCTTACCCTTGGCTGTGTCCTCGTAGGGGATTTCGAAGGCGCCCGCCGAGTAGAGCCCCTCCACCACGTCTTTGCCGAGTGCGGGGACCTCCAGCACGTTCACGGGGGTGGCTCCGAGGAAGGTCACATCCCAGCCCAGTTTCTTGGCTTCACCCATGGCGCCGATGGGTTCGCGAATGATCGCGCCCAGCAGCACCAGGTCGCAGCCGTCGGCCTTCATTTTGGCCACCTGCGCGCTGAAGTCCGATGCGCCGCGCTTATAGCTTGTCACGGACGCCGGCTGCATCTTCATGGCGGTGAGCTGCTGCGTGAAGCCATCGAGGACGTTCTTACCGTACTCGTCATCCTGATGCAGGATGCAGGGTTTCTTGAAGCCACTCGATTCGATCATGTACTTGACCGCTGCCCGCGTGCTTTCCACGTAGGGCAAGAGGTTATTGAACTTCAAGCGCTCCTGGGGTTTGGCCGGATCGACCTTGAAGGTGAATTCGGCCGCGGTCAGTGGAAAGAGCTGCAGCACGCCGGCATCGAGCGTGATGTCTTGTGCGGCGAGCACCGTCGGCGATCCCATCGAGCCAAGATTGACGAAGATCTTGTCCTTCTCGATCATCTTTTGCGTGGCCAGCACGGCTTTCTTCGGGTCATAGCCGCTGTCTTCCAAGATCAGCTTCAGCTTGCGACCGTGGACGCCGCCGGCGGCGTTGATCTCGTCGACGGCGAGCTTCATGCCGTTGCTGACGGGAACCCCCCAACCTTTGATCGGTCCCGATAGGTCCTGATGCGTCCCGATCACGATCTCGTCGGCCGAGATCCCCTGATTGGTCACCTTAGTCTGCGCGAACGTCGGGCCGACGGCCAGCGTCAGCACGACTCCCGCGAGACTTGCCTTCCATAGTGCATTGGGCATGCGTTTCCTCCTTCTCACTCTCCTCGGCGGCTCTCGCCTGAGCCGATTTTGGTTGCTCTAAACCAAAGCGACGGTCGCACCGCGCCACGGCCTACGCCGCGGCGCGATTGCGGTACATGCTCTCGATCTCGCTTGCGTACTTCTGGTTCACGAACGCGCGTTTCAGTTTCATGGTAGGCGTCAGTTCTTCATCTTCGGGCGTCAGCTGCTGCTCGATGAGGTAGAATTTTTTGATCGCTTCGACGCGAGCGAAGTTGGCATTCACCTTGTCGATTTCGCCCCAAATCAAGTCTTGCACCTGCTTAGCGCGGGTGAGACTGGCATAGTTGGTGAACGGGACGCTCTGATCCTGGGCAAATTTTTCGACATTCTCCTGGTCGATCATCACCAGGCAGGTCAGGTATGGGCGCTTGTCGCCGATAACGATCGCGTCGGAAATATAGGGCGAAAACTTCAGCTGGTTCTCGATTTCCGAGGGCGTGATATTCTTGCCACCGGCCGTGATGATGATGTCCTTCATGCGGTCCGTGATGCGCACAAAGCCCTCCGCATCCAGCGTTCCGACGTCGCCCGTATGCAGCCAGCCGTCCTGGTCGATGGTCTCCGCCGTCCTTTCCGGCTTGTTGAGATAGCCCATGAACAGAAAATCGCCCTTGATCAGGATTTCCCCTTCCGGCGAGACCTTTACCTCTCCCCAAGGAACCGACTGGCCGACGGTGCCGAGCTTGATTTTTTCTGCCCGCATCGAGGTCGCGACCCCGCAGTTCTCGGTTTGACCGTAGACCTCATACATGTTCAAGCCGAGCGCCAGATACCACTTGATGAGGTCGGGAGAGATCGGTGCCGCGCCGGTGTAGAGCAACCGGCAGCGGTCCACACCTAAGATCTTGCGGATGTTGCGCAGAACAAGCCAGTAGCCGGCCGCGTTGGCGAGCCGCAACAGCGACGACGGCGTGGTCCCCCGCAGCCGGTGCTCGGCCATGCGGTAGCCGATGCCGATCGCGCATTGATAGGCCCATTTCTCTAGCGGTGTTGCGTCCTTCAGCGCGATCATGATGGCTGAGTAGAACTTTTCCCATACCCGCGGTACCGCCAGGAACGCGGTCGGCTGCACCTCGCGGATGTTGTCGGGGACCGTCTCGGGACTTTCCGCGAAATTCATGGTCGATCCCGTGGCGACCGAATAATAGTAGCCACCGATACGCTCGGCGACATGGCACAGCGGCAGAAACAGCAGCCGCTCCTCATGAACCGCAACGGGAAACAGCGTATCGGCATGCCGCATCTGGGCCAGCACGCTTTTGTTGGCGTGCATTGCGCCCTTCGGCGGTCCGGTGGTGCCCGAGGTGTAGACCAGGACGGCGAGATCCTCGGTGCGGCGCGAATTTAGCATCTCCTGCCAGAGCCCCTCGCGGCCCTTCAGGTAGTCTCTGCCGCGGGCGATGAAGTCATCCAAGGACACCGCCATCGGATCCGTGAAGCCGGCAAGGCCTTCCATGTCGTCGATGACGATCAGCTCGAGTTGCGGGCAGCGCGCGCGCACCGTCAGGACCTTGTCGAGCTGTTCATCGTCTTCGACAAAGATGACCTTGCTGCCGCTGTCGACCAGCAAATATTCAACCTGCTTGGCGGCGTCGGTCGGATAAATTCCAGAGGAGACGCCGCCGGCGCACAACACCCCCATATCGGCGTAGATCCATTGGGGTTTGGTGTTCGACAGGATCGAGGCGACATCGCCCGGTCGAAAGCCGCAGGCATACAGGGCGTAGGCGATCGCCTTGGATTTGTCCCCCCACTCGCGCCACGACACGGACTTCCAGATACCCAGCTCCTTTTCGCGCAGCGCGGTGCGCGTACCGCGCTGCTCGACCGCGATCAGGAAGCTCTTGGCGATGGTGTCGCCGATGCTCAGTTTCTCACGCTCGGCCATTGCATTTGCCCTGCTATCGCCACGTCTTTTTTCGCTTCCAGCGCCGTTCACCGCGGGCGCTTTCTTCCTTGGCACCAAGGTAGAATTCCTGCACGTCCTTCGATTGCATCAGCCGCTCGCAGGTATCGGCCATGACGATGCGGCCAACCTCCAATACATAGCCGTAGTAGGCAATCTCGAGGGCCATTTTCGCATTCTGCTCGACCAGCAAGATCGAGACGCCTTCAGCCTCATTGATGCGCCGGATGATGGCAAAGATTTCCTTCACCAGCAGCGGTGACAGCCCAAGCGAGGGCTCGTCCAGTAGCAAGAGCCGCGGCCGGTTCATCAACGCCCGCGAGATGGCCAGCATTTGCTGCTCGCCTCCCGACAGGTGTCCGGCCGCCTGATTGAGCCGCGCCTTCAGGACCGGGAAGTAATCGTAGATGCGTTCCAGGTCCTTGGCGATGCCCTCGCGATCGCGGCGCAAGTAGGCGCCCATGCTCAGGTTTTCGGCAACCGTGAGAAAGGGAAATACCTCGCGTCCCTCGGGCACATGCCCCAAACCCATACGGACGATGCGGTCCGGGCTCAGGCGCTGGATCGGCTTTCCCTCCAACTCGATGGTACCCTTTTGCGGGTCGAGCACGCCGGAGATGGTCTTGAGCACGGTGGTTTTGCCGGCGCCGTTGGCGCCGAGCACGGTGACGATCTTGCCGCGCGGCACCTCGAGGCTGACCCCGCGAATGGCCATGATTGGCCCGTAGTAGCTCTCGATGTTGGCGACCTTGAGAATGGTGTCGCTGTGGGCGTCGGCGCGGGCCATGCTGTCAGCTTCCGAGATAGGCGGCGATGACGTCGGGATGGCTTTGGACCTCCGCGGGCGTCCCGCTGGCGAGTACGCGCCCGTAGTTGAGGGCCAGCACGCGATCCGAGACGCGGTTCACCAGGGTCATGTCGTGCTCCACCATCAGCACCGTGATACCAAGCTCGTTTTTGATGTCGCGGATCCAAAACGACATGTCGTCGGTTTCTTCGACATTGAGACCGGAGGAGGGCTCGTCCAGCAAGATGAGCTGGGGTTCCGAGCACAGCGCTCGGGCAAGCTCGGTTACCTTGCGCACGCCGTAGGGCAGGCCGGCGATGATCTTTTCGCGATAGGCTTGCAGATCGAGCAAGTCGATCACCTCCTCGACCTTGGCCCGATGCTGCCGCTCGGCGCGCTTGACGCTGGGCAAAAACATGAGCTCCTGCCAAAGCCGCGTGCGCGAGTGGCAGTGGCGCCCCACCAGGAGATTGGCCAGCAAGGTGGCATTCTCGAACAGTTCGATGTTCTGGAAAGTGCGGGCAATGCCCATTTTGGCAATCGTGTGTGGTGGCAGCCCCGTGATATCGCAATCGCCGAAGTAAAGGTGTCCGGCGCTCGGCTCGTACAAGCGCGAAATCAGGTTGAAGATCGAGGTCTTGCCAGCGCCATTCGGGCCAATGATGGTGAAGATCTCACCCTTATTGATTTCGAAGGAGACGTTGTCGACGGCCTTCAGCCCGCCGAATTGCAACGAAATGCCGTCGACCCTAAAGAAGCTCACCGATTGCGCTCCGTCTTCACGTAGGTCTTCTGGCGCTTGAAACTTGCCTTTTTGTAGAGCGGAAAGAGCTGAAAAAAGAGCTTGATCTTCAGCCAACGTCCATAGAGGCCCATGGGCTCGAACAGGATGAAGAGCATGATGATGACGCCGTAAATGGCGCCCTTGAGACCGGCCGCCGAGGCAAGGTTGTTGAGGGTCTGTTCCAGCGCCTGCGCCCGGCCTGCGCCGACGCCAAGGCTGCTGGCAATGCCGGCGAGGAAGGTTGGCACATCGTCCTTCACCCAGGTCAGCAGCGGGTCGACCATGACGATGAAGATGGCGCCCAGCACGGCGCCGTGCAGGCCGATGGCGCCGCCAATGATGATCACCATCACGAATTCGATGGATAACAGCAGGGTGAACATTTCCGGGCTGATGAACGACAATTTGTGCGCATAAAGCGAGCCGGCAAACCCGGTGATCGCGGCCGAAATGGCAAAGGACTTCACCTTGTAGGCGGCAATGTCGATGCCCATGCTTTTCGCCGCCGTCTCGCTGTCGCGAATGGCGATAAAGGCGCGCCCCGTGGGCGAACGCATGAGGTTGAGGGCGCCGACGATGATGACGGCCAGTACGCACAGGCACAAATAATAGAAGGAAACGTGGTTGGTCGGAACCTCGACCCCCCACACTTGCAACGTCCGCACGCGCAAGCCCTCATTGCCGTGCGTGACGCTCTCCCAACGGGCCAAGATCTCCTCGACGATGAAGGCGAACGAAATCGTGGCAATCAGCAAGTAGATGCCATGCAATCGCAGAGCCGGAAAGCCGACCACGGCACCGATGATGCCGGTGAGCACCCCGGCCCAGAGAAAGTAGCCAAGGTGTGGGAGCCACAGTTTGCTGGCGCCGATCCACGGCAGATTGAAGTCGAGATGGAAGAGGCCGGCGCCGGCGAACGGTACCCCCTTCGATTGCAGATAGGCCGTGGTATAGGCGCCGATGGCGAGGAAGGCGGCGTGGCCGAGCGAGCCCTGGCCGGTGAAGCCCGTCAGGATCATCAAGCCGACGCCGACGATGGCGTAGATGAACACGAACACGAACTGGCTCTGTAGATATGAACTCAAGACCAGCGGCGCCGCGAAGAGCGCGCCAAACAGTAGCGCGTACGACCAAAGCTGGCCGCGATGCTGAATCAGGCGGATGTCCTGGTCGTAGGTGGTCTTGAAGAAGAATTGCATGCCGCGACCCGCTCGAGCTTAGACCTTCTTGCGCGCCACCATGCCGAATAGACCTTGTGGTCTCAGCAGCAACACTCCGAGCAGGACGACGTAGGGTGCCACGTCCTTCCAGCCGGCCGGCAGGTAGAAGCCGGCCATGGTTTCGATCACGCCAATGATGACGCCGCCGGCAAGCGCACCGGGAATGGAGCCGAAGCCACCTAGCACCGCAGCGGGAAACGCTTTGAGCCCGAGCACCAGCCCGACGTTGGTGTGGATGAAGGTGATGGGCGCCAAGAGGACGCCGGCGCAGGCCGCCACCATGGCACTGATCGCCCAGATCAGGGACACGACGCGCTTGACCGGAATGCCCATGTAGTAGGCGGCCAGCATGTTCTCGGAGGTCGCGCGCATGGCGGTGCCGAGCCGCGTCTGGTTGAAGAAGACGTAGAGGAGGGCGCACAGGATCACCGTTGCCACGATCACCGAGAGCTTGTCGTGCGCCAGCACCAGGTTGCCGATGCGGATCACTCCGGACGCAAAGGGATTGTCAATCTTGAGGTCATCGGTGCCCCAAATCATACCAGCGGCCGAGCGCAAGAAGTAGCCGAGCCCGATCGTCGCCATGACGATGGCAAACTGCGGATAACCCAGGATTGGCCGCACCAGCAGGCGCTCGATCAGCATGCCGAGCAGACCCATCGTGACGACGGCCAGGACAAATCCCGACCAGTAGCTGAAGCCCAGGAGCGAGATGAAGGTGTAGGCGAAAAAGCCACCCAACATCATCAGATCGCCTTGCGCGAAATTGACGACCTCGGTGGCCTTGTAGATGAGCACGAAGCCGAGCGCGATCAGTCCGTAGACACAACCGAGCGCAATACCACTCACCAGCTGCTGAATGAAATCCAGCATGCCGCTGCCGTCTCCCTAATGTTCGGCTGGCGCCGCTCGTGGCCCCCGCCCCCCATGGTATTGACTGCGCCGCTTCTTTGCCGTCGGCAATCGCTAGACTGCGCGAATGAGCGTTGACAGTCGAGCCTCTTTTTCGCCTGGCGCGGGACTTGCCGGGGCCTGCGCACAAGGGCCGCGTCCGGTCCATGGGCCAGTACCTGGGGCCAGTACCTGGGGCCAGTACCTGGGGCAGTAACTGGGGCCAGTACCTGGGGCCAGTACCTGGGGCCAGTGGATGGGCCAGTCGATGGGGCCAGGGTATGGGCTAGGGGTATGGGCCAGGACCGCCGCCGGCGCCGCCCGCCCGTGCTCGTCCCCGGTGCTAGCGAACGTGGCGGGGCCTGGTGCCAGCCAGCCTGGGCCGTCGCGGCCACAAATCCGGCCAAAGGGCTGGCTTACCTGCGAATCGGATTTGATCGGCGGAGCAGGGAGCGCCCGACCCATGACCACCCCTCCGAGCGTACGCCCGCGCAGGCTCGCGTCGTTGCCGCCTTTTGCCATGGCGCTGAGCCTCTGGGCCCTGCCAGGCGCGCACGCCTTGGAAGAGGGGGTTGGTGAGAAGAAGGCCCTCGATGCCTGCGATCGCAAGCTTTGCGCCATGCTGGTGGAAAAAAATCCCCGCGGTGAGGACCTCAAATGCACCCTCACCAAGACCTGGGCGAAGGCCACGATCAAATCGGCCGAGACACAGACCACCAAATGGGGCTTCGGCGACGCGCGCTGCACGGTTCAGCTCAGCATGAGCCGGGCCGAGCTGGTTGCCGCCCTGACCTCGCCCGAATACAAGCTGAGGGCGCCCCCGCACACGGTCGATTGCTTGATCGAGGAGGAGGGCGGGGCCAAGCCGATCAAAGCCACGCTCGCCCCGAAAATCGAGTTCAAGAACGGCAAAGCGGAAAAGGTGCGCATCAATCTGCAAAAGATCGATGGTCCGTTTGCCATCACCGGTGTGCTGTCGGCGGCGGCG
The DNA here is from genome assembly GCA_035573335.1 of Hyphomicrobiaceae bacterium. GTDB lineage: Bacteria > Pseudomonadota > Alphaproteobacteria > Rhizobiales > Hyphomicrobiaceae > AWTP1-13. Next base: position 22,620 of record DATMZT010000111.1, on the reverse strand, counting down.
ACCTTGGAAGACCGCATCGGCCTATTCCATCGCTCGATGGTCAAGTCGGTCAATCGCTACATCGAAAAGCACTGCGTGAACCTGCTGGCGACGGCCGCCAAGGACGGGGCGGGCAAGAAGTAGAGGGCACGAAGCGCCGCCGCAGCGGTTCACGCAAAGTTTTTTGGTCACCCGATCCGGTCCATGCTAGCGGCCGTATCCGTCCCCAGGAGCCGAGGATCGAACCCACATGCGAGAGCACATTTCAACGGCTGGCGCAAAGCTGCGCGCCCGGCTTGCCGGCGCGTTGGCTTTCACGATGGTGTGGGCGATGACGAACTCCCTTCCGACAGCAGCCGACAGCGCCAAAGCCCTTGCCTACGACTTCAATTTCGAGGCCATCGAGGGCGGTCGGATGCCGCTTAAGCAGTGGCGCGGCAAGGTCCTTCTCGTCGTTAACACCGCCTCCTTTTGCGGCTTCACGCCCCAGTACGAGGGGCTGCAGGCCCTCTGGCAGCGCTACGAAGCCAAAGGTCTCGTCGTGGTCGGGGTGCCGTCCAATGATTTTGGCGGTCAGGAGCCCAACGCCGAGGCGGAAATCCTCGGCTTCTGCAAGGGCGCCTACAACGTCAGTTTTCCGCTCACGAGCAAGCAGGTGGTGGCTGGCCCCCAGGCGCATCCCTTCTATCGCTGGGCCGCCGATACGCTCGGCGCCGGAGCCGCGCCAAAATGGAACTTCCACAAGTATCTCGTCGGTCGGGACGGCCGCTTGATTGGCGCCTTTGGTACGCAAGTGACGCCCCAAGCTCGGGAGTTGATCCAAGCCGTCGAGGCCGCCCTGGCTAAGAACTGACGGCCGGCGCTACTTGCTGGCCTGCAGCGTTGCGCAAAAGTGGTCAAACTGTTCCTTGCTCCACTTCAGGCTGCTGTTCCAGCCCTGTCGACACTCCTCGACCGTCGGATTGATCACAATCGTGGCCCCCGGCTGGGCCTGCGGGTTTCCAGGGGGCGGGGTGGGATTGGTGGGGCCGGGTTGGGGTGATGGCGCTCCCTGGCCCAGGCTGGCGCCGACGCTGGCGCCCAACAGCAGCGCGGCGCTCGACGCGATGGCAAGTGCACGAAACATTTTTGACCTCTGGTTGTGTGGCCGCGAGCGCCCGAGGCGCATGTCCTGCAGCCTGAACGTGCCGGCGCCGGCCCAGTTCCCGGGGAACATTGCGCGGAACCCTCTGCTCACGCTCACGTTTCATGGGTGACACCGCTGGAGCGAACCCATGAGCTTTGAAGACAAGGAGGCTGAGCTCGGTCTGTTGCTGACGCGCATGCAGAACGAGCCCGAGGATCGCCACGAGCTCTATTTGCAGATCAGACAGACGCTCAATGAGCTCAAAGCCTACGGCATGCCGCTACCCGACACGCTGGTAAAGCTCGAGCGCCAATTGGAGGCCGAATTCGAGGCCGAGAAGGATACCTGATAGGCTCTGGCGGCGCCGCCAATCCACGCTTCCGGCGGCGCCACCGAGCTCGGCTTAGAGCACCAGAGCCGCGCGCGCCAGCCGGCGCGAGCGTGTGGCCTTGCGGCATAGCCCGGCGATCTCGCGTTCGGCCGACTTCAGGTCACGCGCGGCGCCCGCCGCTGCGCAAGGGTCGGTGTAGCAGCGCCAGTGATAGCCGACGCGCCTCCCGATCTTGATCGCCGATCCAACCGGCAAATGCGGATCATCCTCGAAAAAGTTAACAACGCCCGTGTGGCGGCAACGTTTTTTGGACAGCATCTGACCCTCTTGTGCACCGTCGTTGGCCTTCCCCTCCTTCGCGCGCCGTCTCTAACCAGAAAGTGTGACGAGCCTGCGACTGCCGCGAGCGCCCCGTGGCGACCTAGCGCAGACCCGCTAAAAAAAGCGTTGCCTGACGCTCGCGCTTGAGGTGGGAATTGCGGGCGCGCCGCGGACGGCGCTTGAGGAGGATGCTGGCATGCCAGACAAGGCTCAGCGCGCAAGTCGCGCCGGTGCCATGGCGCGGGCGCGCACCTATGTGGAAAGCGGCGCGTTTGAGACGGATTTGGCCCGGCGCGTCGCCTTCAAAACCGAGAGCCAGAAGCTGCCGGCTAGCCTGCCCCAGCTTCGCGCCTATCTGACTGAGGAGATGGTGCCGGCGTTCACGCGCCTTGGTTTTGCAAGCCGGATCTACGATAACCCGCTTCCCGGCCAAGGCCCGGTTCTGCTGGCCAGCCACTTCGAGGATGCCAGCCTGCCGACCGTTATCGGCTATGGACACGGCGACGTAATCCGTGGGCTTGAGGACCAGTGGACGAAGGGCAAGGGCCCGTGGACCGTGGCTCGCGATGGCGAGCGTGTTTACGGACGCGGCACGGCCGATAACAAGGGCCAACACACCATCAACATGGCTGCGCTCGAAGCCGTGAAGGCCGAACGCGGCGGCAGGCTCGGCTTCAACGCCAAGTTCATCATCGAGATGGGTGAGGAAGCGGGCTCTAGGGGCCTGTCGGAGCTGGTGGCCAGCCACAAAGCCGACTTCGCCGCCGACGTGCTTGTTGCCTCCGATGGTCCGCGTGTGAAACCGCAGCGGCCGACGCTGAGCCTCGGCTGCCGCGGGGCGCTCAATTTCGATCTCGTTTGTGATTTGCGCGAAGGCGCCCATCACTCCGGCAACTGGGGCGGGCTGATCGCCAATCCCGGTATCGTGCTCGCCCATGCGCTGGCATCGATCGCCGGCGCCAGGGGCGAGCTGTTGGTCGAGGCCCTCAAGGCGCCGCCGATGTCAGCAGCCGTCAAGCGGGCGCTGGAAGATGTCGAGATCGACGCCGGAGACGAAGGCCCCGCGGTCGATGCCTGGTGGGGCGAGCCGGGGCTTACGCCTGCCGAACGCGTGTATGCGTCCAACGTGTTCAATGTTCTGGCCTTTACGACGGGCACGCCGGGTCGACCCGTCAATGCCATCCCGCCCAAGGCCGTCGCCAACTGCCAGCTGCGTTTCGTCGCCGGCACCGACGCGAAAACAATCATGCCGGCACTGCAGCGGCATCTTGATGCCCGCGGCTTTGACTCGGTGAAAGTAGCAATGCCGCCGGGGTCCAATAGTGGTGGCTTTGCTGCCACGCGCACCGAACCCGATCACCCCTGGGTACAGTTCGTCGCCGCATCGTTGCAGCGCTCCGACAATAGCAAGCCGGCGCTGATACCGCAGACCGGCGGCTCGATCTGCAATGATGTCTTTACCGATATCCTGAGCATGCCGACGATTTGGATTCCTCACTCCTATGCCGCCTGTTCCCAGCACGCTCCCGACGAGCACGTGTTGCTGCCGCTCATGCGCTCGGCCATCCAGTTGATGGCGGGCCTCTACTGGGACATCGGGGAGGGCAAAGGCCCGACGCGCGGGCCAGCCTGAGGCCGGTGGGCGTCGAGCGCCTTGCGGGTACAGGGGGCGTGCGCAGGCCCGTGCGGGGTGGCGCAAATGGACAAGCTCGACGGTCGCAGCGGTGCGCCCGCGACCCGCGCGCGCCGCGCCATGACGAGCCGGGCATCGCCGAAAGGCGCCGCGCCGGCGCTGCCGACCATGCTGTTGCCGCATCATCTCCATAAAAAGTGCGGAATCGGGGGGCACGCGCAGTTGACCCTGGCGGGGCAACGTTGCAGAGGAGACGCCGGCCATCGACATGCCCGTGCAATGGACGCTTCGCTCCGCCGGGCGCCACGTCCGAAATCCGCTCGCCATCTATGCGGGACTGGCCTTGGCGGGCATGGCGCTCATCATTTTGACGGTGGCGCCGCTTGCCTCCAAGGTCGTACAGCGCTGGTCCCAGCGTGACGTCGAGCTCAGATCGCGGCTGGTCTTCAACTCCATCCGCGACCAGGTGGCGACCGGGCTCGCCACCAGCAATGGCGCCAATCTCGTGGGCTTTTTCGACCGCATCGCCGAGGACGAACGTCTGTTGGGCTTGGGCTTCTGCAGTGACGCGGGCCAGCTCCTGCATGCCACCAAGCGCTGGCCGGGGAGCGTCGACTGCACCAGTGTGGCACGCACCAAGAACGACACCCTGGCGACGGTCTTCGATGCTGGCCGCCGCCTGCTTGTCAGCGCCTTTCCCATGAGCGCTGGCCCGATGCGCGGCCACTTTATAATCTTGCACGACCTTCGCTTTGTCGACGAGCGCGCCGGCAAGGCACGGCTTTATGCGGCGACCGCTTTGGTTGGCGGCATGGTTGGCATCGGCCTGCTCGCCGCCGCCATTATGCTGGGAGCGTTGCGCGGTTGGTCGCAAGTCGTTCGCTCCGCCCTGGCCGATATGAGGCATGGGATCGAGCCCACGACGCGACGCGTCGACCTGCTGCCGATCACCTCGGAAATGCGGCTGTTGCTGCGAGACTTCCGGGCCGAGCGCCGGGAAGGCGATGGGCTGCAGGTGCAGTGGTCGCCCCAGACCCTCCACCTGCTGCTCGAGGAACGTCTGCCCGACACCGAAGTGATCGCGGTCTCCAACCGCGAGCCCTACATCCACAATCGCAAGAATGGCTCCGTCGCCCTGCAAATCCCGGCTAGCGGCCTGGTGGCGGCGCTGGAGCCGGTAATGCGCGCCTGCGGCGGCAAATGGATCGCGCACGGCAGCGGCAGCGCCGACCGCGAGACGGTCGACGCGCGCGACCATATCCGGGTGCCGCCCGGCGATCCCGCCTATACGCTGCGGCGAGTATGGCTGAGCGAGGAGGAGCAGGACGGCTACTACTACGGCTTTGCCAACGAAGGCCTCTGGCCGCTGTGCCATATCGCCTTCGTGCGGCCGACATTCCGGCTTGAGGATTGGCAGCAATACGTGGCGATCAACCAACGCTTTGCCGACGCGGTGGCACAGGAGGCAAATCGCGACAATCCGCTCGTGCTAATCCACGACTATCACTTTGCGCTGTTGCCGGCGATGGTGCGCGAGCACCTGCCCAATGCGACGATACTCACCTTTTGGCACATCCCCTGGCCCAATTCGGAGACCTTCAGCATCTGCCCCTGGCGCGAGGAGATCATGCACGGGCTACTCGGCAGCACCATTTTGGGTTTCCACACGCAGTTCCATTGCAACAACTTCCTTGAAGCAACCGATCGCTTCGTGGAGAGCCGGATCGATCGCGAGCAGGCTTCCGTTACCGTGGCAGGGCGCGAAACCATGATTCGGCCCTATCCCATATCGATCGAATGGCCGCCCTCGGCACTCGCCGGCCAGCCACCGGTAGCGGAGTGCCGGGAGGCGGTGCGGCGTCGTTTCGGCCTGCCGCGGGCCGCCCGCATTGCCGTCGGCATCGAACGCTTCGACTATACCAAGGGCATCCTCGATCGCATGCGCGCCATCGACGACTTGTTGAGACGTCAGCCGTCGTGGAAGGGCCGGCTCGTGTTCATCCAGGCTGCCGCGCCGACGCGCGGCAAACTCGCCGCTTATAGCGCGCTGCAGAACGAAGCCGAGCGGCTGGCCGACGAAATCAACGCACGGCACGGTAGCGCCAGCTATAAGCCGATCGTTCTCGTCATTCGCCATCATGAACCGGACGAGGTGTTCGAGCTGTTCCGCGCCGCCGACGTGTGCGTAGTCTCGAGCCTGCACGACGGCATGAACCTGGTGGCCAAGGAATTTGTGGCCTCGCGTGACGACGAACAGGGCGTGCTCATTTTGTCGACCTTCGCCGGGGCAGCGCGCGAGCTGTCGGAAGCCTTGATGGTCAACCCCTACGATACCTATGCCATGGGCGAGGCCTTGGAACAGGCGCTCGTAATGCCGGCCGCCGAGCAGCGCGAACGCCTGCGCCTGATGCGCGACCTGGTGCGTGTGCGCAACGTCTACCGTTGGGCTGGGCAGATGCTGCTCGACGCCGCGCGGCTGCGAAGCCAGCAGCGGATCGTTGCCAGCATGGTCGCCGAGACAGGGGGCCTGGGACGCGGCGGCCTGGGACGGGGCGGCCTGGACCAGGAGGGCCTTGGGCCAGGGGGCTGGGACAGGGGCCGCAGACAAGGGCTGTAGGCGGGACGGGGGCGCGAGACAATGGGGTCCCGAGCGGATCGCGTCGCCGCTAGCCCCTGGCCGAGCCCAAACGCCGTTGGTCACATCCGAGCGGGCGGCAGGAGGCCGGCGCGCGGGCGCTTGACCACCCGGATGCTGCGGGCGAGAAGGCTCGCATGTGGTTTCTCCTCAAGATTGCCCTCGCCGCCCTTTGCGGCTGCCTACTGCTCGTACTCGTCGCCTATTTCGGCCAGCGCAAGCTCATCTATTTTCCCGATCGTACCCGGGTGCTGCCGGCCGAACTTGGTCTCGCCGGCGTCGAGGAGCGCATTCTAAAGACGCCCGATGGCGAACGGCTCGTCGTCTGGTACGCCAAGGCCAAGTCGGGCGAGCCGACGCTCCTTTATTTCCACGGCAACGGCGGCGGGCTGCGCGAGCGCGCCGAACGCATCCGCCAGTTCACCAGTGAAGGCTGGGGGGTCTACATGATGGCCTACCGCGGCTACGCCGGCAGCACCGGGACGCCGACCGAGGTTGCCAACGTCGCCGACGCGCGGCTCGCCTATGGCGCCCTGCTGCTGGAAGGCATTAGCCCCGAGGCGACCATCGCTTACGGGGAGTCGCTCGGCACCCACGTCGCGGCCCGCATTGCCGTCGAGCGACGCGTGGGCGGCCTCATTCTGGAGGCGCCTTATACCTCGATCGCCAAGCTTGGCGGCCAGATCTATCCCTATTTGCCGGTCGATCTTTTACTTATCGATCGCTACGATACCGACAAGATCATTGCCCAGGTCAAAGTGCCGATCCTCGTCATTCACGGCGCCCGCGATCGCACCGTACCCGTCGCCATGGGTCGCGAGCTTGCCAGCCTGGCGAACGAGCCCAAGCAGCTCGTGGTTTTGCCGAACGCCGGGCACAACGACCTCTACCTCGATGGCAACGAGGCTATCGTGATTGTGCGCCATTGGCTTCGCGCGCTCGCGCGCTAATCTGCCCGCGGGGCTCGGTCTTCCAGGTCTTAAAGAGCGCCGGGGCCTTAGACTAGCGCGGCCCGCCGAAGCCGCCACTGCGCGGCGGACCACCGGGCCGACCGCCGCCAGGTCTGGCTGCGCCAGGCCTGGGCGTTGCCGGCTTGCCGGGCAACAGGCCCTCCCGCTGGGCGCGCTTGCGGGCAAGCTTGCGCGCGCGGCGCACGGCCTCGGCCTGCTCGCGAACCCGTTTCTCGGAGGGTTTCTCGTAGTAATTCCGCAGTTTCATCTCGCGGAAAATACCCTCGCGCTGCATCTTTTTCTTCAGCGCCTTGAGGGCCTGATCAACATTATTGTCGCGAACCTGAACCAGCAAGTGGTGCGTTCCTCGTTGTGCCTAACTGATGCCGAGTTGTCTGTCCCATGAGGGCGTGAGGGCGCGCACAAACCACCTTGCGCCCGGAGCTGACGCCTCATGCGTTGGGAGGCTTCTAGCAAAGTGGCGCGCTTCTGTCCATCGCCGACCGCTGCGGGGCAGCGCCGACGTTTTATGGCTGGGTTTGTCGCATTAACCAGATCTGAGACTTTTGCGACCAAGATGCCCGGGACAAGTGGGGGCATTGCCGGCGGTTGCAGGACCGAGCGGCAGTGATGCAGCCATGAAAGGCGTTCTCTGGGAAGGCGTTGGCTGCGCATGCTGATGGCAACCTTTAGCGCACTGCTGGGCCCCGCCGAGGCGTGGCTGATCACGCTGATTGCGCTCTCCTCGATCGTGGTCGGGAGCGGCCTTCTGGTTTGGCAGCACCGGGTGGCGGCCAGCGTGCAGGCCAGCGTGCAGGCCATCGAGCGGCCGGCTGCGCCTGGTTTTGCCGCCGTGGCCCTGGAACTCGACAGCGAAGCTGCAGCCGTGCTGCGGCTGATGCGTGCCTACGTCGATGCTCAGGAGAGATATTCCATCTGCTTGGCGCAGGCCGACAAGCGCCTGCCGAGCGTGGCCACCCCCGAAGAGATCGGCGTCATTGTCAAGTTTCTGATCGCCGAGAACGCACGTATGCAGCACGAGGCCGCCGACCTCAAGACCCGGCTTCAGGCCTCCAAGGCCCAGATCGAGAAGCTGCATTCGACCCTCGCCGAGGCGCAGGCGATGGGCCTGCGCGATCCCCTCACGCAACTCGATAATCGGCGCGGCTTTGATGCCAACCTCGCCAACGCCATCGGCCAGGCGCAGGCCTTGGGCACCGCCCTTTGCCTGGTGATGGGCGACATCGACAACTTCAAGAAGGTCAACGACGCCTTTGGCCATCCGATCGGCGACGAAATCTTGAAGATCTTCGCCAGTGTCCTGGCCGAGACGGTGCGCGATGCCGGCAGCGTAGCCCGTTACGGCGGCGAGGAATTCGCCGTCATTCTGCCGGGCGCCGAGCTCGAGGACGCCAAAGAGTTGACCGAACGCCTGCGCAGCCAACTCGAAACCAAAAAGCTCGCCGTCAACAAGAGCGGCGAGGAGATCGGCAAGATCACCGCTTCCTTCGGCATCGCCCAGCTCAGCGTCGGCGAGGATGCCCAAAGGCTGGTGCAGCGGGCCGATGCCAAGCTCTACGAGGCCAAGTGCGCCGGCCGCAACCGCGTGGTTGCCGCCGAACGCTCCGTTGCCAGTTGACGGGGACGAGCGCCCCGCGAGCCTCGCCTGCGCCCCTAAGCGGGTTTCTCTTCGACCGCGCACCGGCTAGGCTGCCGCAGGCCCCGTTGTCTTTTGGCTGGAGCAAACCATGATCCCCAACGCCTACCACCGCGTTGTGCTGGTGCGTCGTCCCGAGGGCGAGCCTACCGAATCCGATTTCCGCATCGAGCAGGTCTCCATGCCTGAGCCGGGGCCGCGCCAGATTCTCGTGCGCAACATCTACATGTCACTCGATCCCTACATGCGTGGTCGCATGCGCGATACCAAGTCCTACGCCGCGCCGGTGGAAATCGGCGAGGTCATGACGGGTGGTACCGTCGGCGAAGTGGTGACGTCAAATCACCCCGACTACAAGGTGGGCGATATCGTCGAGGATCGGCTGGGTTGGCAGGAGTACGGCATCGGCCCCAGTGCGGCGGCGCGCAAGGTCGATCCGGCGCTCGCCCCGATCTCGACGGCCAACGGTGTCCTTGGCATGCCCGGCATGACCGCTTACTTCGGCCTCTTCGAAGTCGGCCGGCCGAAGCCGGGAGAGACCGTGGTGGTGTCGGCAGCGTCCGGCGCGGTCGGCCAACTCGTTGGTCAACTCGCCAAGATTGCCGGCTGCCGCGCCGTCGGCATCGCCGGCGGAGCCAAAAAATGTGCCTTCGTCAAGGACGCTCTCGGCTTTGATGCCTGCATCGATTACAAGGCGGGCAATGACCTCAACGCCGCGCTAAAAGCGGCCTGCCCCAATGGCGTCGACGTCTATTTTGACAACGTTGGGGGGGCCGTGAGCGATGCCGTCTTCCTCAACCTCAACTTTTGGGCGCGCGTGGCCCTGTGCGGGTCGATATCCCAATACAACGTCGCCGCGCCGGAACTCGGCCCGCGCTTGCTCGGTCTTTTCGTCGGCCGCCGTGTCACCATGCGCGGGTTCATCGTCTGGGACTTCAATGGCCAGTACGCTGCGGCCATGCGCCAGATGGGCGAATGGGTGCGCAGCGGCCGCCTCAAATACAAAGAGGACATCGTGGAAGGCCTCGAGAAGGCGCCAGGCGCCTTCATCGGGCTGTTGCGGGGCGAGAATTTCGGCAAATTGCAGGTGAAGCTCGGGCCGGATCCGACGGCGCGCTAGCCTGTCAAGCAAGCCCCGCCGCCGGCGCACGAGCGGCGGCGCGAGCAGAGACAAGCAAGACGAAGGTCCGATTCTTGCGGGAAGGAGGGACGCGAGGGCCGGCGCCCTCTCGGGTCCGCGCGGCAAAAGGTAAAAAGACCGCATCCACCACCCACCGCGTCGGCGGACCAGACTAGCCGCCGGCTGCGCGCGGAAACAGCCGCGTGATATGTCCCATCTTGCGCCCATCACGCGCAACGCGCTTGCCGTAAAGGTGCAGACAGAGCCCCGGCTCGCTTGCCAGCGCGTGCCAATCGAGCGCGGCTGCGCCGATCAGGTTGATCATCTCGGCACCGGAGTGACGTTCCGCGCTGCCAAGCGGCCAGCCCGCAATCGCGCGAATGTGGTTTTCGAACTGGCTCACGCCGCAGGCATCGATGGTCCAGTGCCCGCTGTTGTGCACGCGCGGGGCGATCTCGTTGACGATTAGGCGCGTGGGCGCCGGCGCATCCGGTCCGAGGTAGAACATCTCGACCGCCAGCACGCCCACATAGTCGAGCGCATGGGCGATGGCGGCGCCGATCTCGTGCGCCCGGGCGAGATCTTCGGTCGGCAATCCCGATGGCACGATCGAGCGCTCGAGGATGCCATGCTTGTGGATGTTGACGGGGCAATCGTAGAACGCCAGCGCTCCGTCGGCGGCGCGCACGACCAGGGCGGAAAGCTCTGCGGCAAAGCTCAAGCGCCGCTCCAGCACCGCCGGTCGGGCGCCGATCTCGGCCCAGGCTCGGGCGGCGTCATCCCCCGGCACCAGGCTCAACTGACCCTTGCCGTCGTAACCGAAGCGCCGGGTCTTCAGGATGGCCGTGGCGCCGATCTCGCCCAGCGCGGTGTGCGCGGCCCCCGCACTGTCGACGGCCCGAAACGGCGCCACCGGAATGCCGAGGCCGGTCATGAACATCTTCTCGGCGAGCCGGTCCTGTGCCACCTCCAGCGCCTTGGTGCCGGGCCGCACGGGCAGCATGGTTGCTAGATGGCCGGCGGCGTCGAGCGGCACGTTTTCGAACTCGTAGGTCACCGTATCGACCTGGCCGGCGAAGGCCGACAGGGCCGCCCTGTCGGCAAACGGCGCCTTGGTGGTGCGGCTGGCGACGTCGAAGGCGGGGCCGCTGTCCTCGCAATAAATGTGGGTCTTGAGGCCAAGGCGCGCCGCCGCCAACGCGAGCATGCGCCCGAGTTGACCGCTGCCGAGAATGCCGATGGTTGAGCCCGGCGGAAGTGGGCGCCGCGTGCCGTCAGGCATCGTCCTTCGGTACCTCTGGGACGGCCGCCGTCTGCTTGGCGCGCAGCACCTCGAGCCGCTTCGCCAGCTCCGCATCCTCGAGCGCCAGGATCTGGGCGGCGAGCAGGCCGGCGTTGCTGGCCCCCGCCTCCCCGATCGCCAGCGTGCCGACCGGCACGCCGGCCGGCATCTGCACGATCGACAGCAGGCTGTCCTGGCCCGAGAGGGCTTTGCTCGACACCGGCACGCCAAGGACCGGTAGCATCGTCATTGCGGCGGTCATGCCGGGCAGATGCGCAGCCCCGCCGGCGCCGGCAATGATCACCTTGAGTCCGCGCGCTTTGGCGCTCTTGGCGTACTGATAGAGGCGATCGGGCGTGCGGTGGGCGGAGATCACCTTGGCTTCGTAGGCAACCTCGAGTTCATCCAGCACCTCGGCGGCGCGTTTCATCGTCGGCCAGTCCGAAAGACTGCCCATGATGATGCCGATCTTGGCCTGCCGAGCCATGGCTAACCGTTGGCGTTGTCGCGACCGCTGCTCTTAGGACCTAAGCCCACGCCATGGCAAGCCGCTCGCGTCGGCCCACCGTTGAAGAAAGTTACCGCGCTCACGCAATGATGTCCGGCAGGAGCTGGTCCTCGACGGCTTGAATGCGGTCCTTGAGTGCCAGTTTCTTCTTTTTCAGGCGCTTGATCAGCAGCTGATCGGTGGACGCCAACTCCTCCTGGGCCACGATCTCCAGATCGAGATCGCGGTGTTCGGCCCTCAGGCGCGCCAGTAGCGCGCGCAATTCGCGCTCGTCCGGTCGCTGCATCTGCCGTCTGGCACCCCAACCGGGAAAGCCGCCTGCACTTTTGTAGCCTTATATTTATCGCCGAGATGGGTTTTCAGGCAAGTCCCTGTTTCAGCAAACCCTTGTGTCAAAGGCAGAAAAATGGGTGCTGGGAATATCCCCGCAAAACCTCGCGCGCGCCTTAAGACGGGCAGCCAACGGTTAGACAAGTCGTCGCAATCATGTCACACTGGAGGCCCTTCAACTACCCCCCGGAGGGCAAGATGACGCTTGCGGCACATCTCGCTGAGCTTTCGGAAAAGCACCGGCTTCTGGAAATGAAGATCCAAGAAGCCTTGGCGCGTCCAGGCGCCGACGATCTCGAGATCACGCGTTTGAAGCTCGAGAAGCTGAAGCTCAAAGACGAGATGGCGAAGCTTCAAAAGCAAACCCGGCACTAAGCAACGCCGGCTTTTGAGTGGCGATGGAGGCGGCGGCGCCGGACCACCCCGTGTGGCGCCCTGGCTGGGGTTTTGGTCTTAGCCTAACTCCGTGTCGCGCCTAACGCCTCACCGCCCGGCCGGCCTAGGTGACTGCAAGGCGCCGCGAGCCTGGCGCCAGGCGGCAATGCCGCCGTGGATATGGCAGGCCGACGCTAGCCCAGCGTCTTGGGCGGCCTGAACGGCCATCGCCGAGCGCTCGCCGAAGGCGCAGTAAAAAACGATGCGCTTGCCGGTGGCGCAGGCGAGCTCGTGCAGCATGCCCCCACGGCGAATGTTGTCCTGAAGATCAGCGTAGGGGGCGTGTAGCGCGCCGGGAATCGAGCCATGTTTGTCGCGCTCGCCTTTTTCGCGCAGGTCAACCAGAGCCACGTTCGCTGTGCCAAGCAGCGTGATCGCCTCGGCGGCGGTGAGGGCCCAACCCTTGCGGGCAACCTCGTCCTGCGCCAGACCCTGGCGCAGGTTGGCGGGAACGGCCACATCCATCATTTTCGGGTTGGGGAGATTGAGCTTGCTCATCAGGTCGACGTATTCATCGACCGATTTGACCTGCAGGCGCGGATTGTGGCGCTGTTCCTCGCCGATGGTGGAGACCATGTCGCCCTTGTAGTCGTGGGCAGGAAAGACCAAGGTCTCCTCGGGTAATTTCAAGAGCTTGCCAAACAGCGATTCGTATTGGGCGCGGGCGCTGCCGTTTTGGAAATCCGTGCGGCCGGTGCCGCGGATCAACAGCGTATCGCCCGTAAAGACGCGATCGCGCATCAGAAAGCTGTAGGAATCATCCGTATGCCCCGGCGTGTACAGGACATCGAGCGCGACCCCCTCGATCGTGATCTTGTCGCCCTCGCCGACGCGCATCGACACCACGTCGACCTTGGCATTCTCCCCCATTACCGTGATGCAATGGGTACGGTCGCGCAAGGCTCCGAGCCCGCTGATGTGATCGGCATGAATGTGTGTGTCGACGGCCTTTACCAGCTTGAGGTCGAGCTCTCTGACCAGCTGCAGGTAGCGCTCGACCTTCTCCAATACGGGATCGATGATCAAGGCCTCTCCACCCCGCCGGCTGGCAAGCAGATAGCTGTAGGTGCTCGAGGGACTGTCGAACAGTTGGCGGAAAATCATCGCAACCTCCGCGCAGATTGCACATAATTTATTCTATCATAGTCCCCCTGAAGTAGGCAGATATTCTACGGCTTCCACCAGCCGCCGCGCGGTGCGGCCGCGGCGCTCCTGCAAGGGTCGCGCGGCCGGCCCCCGTGCGCCGGCGCGGGTTGCCGCCTCCTCGTGCCCCTGAGGGCGTAGCGCGCCTTTTTTGCCGCCATGCCGCAAAGGCGTGTAGGCCTCTTGCCTCAATCGGCGTTAGGCTTCTTTCGGGGCGGCTAGCGCGGCTGCGGCACGATCCGGAGATAGGGTTTGGGCGCCTTCCAGCCTTGCGGATACTGCTTCTTGGCGTCCTCGTCCGAAACGGAGCCGGCGATGATCACGTCCTCCCCATCCTTCCAGTTGACCGGCGTCGCCACCTTGTGCTTGGCGGTCAGCTGCAGGGAATCGATCACCCGGAGCACTTCATCGAAGTTGCGGCCGGTGGTCATCGGATAGATCAGCACCAGCTTGATCTTCCTATCCGGGCCGACGACGAAGACGTTGCGCACCGTTTGGTTGTCGGCGGGGGTGCGTCCGTCGCTCGATCCCGCCGTCTCGGCCGGCAACATGCCATACAACTTGGAGACCTTGAGCTCGGGGTCGCCGATCATCGGATAGTTTGGCGCGTACCCTTGCGTCTCCTTGATGTCGTCGGCCCATTTGGCGTGGCGATCGATCGGATCGACGCTGATGCCGATGATCTTCACATCGCGCCGGTCGAATTCGGGTTTGATCTTCGCCATGTAGCCCAGTTCGGTGGTGCACACGGGCGTGAAATCCTTCGGGTGCGAAAACAGCACGGCCCAGGAGTTTCCGATCCAATCGTGAAACTTGATGCGGCCGGCCGTAGTGTCGGCCTCGAAGTCGGGGGCGGTATCTCCAATTCGCAGGGACATCTGAGACCTCCTAGGGGAAACTCGGCTTCTCGCGCTGGCGAGGTTCAAGGCGGCTCGCTGCCCCATTAGCACCGGCACGATGCCCTATCAACCCCGCCACCCGCCCATGCAGCGGCGGACATAAGGCCTTGTGCAGGCAGGAAAACTTACCAAACACCTAGCCTTGTGGGGGGCCGCGGTCTGCGGCATTAACCTCACTTTATCGTCTGGCACCTAGGGTAATGGCGACCAGGGCGGGGAAGTTTCGGTCCAGCAATGTTGCGCGACAGGGTAGAACCGGGCAGGAGCGCCTCCCTCATGAGGGACTACTCGGCCGTGCTGGCCGAGTCGGTCCTGCGCCATCGTGCCTGGTTTGCCGAACACTGTGCGCGCATCGAAACCGAGCTCGCCAGCAAGGTAAAATCCGAATTCATCGCTAACATGAGCCATGAGCTGCGCACGCCGCTCAACACCATCATCGGCTTTGCCAAGCTGCTCGGCGAACAGCAAAAGCGCCGGCACCAGGACGGGCAGATTGTCGAATATGCCGATCTCATTCGCGACGCGGCCACCCACCTGCTCGCCGTGATTAACGATATCCTCGATATCTCGAAACTGCAGAGCGGCAAGTATACCGTCGACTCCAAGGAGGTCGATCTCGACGAGGTGTTGCAGCTGTCGCTGGCCGCGCTCAAGCCGGCGGCCATCGCCCGCGGCATCTTGATGGAGAGCAAGCTCAAAGCGGCGTTGCCGAGCGTACGGGGCGATGCCGGCAAGCTGCGCCAGGTGTTCAGCAATCTGATCAGCAATTCCATCAAGTTCACGCCTGCCGGCGGCAGCGTCACCGTCGCCGCCCAAGGCCTGGAGGATGGGGGGGTGAGCGTGCGCATTTGCGACACCGGCGTTGGCATGACGAAGGAGGAGGTCGCACTCGCGCTCACGCCCTTCGCCCAGGTCGATGCCGGGCTTTCCCGCTGGCAGGAGGGTGCCGGTCTCGGTCTGCCGATCGCCCGGGCGCTGGTGCAGCTGCACGGCGGCACGCTCGAGATCAACAGTGCCAAGTCGATGGGGACCGAGGTGCTCATCACGCTGCCATCACGGCTGCGCGTGACCGCCACCAATACCGCGGCCGGCCTCGGCCCCGTGGCTGCGGCGCCCCAATCCGGGTAGGAGAAGATGGTCATGCAGTCGACAGCGGCAGCCCTTGCGTCCAGCGACGGCGACGGCGACCGATCGATCGGTCGCATCGTCTCCGTTACCGGTGCCAAGGCCATCGTGCTTCTCGACGGCCGTGGCGGTGCGGAGGGAACACGGCTCCAGGTCAGCGCCGATAAGCCCGAGATGGGCACGCTGTTTGCCATCGACACGGCCAACACCGTGGTGTTGTCGATCGTCTCGGCCTTGAATGTTCCGGTGCCCGCGCATCGCGAGGGCGAGGCTGAGCTGTGGATCGCCGAATTGGGGTTGGTCGGCGAGCTGGTCAAACGCGCCAACGGCACCGCCGCCTTCAATCGCGGCGTCTCCGTCTACCCAACGCTTGGGGATCGGGTCCGCGTCGCCTCGCGCCTCGAGCTGGAGCAGGCCTTCTACGACGATAAACGCGACTCCGTGCGGGTCGGTTCGATTCGCCAGGATCCCTCCATCGCCGCCATGATCCGCGTCGACGATCTGCTCGGCAAGCATTTCGCTATTCTCGGCACCACCGGCACCGGTAAGTCCTGCACCACCGCCCTCATCCTGCGCTCCATTCTGCAAAGGAACCCGGCGGCGCACATTTTGTTGCTCGACCCTCACAACGAGTACGCCTCCTCCTTCGGTGAGTGGGGCGAGGTGATCAGCCCGCGCAATATGCAGCTGCCCTACTGGCTGCTGACCTTTGAGGAACTGATCGAAGTGCTGATCGGCAATCCACAGGAACGCAAGGCGGAAATCGAGATCCTGCAGGAGCTGATCCCGCTCGCCAAGAGCCGCTACGGCAGCGGCCGGGGCAATGCGGCGCGCGATCTGCGCCGCGCCTCCAGCGATGCAAGATACACGGTTGACACGCCCGTGCCCTACCGCATGTCGGACCTGCTGCAGGTGATCGATGAGCGCATGGGCAAGCTCGAGAACAAGCGCGACCTGTCGCCCTATCGCGCCTTGAAGACGCGGCTGGAGTCGATCACGCTCGATCCGCGCTATGCCTTCATGTTTGGGTCGCTGACGATCTACGACAGCATGGCGCAGATTCTTGGCCGCATGTTCCGCGTCCCGGTCAACAGCAAACCGATCACCATCCTGGAGCTCACCGGCCTGCCCACCGAAATCGTCAACGTGGTGGTATCCGTGCTGTGCCGCATGACCTTCGATTTTGCGCTCTGGAGCGAGGGCCAGGTTCCGGTGACCCTCGTGTGCGAAGAAGCGCACCGCTACGTGCCGACCAATCCGAGTTTCGGTTTCGAGCCGTGCAAGCGGGCGATCGCCAAGATCGCCAAGGAGGGCCGCAAATACGGCGCCTCGCTCTGTATCGTCACGCAGCGGCCGGCCGAAATCGATCCCACCATCCTATCGCAGTGCAATACGGTGTTTGCCCTGCGCATGTCGAATGACCGCGACCAGGAGATCGTCAAGTCGGCCATTGCCGATACCGGCGCCGGCCTGCTGGAGTTCTTGTCCGCGCTCGGGCAGCGCGAGGCCATTGCCTTCGGCGACGGCGTGACCCTGCCGGTGCGCATCAAGTTCGACGAACTGCCGGCCCACGCCATGCCGCGCAGCTCCAGCGCCCGCTTCACGGAGATGTGGCAGAAATCGGTCGGCGACGAAGGGTTCCTCGATAGCATCGTCGATCGTTGGCGCAACGCCTCGGCGTCGGCCGCCGATACGCTACAAAGCGCATCCTTGTTTGCCGAAAGCGTCAACCTGCCGGTGAACGTCGCGGAGCCGCCCGCCCCGGCCGTCTGCGAGGACCGGCGCCCGCGCTCGCGCGAGAGCCATGGTGAGCGCCGGGATTTCGCCGCGCTGCGTCGCGAGCCCAGCGTTGCCGCGGCCCCGCCGGCCAAATCCGCCGGCGCCGTGCGCGCCATGCGCGAGAAATTGCACCAGCGCTGAAAGGGCGCTGGCGGCGCGCTCGCGCCTTGGCCCCGCGCGATTTGAACCGCTAACCCCTCCGAGGCGTCCCGCACTTGCTCGCGGTGCTGCCGCACTGCTAATGGTGCGGTCAGTAGTGGTGCGGCCAAATCGATGAGGGCGCGGCCATGGGCCACATCTATCCCGTGCTTTTGTCTGGCGGCGCCGGCACGCGCCTATGGCCATTGTCGCGGGCCATGTATCCCAAACAATTCATTCGCGCCCTGGCCGGCCAGGGTCCCTGCCTGTTGGCCGCCACCCTGCAGCGCACCGCCGCCGAGCCCGACATCGCCAGGCCGATCATCGTCTGTAACAGCGACCATCGCTTCCTGGTGGAGGAGGAGGCAACCCTCGCCGGGGTAAAGCCGCGCGCGATCGTGCTCGAGCCGGTAGCCCGCAACACCGCGCCGGCTATCGCCGCCGCCGCCTTGTTGGTCGAGGCCGAGGATGCCGACGGCATTCTCCTGGTCATGCCGTCCGACCATGTCATTACGGATCGGGAGCAGTTTCTAGCCGCCGTACGCGGTGCGGCCGAGGTTGCAGCCAAGGGCAAGCTGGTGCTGTTTGGGATCAAACCCAGCGCGCCGCACACCGGCTATGGCTATATCCGGCGCGGGGCGCCGTTGCCCGGTTTCGACAACGTATTTGCGGTCGATGCCTTTGCGGAAAAGCCCAGCGCGGAGACCGCGGTGCAGTACCTGGCGGCGGGCAACTACGCCTGGAATAGCGGCATTTTCGTGCTGGGAGTGCGCGCCTTTCTCGCCGAACTGTCGCGTCTGGCCCCGGGCTTGCTGGAAGCGGTGCGTGCCGCCGTCGGCGGCGCCACGACCGATCTCGGGTTCCTACGGCTCGATGCCCAGGCCTTCGCCCAGGTGCCCAACATCTCGGTTGATTATGCGGTGATGGAGCGCACGCAGGCCGCCGCCGTGATGCCGGTCGAGTTCGGCTGGAGCGACGTGGGTTCCTGGTCGTCGCTGTGGGATCTGGCCGCCCGCGACGGTCAAGGCAATGCGGTGATGGGGGATGCTCTGCTCGAGGACACCACCAATTGCTACGTGCGCTCAGAGCGCGGACTGGTCTCGACCATCGGCGTGAAGGACCTGATCATCGTCGACACGCCCGACGCCGTGCTGGTCGCCGACCGGGCCAAGGCGCAAGACGTCAGTGGGTTGGTCGCCAAGCTCAGGGCGGCCAAGCGCAAGGAACATGAGCAGCACGTGCGCAACTACCGGCCGTGGGGTTTTTTTGCCTCCCTCAACGTCGGTCCGCGCTTTCAGGTGAAGCTCTTGCACATCAAACCGGGTGCCAAGCTTTCCTTGCAGATGCACCATCACCGCTCCGAGCACTGGGTCGTGGTGCAGGGGACGGCCAAGGTGGTGATCGGCGATTCGGAGCGGCTTGTGCGCGAAAACGAGTCGGTCTACATCGTCGCCACCCAGTGGCATCGGCTGGAAAATCCCGGCAAGACCCCGCTCGAGCTTATCGAAGTGCAGATCGGCAGCTATCTGGGCGAGGACGACATCGTGCGCGCCGACGACGTCTATCACCGCGCCCCCGAAGAAACCCGGTAGGCGCGGGGGGCGTTGCGCCGAGCGCAAGGCGCCACGCCGCCAGTCCTCAATGCTTGGTTTCGCCGGCCGGCACACCCGCCCCCGGCGTCTCCGCGCCAAGCTGGGCGACGGCCTCCGGTTCCGTCGCCATCTCCGGTGCGGGTCGACGTAAGTTCTGCTGGTAGCGCCGGTAGCTCACCGGAATGAAGCCCAAGTAGACGATGCTGACGAGGGCCAGCGTCTCGTAGGGGTAGGTCACCAGCAAGGCCACCAGCGCCGCCGCCGCCACGAAAATGGGCAGCACGTATTCGCGGGCTATGCGCTCGCCCAGCAGCTTGCCGGAGAAGGTCGGAATGGTGGAAACCAGCAAAAAGGCCATCAGCAAGGTGTAGCAGGCGATGAGCACCGGCCACATGCGCACGTCGAACAGGCCCAGGCCATCGAGATACAGCGGCAGCAGCACGGTAATGGCGCCGGCCGGCGCGGGCATGCCGGTGAAGTAGTTGCCCTGCCATTCGGGCTTGTCCACGTCGATCATGGCGTTGAAGCGCGCCAGCCGCAGCCCCATCGCCAGGGCGAATATGAGCACCGAAATCCAGCCGAGCCCGCGCAGGGTACCCAGGCCCCAGATGAAGACGATCACCGCCGGGGCGACGCCAAAATTGACGAAGTCGGCAAGGCTGTCGAGTTCGGCGCCGAACTTAGATTGCGCCTTGAGGGCGCGGGCCAGGCGGCCGTCGACGCCGTCGAGCAGGGCGGCAATCACCACCAAGGCGATGGCCATCTCATAGCGCAATTCGATCGCCATGCGGATCGCCGTCAGCCCGGCGCATAGGCTGAGGAGGGTGAAAAAGTTGGGCAGCAGCATCCGTACCGGGATCTTGTTGTGACGGAAGAGCAGGCGGCCGCGGCGCCGGCGCTCGGCATCCTCGAGTTTTGGCAGGAAAGGATCCATGGCTTGGCCTTTAGTCCTCTATCAGCAACTCATTGCAGCCGCGCCTCGCGCTCGGGCTCCTGCGACTTGAGATCGGCAAGAACGGTCTCGCCGCCGATTGCGCGCTGGCCGACGGCGACGAGCGCGTCGCGTGCGGGCGGCAGATAGACATCCACGCGCGAGCCGAAGCGGATGAGGCCGATGCGCTGGCCGATCCCGACGCTCTCGCCCTCGCTGACGAAGGTGACGATGCGACGGGCGATAAGGCCGGCGATTTGCACGATGGCGATCTCGGAGCCGTCCGTTGTGGCGATCACGGTGGCGCGGCGCTCGTTGAGTTCGCTTGCCTTGTCGGCGGCGGCATTGAGGAAACTGCCCTGCACGTAGACGGAACGGGCGATGCGACCCGCCACCGGGGCACGATTGATATGCACGTCAAAAATGGAAAGAAAGATCGAGATCCTGAGCCGTTCGGTATCGCCGAGCCCCAGCTCGCCCGGCGGTCGCAGGCGCTCGATGGCGCAGATCTTGCCGTCACCGGGCGCGAGCACCAGGCCCTCGCGCAGCGGCGTGACGCGCGGCGGGTCGCGGAAGAAATAGGCGATCCAGGCCGTCACCAGCGCACCAAGCCACCCGAGCGGCGGCCACAGCAGAAAGAAAAACAAGGTGACGCCGGCAGCCAGCGCAAGGAACTTGTAGCCGTCCGCGTGCACCGGCGTGATCTGATCGGCGATGGTATCGATAAGGCTGTGGCGTTCGGGCACTCTGCCTCCCGCTCCGCTGTAGGGATATCCGCTCCCCTTTGCGATCGTGCTCTCCTCGTCGCACCTGGCTCGGGCTCGGGAAGAGCCGCGAACTATTCCACCGGGATGGCGACGAAGCGCAATCCGCCCTTGCCGCTCTCCAGGCGTAGCAGCACCGCCTTGCGGCCGGCCTTCTTCACCTTGTCGATGCCCTTGGTAATGTCGTCGACCGAGTTGACGGCATCCTGGGCGACTTCCACGATCACATCGCCGGGCTTGACCCCTTTTTCGGCGGCCGGACTAGCCGGATCGACCTCGAGCACGATCACGCCCTTGACCTCCTTGCCGAGGCCGTTTTTCTCGCGCAGCTCGTCGGTCAGAGGCGCGAGCACGAGACCGATCAATGAGTTCGCCGGCTTGTTGCCGCTGTCCTTGTCTTTCTCTTTTTCCTTGCCGCGGCCCTTGCCCTTGCTCTTGGGTGCCTCCTTGGGCGTGGCGACCTTGGCCGCATCGTCGTCCTCGACCAAACGGGCAACGGCCACACGCAAGTTCATTCGTTGGCCCTTGCGCAGGATTTCAACGTCGACCTCCTTGCCGATCGGAGTTTGCGCCACGATACGCGGCAGGCCGCGCATGCTGCTCACGTCTTTGCCGTCGAATTTCAAGATGATATCGCCATCCTGGATGCCGGCCTTGGCCGCGGGACTATCGGTGGTGACGCT
Source organism: Hyphomicrobiaceae bacterium (assembly GCA_035573335.1). Classification (GTDB taxonomy): domain Bacteria; phylum Pseudomonadota; class Alphaproteobacteria; order Rhizobiales; family Hyphomicrobiaceae; genus AWTP1-13. The sequence goes on along the minus strand of DATMZT010000111.1, from coordinate 1,259 downwards.
GGACACCAGCGCCCCGCTGTTGTCCTGAACGCCGAGGGTGTCGGCGAGCTCATCGGTAATCGACTGGATTTTCACACCGAGCCAGCCGCGGCGCGTCTCGCCGAATTGGCGCAGCTGGTCGATGACCGCCACCGCCGTATCGGAGGGAACCGCAAAGCCGATGCCGATCGAGCCGCCGGTCGGCGAGATGATGGCCGTGTTCACGCCGATCACCTCACCGTCCATATTGAAGAGCGGGCCTCCGGAGTTGCCCTTGTTGATGGCCGCGTCGGTTTGCAGGAAATCATCGTAGGGACCGGAATTGATATCGCGCTGCTTGGCGGAGATGATACCGACCGTGACCGAGCCGCCGAGGCCGAACGGGTTGCCGATTGCCATCACCCAATCGCCGACCCGCATCTTGGTCGAGCCGCCGAAGGCGACCGAGGGCAGTGGCTTTTTGGGCGTCACCTTGAGCAGGGCGAGGTCGGTCTTGGTGTCCTTACCCAGAACCTTGTCGACCTTGAGCTTGCTGCCGTCGTGGAAGTTGACGATGATTTCGTCGGCCCCGTCGATCACGTGATTGTTGGTGACGACCAGGCCTTCCTTGCCGTCGATCACGAAGCCCGAGCCGAGCGAAGAGACTTTGCGATCGGCCGGCGAGCGGCCGCCCCGGCGGTTGAAGAAATCCTCGAAGAACTCTTCGAAGGGTGCGCCCTTCGGCACGCGCGGCAATGGCACCCCCTCCGGCCCCTTCATGGTCTGACTGGTCGATATGTTGACGACGGCATCGATCAGCTTTTCGGCGACGGGGGCCACGCTGGTGGGGCCATTGCGCATCTGTGATGCGGCGGGTGCCAGCAGCCCCACGAGCATCGCTGCGGCGAGACCGCCGCGATAAACCAAGGCGCGCGGGATTGCCCGGCGCCGCCCGCCTAAGGTGCTGCTGATGAAGGCTGTCCTTGCTGCAACAAGCCGGCTCATGGCCACTGTCTCCTCACCGTTCGCCGACAACGACTGTCACCGATCAGAAATTCCAAACCGCCGGCCCGCCCGCGCGCGCCCCACCTCAGCCTCGAACCAGCCAAACCAGTACAACCCCCGCCGCCACGGCCGCCGCGCCCGCGGCGCGCAGGGCTTGGTCGGGCATTTGCTGGGCCGCCGTCAACAGCCGCAGCCCCACTTGCGGGGCGACGGCCCACAACAGTCCCTCAATTACCATAACCAACCCGATGGCAACGAGAAGGTCGCTCATTGCTTGGGTTGAGCTCCCTGCTGCG
>DATMZT010000110.1:0-26358 GCA_035573335.1 Hyphomicrobiaceae bacterium | reverse complement strand
ATCAAGATCGACTGGCGCGCAATCTCGGTCGAGAGCTTGGCAAGGCCCGCCGTGCTGTCGACGCTCCAGGCCCCCATCACCCACGGCAGCTCCAGGACCCGATTATAAGGTGAAATGGCTTCCACCATGCGCGCATAGTTCGCCGACTGCGAGCGCACGATCTCGGCCACCGCCACGGATATGAACAGGCTCGAGCCGAAATTGCGCAGCAGGTGGAACATCGACATCGCCTCGGCCCGATACTTCGGCGACAGCGTCCAAAAGGTGATGACGGTCAACGGTACCCAGGACACCCCGATCGACATGCCCTGCAGCGTGTTACACAGCAAGAGCGCGGTCATGCCGACGTTGAGGTCGAAGCTCATCAGCCACAGGCCCGTCGACACCTGCAACAATGCACCGATCGACAGGCTGAGGCGGGGATCGAGACGGCCCATCGGCATGGCAAGCAAAAATCCGATGGCCGAGCCGAGGCCGCGCCAACCGATGATTTCACCGATCGCAGATTCGGGGTAGCCGGCATGCTGTTGCAGCAGCGGCGGCAGCAAAACAATAATCGCGAAGTTAAGCATGCCAAACAGGGTGACCAGTCCCAAACCCAGCGCATAGTTGCGGTCGGTGAGCAACCGCAAGCGTACGAAGGGTCGATCGCTGGTCAGGCTGTGCACACAGAAAAAGTAAAGCATGAGGCCGGCGCCGATGCTGGCGAGCACGATCTCGATGCTATCGAACCAGTCGAGCCGCTGCCCGCGCGAGAACACGAGCTGGGCGGCCGCAATTCCGGAGGAAAGGCTGATGAAGCCGAGCCAATCCAGATGCGCTTGCCCTTTACGTTCTTCCCGCGGTAGCGCCGACCAGCAGCCGATGATGGCGGCGACGGCGACGGGCAAAATCATCCAGAACCCCCAGCGCCACCCGAGCGTCTCGGCGATCTGGCCGGCGAACATGGGTCCGAGCGAGGGCCCGACCATGTTGGCCATACCGTAGACCGAGATCACCGTGCTGTGCTGCCGGCGTGGGAAGCTGTCGAACAGCACGGTTTGCCCGAGGGGAACGAGCGGCGCGCCCGCCGCGCCTTGGGCAATGCGCCAAAAGATCAGCTCCTCGAGCGAGTTGGAGGCGCCACACAGGAAGGTGGCGACGGTGAAGAGAAGGGCGCTCCAGATCATGACGCGGCGTTGACCAAAACGGTCGGCAAGCCAACCCGTAGCCGGGGTCGCCACCGCCGTGGCCACAATATTGAACGTCATTACCCAAGAGATCTCGTCTTGGGTTGCCGACAGCGCCCCTTGCAACTGGGGCAGCAAAGCGGAAGAAATAAGCACCGATCCCGAGTAGATCGTATTGCTCAGCATCACCGTGACGAGGATCAAAATCCGCTGCGCGAGCGTCAGCCGATAGACCGCATCCTCGTTCATCCGCGACCCAATCGTCGTCTTGACAAATGCATCGGCTGATATAGTAACCTAGGTTACTAATTTGCGCCAGGGCTCGCATGACGTCGGACGATCAGCACTTTATCGGCTACACGATCACTGATGTGGGGCGCCTCTTGCGCACCGTATTCGAACGGCGCGTGCGCGACTTCGGATTGACGCGGGCGCAGTGGCTGATCATTGCTCGCCTGCATCGACGGCCGGGGCTGAGCCAAAGCGAAATCGCCGATCTGCTCGAGATCGAGAAGGCACCGGCGGGGCGGCTGGTCGAGCGCATGGAAGCCAAGAACTGGCTGCAGCGTCGCGGCGATGCCAAGGATAAGCGCATTAATCGACTCTACCTGACGAGCAAGGGCAATCGTCTGCACGCGGCGATTTGGCCGATCGCGGAGGCCACCGTTGAGGATGCCTTGGGTAACCTGTCGCCGGAAGAACGCCGACGACTGTCGGGACTGATGGCACGCGTCAAGATGACCCTGCAGGCGCTGGCCGAACACGATCCGGCCCGTGCCGGGGACGCGGCGGGCGACGCCGAAACAGAGGAGCTGCAGGCGCTGTGAGCCGGCTTTTGCATCGCCGATATGTGCGACCCGTGTTGCTCGGCGTGGTGCCTTCGCTGGTGGTCATGGCTGCCCTGCTCTTGTGGCTCTGGGGCGGGCGCTACGTCAGCACCGAGAACGCCTACGTCAAGGCCGATATCGCCCAGATATCCGCCGAAGTCAGCGGTCGTGTAGTCGAGGTGCACGTGGAGGATCACGCCGAAGTCAAGGTCGGCGATTTGCTGCTGACGCTGGACGACGAGCCGTTCCGGGTCGCCTTGAGCAAGGCCGACGCCGAGCTCGATAGCATGCGCGAACAGGTGCGCACGCTCATGGCGTCCTGGCACGAAGCGCAGAGCGAGCTGCGCGAGGCGGAAAGCAAGGTCGCCTACTGGAACGCCCAACTCGCTCGGCAAAAGACCTTGAGCGAAAGGGGGATCGTGGCCTCGAGCAAGTTCGAGGAGGTCGAGAGCAACGCCACGGCGGCCGAGGATCGCGTGGCCGTCATGCGCCGTAGGCTTGACCGCGTGGCCGCGCAATTGGGGGGCGACCCAGCGCGTGCCGAGGACGACCACCCGATGGTGCGGCAAAAACGGGCCGAGCGGGAACGGGCGGCGTTGGATTTGGCGCACACCATCATCCGTGCGCCCTTGGGCGGGAACGCGGTCAATGTGCGGCTGCAGCGCGGCGAGCAGATCAGGGCGGCCACGCCTCTCTTCGCCCTGGTCGCCGATACGCGGCCGTGGGTGGAAGCCAACTTCAAGGAAACGGAGTTGACGCACGTGCGCAAGGGACAGATCGCGCAAGTCGTGCTCGATATCTATCCTGACGTGGTCTGGCAGGCCGAGATCGACAGCATCAGCCCGGCGACCGGCGCCGAATTCGCCGTGCTGCCGCCGCAGAACGCCTCGGGAAATTGGGTAAAGGTGGTGCAGCGGCTGCCGGTGCGGCTGCGATTGCTGCCGCAACCCGGCGAACCGCCGTTGCGCGCCGGCATGACCGCGAGCGTGCGGGTCGATACCGAGCGCAAGAGCCGGCTCACCCGGCTGATCGGGGGCTGGTCCGCCTTCGCGACCAGCGGCAACTAGGCGCGCGCGCCGGATCCGTCAGTTCCGGCTGAAGCCCTCCAGTTCGGCGACGGCCCAATCCAGCGTTTTCGCCATCGGCTCGCCCTTCATCATGCGCACCACCATCTTCGAGGCCAGCGCCTGCGTGTAGATTTGCTGGGCAACCCCTGGCGGTGCCGGCGCGAACGGGACAATCGGAACCTGATCGCCCTTGTTGGGGTAATGCGACAGGGTACCTTTGGGCGGGACCTGCTCGTCCCAGGTCTTGAAATCATTGAATTTGACAAAGGGCGGCAGGTCATAGCCCTGGCCGCCGTCCACCAGCTTGGCCGCCGCTTCGCGGGTCGAGACGTGTTGGAGCAGCGCCTTTGCCGCCGACTTGTTCTTGGAAAAGTTCCAGATACCCTGGAACCGCGGCAAGACCGAAACAAACCTGCCTTTGGGTCCCTTCGGCATGGCGTGCGTCCAGAGTTTTTCGGCCACCTGCGGGGCATCTCGCCTGGCCACCGCCCAGGCGCTGGGCGGGTTGAAGATCAAGGCACCCTTGCCCGCGACCAGCCATTTGTTGTTGGAGGCATTGTCCCAGGCGCTAACATCGGCGGGCAGGAACGCCGACAGGCGATGGAGGTATTCGAGCGCTTGGCGCATGGCGTCGGACTTCGCCGTGATCTCGCCCTTTTCGTTGACGAGTTCGGCACCAAACGCGCGGAAGAAGGCGCCGAGCCAGTCGACGCTGTCGGTCGTCACACCGAGCGGCAACCCGAACGGGTAGCCCGCCTTGTGACACTTTTCGGCAGCGATCAAGAAGTTATCCCAGGTCCAATCCTCGACCGCCTTACCGGGTTCGCCGCCGGCCGGAAACATAGCCAACAGGTCGATGCCCGCGTGCTCCTTCAGCAGGTCGATGCGACTGCACGCCGTCAAGCACAGGGTACCGCGAATGCCCGGCACCACCACCCACTTTCCCTTGGGCTTGGCAAGATATTCGATGGCCGGACTGACGGGCCCGTTGCGGGTGAGCACCTCCTGCATGACGTCGTCGACGGGCTCAAGCGACGTCTCGTAGTGGGGCGGCTCCCAGGCGGAGAAATCCATGATGTCGTGGCCGGACTTGGCCAACGCCTCCGCCGCAATCGTCAGGTAGAGCTTGTTGCCCTGGGTCGAGAGGTAGTCGATCTGCAGGTTGACCTTCTCCTTGTCGGCCCAGGCCTGGCAAATTTCCGTCATCGCCGTGTTGCCGCCCGGCACCCAGTGATCCCACAGGGCGAGACTGAGGCTACCGGCGGCACCGGCCGTGTGCACGAACGGTGCGGCCACCAGCGACGTCGCCGCCGCCGCCGTGCCCACGAATTGACGACGCGAAATTTGGCGCTTGGCCATCAGGTACCTCTCAAACAAGATTGCGTCGGGGCCTGAGCGAGGCAAATCGACAGCGTGCTCGGCGCCGCGTTGTTTTACGCGCGGGATGCTAGTCGAGACGCCTGCCCTGCGCTAGGCCCATCGGGGTTGCCGGCCGCCCGCAGCCGGCAAGACCTGGAACCCCTCCGTCTTCGTCTCAGCGCCAGCGTCCGAGCGGCCCAAGTGGTCGATCACACCGGTGCCTAGCGGGCGCTGAGCCGGGAGGGTATCGGGCAAATCCGTCACCTCGATCCAAAGCTGGATGTGCCAGCCAAGCTCGGCCATTCCGCGTCGCAGGCATGGGGCGCGGGGGCGGCAAAGCTCGACGCGAGGTGGGCGCGGCCGGGATGGGGTTTCGCGTTCTTGCCGCTGCGCGGCCTTCCGCTTGCGGCTCTGTTTCAGTCGCCTGCCCGCAGCAAGGCGCCACCATCGACCGGCAGCGCTACGCCGGTGATGAAATTCGCTTCATCCGATGCGAGAAAGAGGGCCGCGTAGGCCACGTCCCACGCCGTTCCCATTCGGCGTCGCAACGGTACCTTGGCGTCGCGGGCGGCAACAATCTCCGCGCGCGGCTTGCCCCACTCGCGCGCACGCGTATCGACCGCCATCGGCGTATCCATGAGCCCCGGTAGGATGACATTGGCGCGCACGCCGAACTCGGCGTTCTGGCGCGCGATTTGTTGTGTGTAGGCGATCATGCCGGCCTTGGTCGTCTTGTAGGCGACCGTCGGGTAGGTGGTCGACAATGCCGCTACCGAAGAAATTGAGATGATGGCGCCCGCGCGTTGCTTGCGCATCACGGGCAGGACGTGCTTACAGGCCATTACGTAGCCGCGCAGGTTGATGGCCGAAATGTTGTCGAAGGCTTCCTCAGTGATTTCGAGCGGCGACCTGTCGCCGCCGGCAAGGCTTACGCCGACATTGTAGTGCAACACGTCAATGTGTCCCCAGCGCTCAAGGGCGCTCTCGACCATGGTCTTGAGACTACCGTCTCTGGTGACGTCGGCGACGATGGCCGAAGCCTGACCACCCTGCGCGCGTGCCAGTGCCGCCGTTTCTTCGGCCGAGGCAATGTTCTTGTCGGCGCAGAGCACCGAGCCACCTTGGCGAGCAAACAACAGCGCGGTGGCGCGTCCGTTGCCGATCCCCTCACCCGGACCCTGCCCGGCACCGATGACGATGGCGATCTTGTCCTTGAGACGCATGCAAATCTCCCCTCGGCGCCCGCCAACCCCTCGGTCGTACGTTAGGGGCAATCTTACGCGCTTGCGCGCCGCGCGCACCGGCTTATCGCGCGCACCTTTTTTTCGCGGCAAGGCGCGACGGTGGCGCGGGCCTAAACCAGGCCGGCGGCGGCCAGCTTGGCTCGAATCGCCTCGCGCTCGAAGGGCTTCAGGACATAGTCGTCCGCCCCGCTGCTCAGCGCCAGGGCGATGTCCCTGGCGTTGTTCTCGGTGGCGCAATAAATGACGAGCGGCTTGGCGCCGTTGGGCATGCCGCGCAAGGTCGACAGGAATTCCACGCTGCCCATTGCCGGCATCTGCCAATCGAGCAAAATCGCGTCGGGCATGGCTGCCTGGCAGGCATCGAGGGCGGCCTGGCCGGTGTCGGCCTCACGGCTGTCGAACTTGAAACTTTGGAAGATATGCCGGGCGACTTTTCTAACGACGTCGGAATCATCGACCACGAGGCAGGTCTTCATGGAGAGCCAACCGGGTTCCTTGCCGTCGACCGCAAGTCGATCGCGCCGTTGCCGCCGTGGTGCAAACCTGAAGGCAAGAGATTAACTTTGCGTTGCCGGCCGCGCCCGTCAGCCGATCGGCTTGGCCGCCAACAGGATATCGCCGCCGTCGCGGCTGATACCGAGACGCATGCGCGCGGAGGCCGCCAGTCGCCAGGTGAAGTAGGCCTGGATCGACATGGCATCGAGCGGCGGCGACTGCCCGCCGCCCACGTAGTCCACCAGATATTGCGGCGGCCTGGCACCCGTGCCGCGACAGCGCAGCTGGAAGCTCGGATGCTCCATCGTGCCCTGAATGAGGACTTCAATATCGCCCCCGCGCGGCAGTGCCGTAATGGCGCTGGCAATCAGATTGAGCAGCAGCTTCCCCCTATCCTTGGCCATCTGTCCGGGCTTGGCCCGCCAAGTCAGCTTGTGCTTGCCCTTGCCCAGCAGGCCGCGCGAGATCTGCTCGGCGGTGGCAAGGTCGATCTGCGCCCCGGCCGAACCGGCCGCGCCGAAGGCGAAGCGGGCGAACTGCAAGCGGGCCGATGCCTGTTCGGTGACATTGCGGATGACGTCCATGGCGTAGGTCTTTGCCTCTTCATCATCATCCTCGTCCAGGATCTCGAGGCCGTTGTATATGGCGCCGACGGGACCGATCACATCGTGGCAAATCTTGCTGGAAATCAAAGCCGCCAGCTCAAGATCAGTCGGTTCGGCGCTCTGGGCCATTGCGAAACCTCGGTCTCGTTGCAGATGAGGCGGCCCAGCGGCAGACAAAACGCACACTGCTACGCTGGCCTCGGGAACCGCTTGCGCATAGGCGTTGCTGTGATACATGCTTTGCGGCTCACCTGCCAGGGCAGTCACACGCAGGCGGCCCGGGTATTGTTTTTTCGTCACTACCTGCGTGCTGGCTCGCGCCGAGGACGCTCCCACTGGCGCGATCCGAAGGCGCCCCTTGTGATCGAGACGGCGCATGGATGCCAAGGACGCGAAATCGCTCGCGGAGGGCCTGCTCGGCGTCGTGCTCAGCGCCGCCCGCGTTGAGATGTCCCACTTCGGGGCCGGGCTGGCGGTTGAGACCAAGGCCGATCGAAGCCCTGTGACGATTGCAGATCGTGCCGCGGAGGAGATTATTGTGCGGGGCTTGCAGCGCTTGGCCCCTGGCGTACCCATCATCGCCGAAGAATCGGTCGTGCACGGCAGCCTGCCCGCGACGTCCGATCGTTTTTTTCTCGTCGATCCCCTCGACGGCACCAAGGGGTTCATCAAAGGCAGGCCGGAGTTTACGATCAACATTGCCCTGATCGAAGCGGCGCTGCCAACCTTTGGCCTGCTTTACGCACCGGCGCTTGCCGATTTCTACCTGACGTTGGGGCCAAACCAGGCTTTCAATGCCAGGCTTGACCCGCAGGCGAGCGTGCGCTCGCTGGCGGAGGCCGAGCTCAAGCCGATTCGCAGCCGCCTCGCCGATCCACGGGCCCTCGTTGCCCTCACCAGTCAATCCCATCTCAATCGGGCGACCGAAGACTTTCTCAAACGCTATCAGGTGAGCCGGCAAACGGCGCTCGCCTCGTCCTTGAAATTTGGTTGGTTAGCCAAGGGGGAGGCGGATCTTTATCCGCGAACGGGCGAGACCAGCGAATGGGACACGGCGGCCGGTCACGCCCTGCTGACGGCGGCCGGGGGATCGGTCACGACCCTGGAGGGTGCCCCGCTCCTCTACGGCAAGGCAGCCGCCCGGTTCATCAATGCGGACTTCGTGGCCTGGGGGCGCACGCCGCCAACGCCGGCGGGCTAACGCCACGGGCACCACAGAGGTGGCCGGGGGGTGGCAAAAGACGCATGGGTAAGTTGTTGGCCATACTTTCGTAACACTTTGCGATAATTCTTAAACTCGCGCCGGCTTTGCGTTGACCCCTCCGCCCGTTTGGACGTTCGCGATAGGCATCCCATGAGATCATTGCTGCGGAGACGTGGCGCGTTGGCGCTCACTGCCGGACTAGTGGCGGGATTGCCCATACTGGGCCTGGCGACGCGCGGTCCGGCCCAGGAGGCCTTGCCCTGGGCACGCGGCACCGATTCGCGCGCGCAGCCGCGCTATGAGGAGCCCGGCGGGGCACCCAGTCAAACGACGCGCCCCAACGACGCCTATCGGCCCCCGCGCGCGGACAGCTCCCAAAGCGGCGGCGCCTATCCACCGCCCCCAGCCTATGGACAGCCTCAAGCCTACGGCCAGCCTCAAGCCTACGGCCAGCCGAATTATGCCGGTCCCCCCGGCCAGGGTTACGGCCAGCCCCCTGCGGGGGCGCCGCCACAGGGCTACGGACAGCCCTATGCGCCCGCGCCGGGCGGCGCGTACGAAGAGCCCTCAGACCGCGGCTATGGTTCGCCTGCGCCGCCCTACGACCGGCGCTACGGCGGCTACGACGACGGCCCGCCGGATACCTATTCTTCGCGCGAAATCACGCAGACCGGGCATAGTTTCTTCGGTTCGGTCAGCAAGGGATTGGCGAACGTGGTCGAGTACGCCTTCAAGAATCAAGGCCGGCCCAACGGCTACATTCTAGGCCAGGAGGCCAGCGGCGCCTTCGTCGCGGGCCTGCGCTACGGGGAGGGCGTGCTCTATACGCGCGACGCCGGCACCCACCGCGTTTACTGGCAGGGGCCCTCGATTGGCTACGACGCGGGCGCCGAAGGCTCCAAGGTCATGATGCTGGTCTACAATCTGCGCGATCCCGGGGACATGTACCAGCGCTTCGGCGGGGTGGATGGATCGGCCTATTTCGTGGGCGGCGTCGGCATCACCTTCCAAAAGAGCGGCGATATCGTCGTGGCTCCGATTCGCTCTGGCGTCGGCTTGAGGCTGGGAGCCAACGTCGGCTACCTGAAATACACGCCCAGACCGACCTGGAACCCGTTCTGAAAAGGGGCCGGACCGCCCGCACCGGTCGGCAGGGCGGGCGAGGGCGGGCGTGACGGCGGAGCGCAGGGCGCCTAGTATCGGCCCACGCCTCCCGCCAGCCTGCGGCAAGCCACAAGGTTTGGATCCAGGTGCGGGGGTTGCGCGTAGTGTAGTCGTTGTCGCCGCACATCGGCCGGCCGAAGGAAAAGGGCTTGATTTCGATCCAATCCGCCATGCTCGTGGCTTTGGGCTTCCTGGCGGCCAGCCTGCTCGGACTGCTGCTGGCGTCGGCCTTCTGGGGCCGGGCCGTGCGTCTGACGACGGCGCGCATCAAGCAGTCCTTGCCCGTCAGCGAACAGGAAATTCAGGCCGATCGCGACCGGCTGCGGGCCGAGTATGCAATCAAGGTGCACAAGCTCGAAACCCACCTCGATCAAGCCAAGTTCGCCCGCGCGCGCCAGCTCGTCGAGCTCAATCGACGCGATGCCAGCATCTCGACGCTGGAGACCAACATCGGCGAACTCAAAGCCGCGTTGGAAGAGCACCAGAACGCCCGGCACGTGCTGGAGCAAACCATTGCCGACCGGCTACCCAAGGTCGAGGCGCGTCTTGCCGAAGCCAAGCGCCTCATCATCGGTCGCGAGCGCGAAATCGCTGAGCTTTTGGAAAATGCCAAGCGCCACAAGGTCGCCCTGGAGGAGGCCGCGTCCATCAACGCCCAGCAAACCTCCCAGATCGAACGCCTAACGAGCGCGGTCGCCGCACGCGGTGCCCGCAGCAAGCAAACGGGCGAATCGGGCGGTGAAGCGGAGCTTGCGCTGCGTAGCGAGCTCGAGGCGCTGCGCGCAAAGGCCCGCGACCAGGCCAGTGTGATCGATCGCCTGCAACGCAACGCCAGCGGGCCGCAGGTGGTCGCGACCGCCGGCAAGGCCGCTGGCGCATCGGCCGCTGAGGCCGCAAGTCGCTCGCAAGAGGTGCTGGCCCAGGCGGAAGCCGCGCTCGCCTCGGCGCGATCCGGCGCGGCAGAGACCGACAAGGGCGCTACCCTCGAGCAGGAGCTGCGCGCACTCAAGTCGAAAGCTGACGACCAGGCCGGCGAGATCACTCGCCTGAGGGCGGCGCTGGTGACCTTCGAGGCGGAGGACAAGACGGAGGGTGGCTCCAAGGAGAGTCGCACCGCGCTCAAGGCACGCTTGGGCTCGGCCCAAGCCCAGGCCGATCATCAGTCGGCCATGATCGGCAGGCTGCGGGCTGAGCTTGCCGCCGTCAACGAGCGGCTCGCCCGCCAGGCGGCACACTTCATGGACGAGATGCGCCGGCTCGGGGCCGGCACCCACCCCGTCGCCACGCAGCCGCGCGCCTCGAGCGCCCGCTCCGATCGCCGGCCCTTGGCGGAACGCGTGGCGCAGGTCCGACCCACGGCGCCAGGCCCGCACACAAGCGCCAAAGAGGCCGACGCGCCGGAGCCTGGCCCGCTCGACGGCATGCCTACCCCAGCCCGCAATGGCGGTGACGTGGAAAGCCCAAGCCAGGCGCCGGTGGCCTCTGCCGCAGAAATGCCCAAAGCGGGCGACATACCTGTGGAGCGTCGCCGGCTAAGATTGCTTGATCGCATCACCAGCCTGGCCAAGGAGTAGGCGAGGCGGTGGGCGATCTCCTCCCCGTTGCTGACGGGGGGAAGCAAACCGAGCCAGGGCGGCGACCGGGAGGCGGGACCAAGCAGACGGACGGGACTGGGCAAACAGAGTAGCAGCGTAGAGGCGTAAGATGTCGAGTTTACCTGCGTTGGCCATTGACAACACGGCTCCTCAGCTGCCTCCCCGGCTCATGCGGCTCAGCGATGCGGAAAAGATCGCCGCCGACCGCCTGGATACGACCAGCATCAGCTCCCTTAAGGCGGCCTTGGCGGGCGTCACGGCCAACGACGCCCCAGCGACCGGACCGCGCCTCGTTGAGCGCATTGACGCCGCTGCCAAACTTGCCGCGGACGCCACGGCCGCCGCCGAAGCGGTCGAGACCCTAAAGCGCCTATTGCAGGCGCAGCTCGCCGCCAGCCGCCCACCGGCCGCTAGCGCGCCGGTCGTGGCGCTGAGCGTTGGTCCGGCACCAGGCGCGGAAGCGGCCGCCGAGCCGTTGCCCTCAGCACCGCTAGCCTCCGAGCAGCGGCGCCCCGACGTCCGCGGTTTCCTCGCGGGCTTCGTCCTCTCCGGCGCCATCGGCGCCGTGCTCTATCTGTATATGATGGCTGGCTGAGCCGAGCGACGCGATCCTCGCCGCAGCCCGTCGTGCGCCCGGCGCCAGAACAGCTCCGGGGTGGACCGCGGGCGCCAAAGCGTCCGCTTGGCGCCAACCATAGTCGCGCGCCATGTGCAGCATTGCGCGTTCGGCAAGCGCCGTGATTGTCAGGAGCGGATTGGCCCCGAGCGAGCGGGGTATGATGGATCCATCCATGACATAGAGCCCGACATGGACATCGCCGGCGCCAGCATTGGGCGCGAACACCTGGCCCTTGTGGTTGACGACCCCATCGCGATGATCGCGTCCGATGCTGCAGCCCCCAAGAGGGTGCGCCGTGGCGGGCTGATGTCCCATAACCGTGCCGGCCAGCGGGTTCTTCACGTAGCTGCCGCCCGCTTGGCGGACCAAGGCTTCCAGGGCTGCATCGAGACGATGGTAGACGGGTTCATCGCCGGCGCCCGGCCAGCTCACAACGACACGATCGGCCTCGAGGCGGAGTTGGCCCGCTGCGCTGTCGTGGGACACCGCAAAGAATGTCTGCAGCTCGGCGAACGGGCCCTTGTAAACGCCACTGACGAGGCTCTGCAGGGCGCCAAGCAACCGACCATTCGGCAGGAAGAGAACCGGCAGAATCGGCGCCATAGCCGACGGCAGGGCGCCTTCCTGTATGGTCAGGCTGTTGCCAACGTCGGCGGGATCGACGATTTCGATCTGGGCGGAAACGGCGGCGCCCACCACGGCGTCCTTGACCTTGGGGGGATGGCCGACGCCAATGCCAGCAACCGGCAGCTTGCCCCCCCAACCGAAGGCGATAATATCGCCATTGGCAGAAAATCGGTGCCCCAGGCGATCGGAGAGCGCAAGCCCGCGTTCGCGCGAGCGCAAGAGAATCTCGGTTGATCCCAAGGTGCCGGCGGCCAGCACCACCAGCGCCGCTGAGACGGAGCCCACAGCCTCGACCCCAGCCGCATCGACGCCTGGCTGGATCTCAAAGTGGACCAGCCAGCGTCCACCGCTGGCGTCCTGTGCCAGGTGGCGCACCTTGGCGTGCGTGAAGATTTGCGCCCCGTGCCGGACCGCATCCGGCAGGTAGGTCAGCGCAACCGTGTTCTTGGCGCCCACGTTGCAACCCCCGCAACAGTCGCCGCACAGCGTGCAGGCGGGTTGCGCGATGCCGCCCGGGTTGACGCTTTGGATGAAGTTCACCGTTACTGGGGCTGCGACGGGTTCCACGCCGAGCGCGACACTGGCGGCGCCAAGCGCCTTCATTTTGCTGCGCTCATGGGCGGCGGGATCGCGCGCCGGCCTTAGCCAACGCCGCGCCTCGAGATAGCCCTCCTCCAGCAGTGGATCGCGGGCAAGCTCGCTCGGCCAGGCCGGGTCCTTAAACACGCGCGCGTCGGGGCGCAGCGCCACGCCCGCGTTGATCAGCGATCCGCCACCCAGCCCGCAGCCGACCAGAACGTGAATGTCATCGCCAAGCCTCACGTCGTAAAGGCCCGTCGGCGAGCCCAACTGCGTCTGCCGGCCCGAAAGCTGTAAATCCTTGCGCAGGTCGGAGAACCGGCGTGGAAATTCACCGACCGGGATCTCGCGTCCGCGCTCCAGCACGGCAACGCGTTTGCCGGCCCGCGCCAGCCGCGCGGCCGCGACACCCCCACCATAGCCAGACCCGATCACGACGGCATCGTAATCGGACCCGATCAGGCGCCAGGAAGAGGCAAGTCGCTGCATAGGCGTTCGGAGGTTCTCAAGGCAACAGCGACGCCTATGCCGGTGCGCCCCCACAAGGCAAGCAGCGACCGCATGGGCGGCGCAATTACCAACAGCTTCGCGGTAACCCACCGCAATCCGGAGCGAGAACGCAGCCGTTTGACGCCGGTTCCCTTGGAGCGCCCAGGGCGCACATTTTTGCACTGCACAATGACCAAGGCGAACGGGCGTGCTAGATGCGCGACAACGCCCCGTTCGTCGGTTGAAAAATCGCATTTGGTCCTATCATTGCTGGGACAACGCGGCCTCATCTTGTAGAAGAGGCGGTTGGGGCGAGGCGAAACTAGGGGCAGGAACGCAAATGCAGGTGGGCGAGGTCGCTCAAGCAAGCATGGGCCAAATGGCCCCAACCAACACCTCCAATCCGAATTACTTCCACAAGGTCGTTGATTGTCAGTGGGCCTGCCCAACGCACACCCCGGTGCCCGAATACATTCGCTTGATCGCGCAAAAACGGTATGCGGCTGCCTACATGCTGAACTGGGAGAGCAACGTCTTTCCCGGCATTCTTGGTCGCGTTTGTGATCGGCCCTGCGAGCCGGCCTGCCGCCGCGGTCGCGTGGAGGACAAGCCCGTCGCCATCTGCCGCCTGAAGCGCGTGGCCGCCGACTACAAGGGCGAGATCGATGCCTTCATGCCGGATGTACCACGTGAGAAGAACGGCAAACGCATAGCCCTGATCGGCGCCGGGCCGGCCTCTTTGACGGTGGCGCGTGATCTGATGCCGCTCGGCTACACCTGCACCCTGTTCGAAAAGGACGCGCGCGGCGGCGGCTTGATGCGCACCAACATCCCCTCCTTCCGCCTACCCGAAACGGTCCTTGACGAGGAGATCGACCGCATCTTGGGGTTCGGGGTGGAGGCGCGCTTCGGCAGCGAGGTCAAGAGCCTCGAAGCCTTGTTGGGCGAGGGTTTCGATGCCGTTTTCATCGGTACCGGCGCGCCCAAGGGCAAGGACCTCGAGATGCCCGGGCGCCGGCAAGTGGCCGCCAACATCCACATCGGCATCGATTGGCTCACCTCGGTGGCCTTTGAGCACGTGCACCGGATCGGCAAGCGCGTGGTCGTGATCGGCGGCGGCAATACCGCAATGGATTGCTGCCGCACCGCGCTGCGTCTCGGCGGCGAGGACGTCAAAGTGACCGTGCGCTCGCCGCGGCGGGTGATGAAGGCCTCGCCGTGGGAGATCGAAGATGCCGAGCACGAGGGCATCCCGATTTTCGACAACCACGCGCCCAAAGAACTCGTGATCGAGCACGGCAAGCTCGCCGGTGTCCGCTTCCAGCTGATGCGCGAAGCCGGTATCGACACGCGCGGACGGCCGCGGCTGGAACCCTCCGGAGAAGAGGTGGTCTTTGCCTGCGATGACGTCCTGATGGCCATCGGCCAAGAGAACAGCTTCCCCTGGATCGAGCGCAGCATCGGTATCGAGTTTGATGACTGGGGCATGCCCAAGGTCGACAAGTCGACGATGATGTCGACCCGGGCCGGCGTCTTCTTCGGCGGCGATGCCGCATGGGGACCGGAAAACATCATCTGGGCCGTGGCGCATGGCCATCAGGCGGCCATCTCGATCGATCTATACTGTCACGGCACGTCGCTGAACGAGCGCCCGGCGCCGGGCACCAGTCTGTTCAGCCAAAAGATGGGCATCCACGAGTGGTCCTATAAGAACGACTATGCCGCGCAACGGCGCGTGGGCATGCCCCACGTCGACAAGGCGCAGGCCTTGCGCAACCTGAAAGTCGAAGTCGAACTGGGCTTCGATGACCAGCTCGCGTTCAAAGAAGCTGAACGCTGTCTCAACTGCGATGTGCAGACGGTATTCTCTGCGCCGTTATGCATCGAGTGCGACGCTTGCATGGACATCTGTCCGGTTGACTGCATCAATTTCATCGCCAACAGCGATGAAACAAGTTTGCGCAGGGAACTGCGGGTGCCGGCGCGCAACAAGACCCAAGATCTCTATGTCTCAAGCCAGCTCAAGACGGGTCGCATCATGGCAAAAGACGAGGACGTTTGCCTGCACTGCGGGCTGTGCGCCGAGCGTTGTCCGACCGGCGCCTGGGACATGCAGAAGTTCATGTACGTCGAAGCGCAGGCTGCGCCGGCTTGTCTGACGCACCACAATGCCTACCTGCGCTGATGGAGCGATCGATCTGAAGATGAGCGGCATCAACGATTTTGTGGTGAAGTTCGCCACCGTCAACGGTTCGGGATCGGCGAGCGCCAATACCATCTTCGCCAAGACCCTGTTCCGCATGGGGCTGGCGGTGAGCCCCAAGAACATTTTTCCCTCCAATATCCAGGGGCTGCCGACCTGGTATGAGGTGCGCGTGTCCGATGCGGGCTACGTCGCCCGTCGCGAGGGCATCGACCTGATGGTGGCCATGAACCCGCAGACCTTCAAGGAGGACCTGGCGGAGGTCGTGCCCGGCGGCTGGCTGCTCTATGATTCGACCCTGCCTCGCGTCTGGCCGCGCGACGACATTGGCGTGCTCGGCATCCCCATCGCTCAGCTATGCGCTCAGAAGTGGAGCGACCCGCGCCAACGCCAGCTCTTCAAGAACATGGTCTACGTCGGAGCCCTGACGGCGCTGTTGGATATCGACATCGACGTGCTCAAAACCGCCATCGTCGATCAGCTCAAGGGCAAGGAGAAGCTGGTGGCGGCCAACTTGGAGGCGGTCAATCTCGGCCGCGATTTCGCCCGCCAGAACTTTCACTGCCCGCTACCTGTTCGCGTACGCACCGCCCAGTGCTCCAAGGGCAAGATCATGGTGTCGGGCAACGACGCGGCCGGGCTCGGCGCCATCTATGCCGGTGCCACGGTGTGCGCCTGGTACCCGATCACGCCGTCGACGTCGCTGGCCGAAGCCTACGAAAAGTATGCCCGACGCCTGCGCGTGAGCAAGGATGGCAAGCGCCTTTATGGCGTCGTGCAGGCCGAGGATGAGTTGGCCGCCATCGGCATCGCCATTGGTGGCGGCTGGAACGGCGCGCGTGCCTTCACCGCGACATCGGGGCCCGGCATCTCCCTGATGAGCGAATTCCTGGGCCTTGCCTATTTTGCCGAAGTGCCGGTGGTGCTGTTCAACATCCAGCGTGGGGGTCCGTCCACCGGCATGCCTACGCGCACGCAGCAGTCCGACATCATATCCTGTGCTTATGCCTCGCATGGGGACACAAAACAGGTATTGCTGTTCCCCGCCAATCCCAGCGAATGCTTCTCGATGGGGGCGCAGGCCTTCGACCTTGCCGAGCGCCTGCAGACCCCGGTGATCGTCATGTCGGATCTCGATATCGGCATGAACGAGTGGGTGACCGAACCGCTGGCGTGGAACGACGCGCACGTGCACGACCGCGGCAAGGTGCTGGACGCCGCCGCACTCGAGGGTTTTAAGGACCTCAAAGGGCGCGACTGGGGCCGATACCTGGATGTCGACGGCGATGCCATCGCCTACCGCACGCTGCCCGGAACGCATCCCAGCAAGGGCGCCTTCTTCACGCGCGGCACGTCACACGACGAGAATGCACGCTATACGGAAGATGGGCGCGTGCATGCTCGCATCCTCGATCGGATTCGCCGCAAATTTGATACTGCGGCGACGCTGGTACCGAAACCGGAAGTGAACATTCGCGACCAGAACGCCAAGATGGGCATCCTCTACTTTGGTGCCAATGCTCCCGCCGTGCTGGAGGCGCTCGACCTGCTCGAGCGCGACGGCATCAAAATCAACGCCCTGCGCATTAAGGCATTTCCCTTCAGCAAGGAGATCGCCGCATTCTGTGAGGACCATGACACGTTGTTCGTCGTCGAGCAGAACCGCGACGCCCAGATGCGCTCGCTGCTGATGACGGAAATCGATGTGCCCGGTGGCAAACTGATCCGCGCGCTCAACTACGACGGCATGCCGATGACGGCCGCCTTCGTGCGCGGCGCCGTGCTCAAGGAATTGCGGCCCGCCAAAGCGGCAGCGGAGTAAGGACGAGCATGAGCTACATTGCCAAACCCTCTGCCCACCATCCCGCCCTGCCGAAGAACGCGCTAGGCCTCACCCGGCGTGACTATGAAGGCACCATGTCCACGCTCTGCGCGGGCTGCGGACACGACTCGATAACGGCGGCATTGATCGAGGCCTGCTTCGAGATGGATCTGCCCGCGCACCGGATCGCCAAAGTGTCCGGGATCGGCTGCTCGTCCAAGGCTCCGACCTATTTCTTGTCTCGCAGTCACGGTTTCAATTCCGTGCACGGCCGCATGCCGTCGATCACGACGGGTGCGGCAATCGCCAATCGGGACCTCGTCTACATCGGTGTCTCCGGCGACGGCGACACCGCCTCGATCGGCCTCGGCCAATTCTGTCACGCCATCCGGCGTCGCCTGAACATGACCTACATCGTCATGAACAATGGCTGCTACGGGCTCACCAAGGGTCAGTTTTCCGCAACCAATGACAAGACCTCGCCGTCCAAGAAGGGTGAAGCCAACCCCTTCGAGGCGATCGACCTTTGTCAGCTTGCGATCCAGCTAGGTGCCGGCTTCGTTGCACGTTCATTTTCCGGCGACAAGAACCAGCTGATCCCGCTGATCAAGGCGGCCGTCGGCTACAAGGGCTTTGCCTTCCTCGATGTCGTCAGTCCATGCGTGACCTTCAACAACCATCCGACCTCGACCAAGAGCTTTGACTACGTGCGCGCACACAACATGGCCTCGGAAAACCAGCTCGACTATGTCGAGCCCAAGGATGAAATCACGGTGGACTACGCCGAGGGTAGTTCGGCAGCCATCGCGCTGCACGACGGCTCGCGGCTGGTGCTGCACAAGCTCGATGCCGGTCACGATCCTCGTGATGCCGACGGCGCCATCATGGTGATCCGTCGCAACGACAAACAAGGGCGCATCGCCACCGGCCTGCTCTACATCGACGAGAGCCAGCAGGATATGCACGATGTGCTGGTCTCGACCGATCAGCCCCTCAACCAAATAACAATGTCGCAGCTTTGCCCGGGGGCAGCGGCGCTCGATGCCATCAATCAACGGCTGCGGTAAGCGCGAACGCCTTGGCGCCTAGCGCGCACCCTGCCCAGCCCAAGATTTAGGTGATGGGCCTCATGCTCGATTCCGAGATGAACGCGCTGCCCTGGGGGACTTTTCGTCCGGGCTTGCCGGTGCGCGCGCTCATAGGGCTCTCGCGCAATACCCTGTTGGGGCGTGGCAAGCTGCGCAAGCAGCTGGCGCAGCTGTTCTTTCTGCTGCACGCGGGTCCGGTCGATTCCTGGCTCTGGGGGCACCGGATCCGTCTCTTTCCCGATCACAACGTGTGCGAGCGCAAGGCGCTCTTGCGCCCCGACCGCATGGATCGCAACGAATACGCCTTCCTGCGCACCCAGCTCGCGCGCGTGCGGCCTGTTTTCGTCGACGTCGGCGCCAACGCCGGCCTCTACAGCCTTTACGCAGCACTGAACGCGGGCGAGGGCGCACGCATTTTGGCAATCGAACCCGATGCGGCGCTGCTGGCGCGCTTCGCATTCAACCTGCGTCTCGCCGGCAAGGCGCGCTACGCCGTGCCTGAGATCGACGTTGCCACCGCCTGTGTCGCCGTCGGCGACCGCGACGGCGAGGGCCTGCTGTCGACGAGCGGCGACGAGGGCTCCCGATCGCTCAGTGGTACCAGTGTCGGTCGCCCCGTGCAGGTCAGGCGACTCGCCGCCCTGCTCGCCGAGCACGCCATTGGCAAAATCACCGTCCTGAAAATCGACGTCGAAGGCTATGAGGACCGCGTGCTGCCTCCTTACTTGGCCGAGGTTCCTCAGGATCACTGGCCCGACGCCATTATTATCGAGCACGTCTATCGCCCCAGCTGGAGCGTCGACTGCATTGCACTGTGCCAGGGGCGCGGCTACCGCGTCTGCGGCATCACCAACAACAACACTCTGCTGGCGCGCGCGGGCTGACGCGCGGCAGGGAATTTTCGCAGGCCCGACCGGTCACGGCGTGCTAGGGTCCCAACCCCGCTCTGTTACAGACGAAGCCGGTTCTTCGGGCTTTGGCCTTTTCCAGCGAGGCAGCTTTGGCAGGCATCACACGGCGCACTTTCTCGCAAGGTTTGGCGGCAATTGCTGCTTCGGCGGCAACACAGACGGCTGCGCAGTCGGGCTATCCGGCGGGGTTGACCGTCAAGTTCATCGTGGGTTTTCCGGCGGGAGGCGCCCAGGATATCGTCGGCCGCGTGATCGCCGACCGGCTGGGTGCGCTGTGGAAGGTGCCCACCGTGGTTGAGAATGTTGCCGGCGCCGGTGGCAATCTCGGCATGGATCGGGTCGCCAAAGGTCCGAGCGACGGCACTCAAATCTGCATCGTGCCGCCCGGCATCGCCACCAACCAGTATCTCTACCCCCGGGTGCCATTTGATCCCGAGAAGGACTTTGTCCTGCTCGGGCATGTCGCCAGCGTCCCGAACCTGCTTTGCGTGCGCAAGGATTTGCCGGTCAACAACGTGGCGGAGCTCATCGCCCATGCCAAGGCCAATCCCGGCAAGCTCAACTATGCCTCCTCCGGCATCGGCACGACGGTCCACCTGTCCGCCGAACTCTTCAAGCGGATGGCAGGGGTCGACATGGTGCACGTTGCCTACCGCGGCAGTGCCCCGGCCCTCAATGATCTGGCGGGGCAAAACGTCGATCTGATGTTCGACAACATTACCTCAATCATTGGCCAGGCCCGTGCCGGCGCCGTCAAGCCGCTCGGCATTACATTGACCCAGCGCTCGACGCTGGCCCCGGAATTTCCCCCCATCGCCGATACGGTGCCGGGCTACGACACCACGTCCTGGACCGGCGTGGCGGTGCGCGCGGGAACGCCGAAGGTGATCTGCGACAAAATCGAAGCCGACACGAAGATCATTTGCCAAGATGCCGTGCTCAAGGAGCGTCTGGCCGGCCTGGTCGCCGAGACGGTCGGCACCGGTGCCACCGATTTCACCGCTTACGTCGCCGCCGAGCGCGCCAAATGGGGCAAATTGATCACGGACCTCAAGCTGCGCGTTGAATGAGCCGGCCGACGCACGCGACGGCGACTACCACTTGACGTCAGGAAACTCCGCCATCGAACGTTTGCAGGCGGCACGCCACTCGGGTTTTGTCATGTGGGTGGCCGCATCCCAAAAGCCCATGCAATCCTTGAGCGATTTGCCGCCGCCGCCCGGGCTGCTCGGCGCCGACTGGCTGGGACTGGAGGGGGACGTCGCCGGCGAAAGCGCGAGATTTGGTGAAGACCCGCCCCCCGTGGCGAACTGGGTCGGCAATGGGTCAGACATTGGGGAGAGCGCGGGCAGTGCCGGTTCAGGTGCTGCCGACGCCGCCGGGCCGGTCACCGGCGTTGTGGTCGGCGCGCTCGTCGCCGGCCCCGCCGCGGTGGCGGCCGATGCGGCGGCCGATGTATTGGCCGCCGTAGGGTTAGCGCGACCGCTAGCGCTTGCTGGCGCGCTCGGGAGCGCCGCCGAAGCTGCCGGCGTTGGCACCGTCACACCCGGCACCGCCGCGGCGGCGGCCGGGGTATTGACCTGGGCGTTGGTGCGACCGGTGCTGCTTGCTGGCGCGTCCGGGAGCGCCGCCGACCGTCCCGGCATTGGTCCCATCACGCTTGCGCCCGCGGGGTGGCCGAGGGAACGCATGCCGGAACCGTGCGAACCGCCACGAGCCTCGGCGTTTGCGGCGGCAAGGCACGAGAGCAAGAGGGCGACGGCGGGAAGTAGATGCAGGCGCGGCTTGAGCGTGAGCATGCTGACACCGTAGAGCTGATAAAGCCAGGACCAACGTTGCCGGCAGCACCCCTAGCAAGGAAACGAAGAGGGAGCGCTTTTCCGCTCATCACAACTTGGCGAGCGCGGCTCAGCCCTTGGCTCTCGCAACGGGACGGTTTGGCGTGTCGGCTTCCATCTCCCGGTATTTGCGCTGCAGGTCGGTGGCATAGTCGCGCACGATCGGCACCGCGTCGCGCTTGTGGGCAAGCTGCATGTGAAAGACCAACTGGCTGCCCGTGCGGAACATCATCTCCGCACTGATCAAATAAAACTCCCACATGCGGCAAAAACGCTCGTCGTACATATGGGCTATGCTGGCGCGGTTGGCCTCGAAGCGTCGGCACCAATGATTGAGCGTCTTGGCGTAGTGGAGCCGAAGGAACTCCAGGTCGGTGACCCACAGGCTCTCCTGTTCGACGGCGGTGAACACCTCGGAAAGGGCCGGCGAATAGGCGCCAGGAAAAATGTATTTCCGCAGCCAAGGACTGGCGGTGCCCGGAGGGCTCATGTGCCCGATCGAATGCAGCAGCATGACCCCGTCTGGGTCCAAGAGTGCCCTCACCTTGGCGAAGAATTCGCGATAGTGGCGGACGCCGACGTGCTCGAACATGCCGACCGAAACGATGCGGTCGAATGGCTCCGTCAGCTCGCGATAGTCACGCAACTCGAAGCGCACCCTGTCGCCAAGGCCGGCGGTCCGCGCCTTGTCGTTGGCGAGAGCGTGCTGTTCGCGCGACAGGGTGACGCCGGTGACGTCGACATCTTCCAGGCGCGCAAGGTAGAGCGCCAGATCGCCCCAACCGCTACCGATGTCGAGCACCCTCAGTCCTGGTCTGAGATTGAGCTTGGCGGCCAAGAGCCGCAATTTGTTCTGCTGCGCCTCCTCAAGGCTGTCGCTGTCGGAGAGGAAGTAGGCGCAGGAGTACTGCATGCCCTGGTCGAGGAACAAACGATAAAAGTCGTTGCCCAGATCGTAGTGGTGGGCGACGTTCTTTTCTGCCTTGCCGACCGGATTGGCCTGCTGGAAGCGCTTGAGCCCGCGCGAGATCCGTCGCAGGACGTTTTGCAGCGGGTAGGCGCCGAGCGCCAGCCGGTTGACGGAGAAGAGGGTGAGAAAATCGCGCAGCGTTGAGGCTTGGAAGCTCAAGCGGCCATCCATATAGGCCTCCCCGGCGTGCAGTTCGGGATTGAAAAAGAGCTTGTGGTAAAGCGCTCGATCGCTGAGGCGCATGGTTACGCTGGGGCCGGGCCCGCCAGAAAAGACGTGCACGTTGCCGTCGGCGTCGATGACCTTAAGGGTTCCCTTGCGCACGAATGACTTCAACATGTGCGATAGTGGAAACATGCTCCGTCCTCGCTCATCTCGCGCCGCGGCAGCCGAGCCGGGCGCCACGCCGCACCTGGGGCCCGCTTCCCCCGCGGTCAATTTGGTGCGGACACCCGCTTGCGCGCGGCCGCGGCATGCCCTACCAACACCCGCGAACCTAGCTCCGAAAGCGTACGCTACCATGACTTACGCCTTCCCACCCATTGCCCTACCGACGCTGCCCATTCGTGGCTCGGACAAACTCTTTCCTATCCACCGAATTTATTGTGTCGGCCGCAACTACGCGGACCATGCCGTCGAAATGGGGCATGATCCCAACCAGGAACCACCGTTCTTTTTTCAGAAGAACGCCGACAACGTCGCGACCGACGGCAGGTTTCCCTATCCTGCGGCCAGCACGGACGTACACTTCGAGATCGAGTTGGTGGTGGCGCTAAAATCTGGCGGGGTCGACATCAAACCGACCGATGCCTTGACGCACGTGTTCGGTTATGCCGTTGGCATCGACATGACGCGGCGCGATCTGCAAGCCGAAGCCAAGCGGCTGCAGCGTCCCTGGGAGGTGGGCAAGGCCTTCGAGCATTCCGCTCCCTGCTCGTCGCTGGTGCTGGCGCAGCACGTGGAAAGCCCGAGCCAGGGGACAATCTGGCTCGACGTCAACGGAGAGCGAAAGCAAAGCGGCAACCTCAACCAGATGATCTGGGACATTCCACATCAGATCGCCTTTCTGTCGGGACTTTTCGCGCTTACAGGCGGGGACCTGATCTTCACCGGAACGCCCGCCGGCGTCGGCGCCACCAAGCGGGGTGATCGCCTCAAGGGCCACATCGATGGCATCGGCGATTTGGAGGTGAGCGTCGTCTGAGCTCGCGGGCTCTGCGAGCGCGGGCGCGCCGGCAAAACCCGTTGGGAGCCCTTGCGCGGGCCCAGGCGAGCCCAGGAACGGGCACAGGAACGGGCACAGGGCACGGGTGGCGCGCGCACAGACCCGGAGGCGATGCCGCCGACCGCGGCTGGCGAGCGCCGCGCCCTTCACGGGAGCGGGCCCCAAAGCCGCGGCGCAAGGTGCAAGCGCAAAAGAGGCCGGTGACGGCGCGCGCGGCGCGCGCCGTGTGCCCGAGGTCACACGAGCACGACCTGCCCGGGCCGCACGGCCAGGAAACGGCCCGCTGCGACCCCGCCGCGGGCCAGCGCCGTGGACAGGCGTTGCGGCGGCTCGTCGACGGCCTCGTTGGTGAGCCGAAAGGTGCCCCAATGATGGCCCAACGCGCGTTCGGCCCCACACAGCTCCAATGCCTCGAGCGCTTCCTCCGGAGTCATGTGATTGTTGCGCATGATCCAGCGTGGCTCGTAGGCGCCGATGGGCAGCAACGCCAGCGTCAGGCGAGGATGGCGCTGACGCACGCGGCGGAAGGTGGTTCCATCACCATAGCCGCTGTCGCCCACGCAATAGATCCTTTGCGCCCCGGCCTCCAGGACGAAGCTTGCCCACAGAGCGTGCCGGCGATCGCTGGTGCCGCGCGCCGACCAGTGCAAGGTCGGCTCGACGTGTAGCCCAATTCCGCCATCGAGATCGACGCGCGCATCCCAATCCAAGGCTTGGGCCTCGAGCCCTGGGATGCTGTTTCGCAGGATGGTGTCATTGCCGAGCGGGGTCACCATGCGAGGCCGAAAGCGCTGCCAAAGGGCGCCGAGCGTCGCCACATCCATGTGATCGTAGTGATTGTGCGTAATGAGAACGAGGTCGACGTGCGGCAGCGCGTCGAAGGCGATGCCGGGCGCATTCACCCGTCGCGGTCCGAGGAACGACAGCGGGCTAGCGCGTTCGGCCCAGACGGGATCGAGGAGAATGTTTCGGCCGCGCGTCTGGATCAGGAAAGAAGCATGACCGATGTGGGCAATGCGCGCGCCTGCCCCATCGAAGCGCGGTGGTGGCCGATCGGGCTGGAAGGGGCTTGGGAAGGCGTCCGGCCAGGCAACTCCTCGATCGGTGAGCTGCCATTTGAGGATGGCCAACTGGTTTTTTGGTTTGACACCGCCCGGATTGAAGAACACCGTGCCGTCGAAATGGTCCGACACCGGGCCGTGGTAATAGGCATTGCTGCGGTTCGGCGCCAGTAGTGCCCAACCGCCCGCGGCGGCCGCCGAAGCGGCCCCCAGCAACTGCATCATCCGGCGCCGGCTCGGCATGCCAATCTTCCACCAGGTGGTGTGAACCTGCGCCTTGAATAGTGACAGATATGGGCCGGGGCAAGGGCGGCGTCGCGGCAGGCTGGGTGGCGCGGCAAGTGCGCCGGCGGCAGCCAGGCTCGGTCCGCCAAAGGCTTCGCCGCAGCGCCAGGGCCGAGCTACCCCAGTGGGACACGTGCGGCACACAAGAAAAGGCCGTCCGCGGCGAAGCGCGGACGGCTCGTCTTGCGCACGTAAGCGGCAGCAGTCTTACATATCCATGCCGCCCATGCCGCCGTGTGCGTGCCCGGCGTGCGCGTCCTTTTTCTTCGGTGCCTCAGCAACGCCGGCCTCGGTAGTGACGAGCAGGCCGGCAATCGAGGCTGCGTCCTGCAGAGCCGTGCGGACGACCTTGGCCGGATCGATGATGCCTTTCTCGAACATGTCGCCATACTCGGCGTTCTGTGCGTCGTAGCCGAAGGCGGCGCCACGACCGTCCAGAACCTTGCCGACCACGATCGATCCTTCGACGCCGGCATTCTCGGCGATCTGACGGATCGGGGCCTGCAGCGCGCGCTTGACGATGTTGATGCCGGCGTCCTGATCCTCGTTGTCGCCCTTGGCGGTAATGGCCTGCGCCGCCTTCAGCAGGGCCACGCCACCGCCGACCACGACACCCTCCTCGACCGCAGCGCGGGTCGCATTGAGTGCGTCGTCGACGCGGTCCTTGCGCTCCTTCACCTCGACTTCGGTGGCACCGCCGACCTTGATCACCGCCACGCCGCCGGCCAGCTTGGCCAGGCGCTCCTGCAGTTTCTCGCGATCGTAGTCGGACGTGGTCTCCTCGATCTGCGCCTTGATCTGGGCAACGCGGCCCTCGATTTCCTTCTTCTTGCCGGCGCCGTCGATGACGGTGGTATTCTCCTTCTCGACCCGTACGCGCTTGGCCTTGCCGAGCATGTCGAGGCTGACATTCTCAAGCTTGATGCCGAGGTCTTCGCTGATCACCTGACCGTTGGTCAAAATGGCGATGTCCTCGAGCATGGCCTTGCGTCGGTCGCCGAAACCGGGCGCCTTCACGGCGGCCACCTTGAGCCCGCCGCGCAGCTTGTTGACGACCAGCGTCGCCAAGGCCTCACCCTCAACTTCCTCGGCAATGATGAGCAGCGGCTTGCCGGTTTGCACCACCGCCTCGAGCACCGGCAGCAGCGGCTGTAGGGTCGCGAGCTTCTTCTCGTGGATGAGCAGGTAGGGTTCCTCGAGTTCGGCGATCATCTTGTCGGCGTTGGTGATGAAATAGGGCGACAGATAGCCGCGATCGAACTGCATACCCTCGACCACGTCGAGTTCGCTCTCGAGGCTCTTGGCTTCCTCGACCGTGATGACGCCTTCGTTGCCGACCTTCTGCATGGCTTCGGCGATCATGTCTCCGATCGCCTTCTCGCCGTTGGCCGAAATGGTGCCAACCTGGGCGACTTCCTGGCTATTCTTGACCTTCTTGGCGCGCTTCTCGATGTCCTCGACGACTTGCGCAACCGCCTTGTCGATGCCGCGGCGCAGATCCATCGGGTTCATGCCGGCCGCCACCGCCTTCATGCCCTCGCGCACGATGGCTTGCGCCAACACGCACGCCGTCGTGGTACCATCGCCGGCGATGTCATTGGTCTTCTGGGCCGCCTCGCGCACCATCTGCGCGCCCATGTTCTCAAACTTGTCCTCGAGCTCGATTTCCTTGGCAACCGTCACGCCGTCCTTGGTGGTCCTGGGGGCGCCGAATGACTTCTCGAGCACGACGTTGCGACCCTTGGGGCCCAATGTGACCTTAACGGCGTTGGCGAGGATGTCGACGCCGCGCAACATGCGCTCGCGGGCATCGGCAGAAAACTTGACGTCTTTTGCAGCCATAGTGAGTTAACTACTGCAACGTGAATCTTCGACTGTGTGAACGTGAATCTTGGACTGAGATCGCGGGACT
>DATMZT010000109.1:0-4914 GCA_035573335.1 Hyphomicrobiaceae bacterium | reverse complement strand
GGGCTCGACCTGGAAAAGTTCTTAACATCTGCGCGGTCGATGGTCTTGTCCTGCGCCGCGAGCGTGCCGCCGGCGGAAAATCCGGGCGTCAGGCTCGGCGTGATCCTGGGACAGTCGGCCAAGGTCGGCCGAGACAAGATCACCATCGTGGCGTCGCCGCCCATTGCCGATTTCGGCGCCTGGCTCGAGCAGCTTCTTGCCGAATCGACGGGCAAACAAGGCAAGGGCCTGATCCCGGTCGACGCCGAGCCGCTCGGCAGAGGCGAGGTCTATGGCGCCGATCGGCTTTTTGTCTATATCCGGCTCGCGACCGACCCGGACACAGCCCAGGACGACGACATCGCCGGGCTCGAACGGGCCGGTCAACCCGTCCTGCGCCTTGACGTCGCCGACCGCTACCAGCTCGGTCAGGAATTCTTCCGCTGGGAACTCGCCACCGCCGTTGCCGGCGCGCTCATTGGCATCAATCCTTTCGATCAGCCGGATGTCGAGGCGAGCAAGCTGAAGACGCGCCAGCTCACGGCCGCCTTCAAGGCGTCCGGCGAGCTGCCCGCGGAGAGGCCGTTCTGTGTGGACCGCGGCATCGAGCTTTTCGCCGACCCTGCAAATGCGCAAGCCCTTGCGGGCAGCGGCGACACGCTCGTGGCCTGTCTGAGGACGCATCTCGACCGCCTGGGTGCGCAGGACTACTGCGCCTTCCTCGCCTACATCGAACGCAATGACGCGCATCGCGAACTGCTGCAGCAGATGCGCTTAATCGTGCGCGACCGCAAACGCGTCGCCACCTGCCTTGGCTTCGGGCCGCGGTTCTTGCACTCGACCGGGCAGGTCTATAAAGGCGGGCCCAACAGCGGCGTCTTCCTTCAGATCACCGCTGCAGAGGCGCGCGACCTGGCGGTTCCGGGAGAGAAGGTGAGCTTTGGCATTGCCAAGGCCGCGGCGGGGCGCGGCGATTTCGCCGTCCTGGCCGAAAGGCGGCGGCGGGCGCTCCGCGTCCACCTTAAGAGCAATATTGCCGCAGGCCTGGCAACCCTCAAAGGCGCCATTGAGGCGGCGCTGGCCCAGCGGCCGGCGCGCTAGGGAGCAGGAGCGAGATGACAATGCAGCTTGGCCTCGTCGGTCTCGGTCGCAGGGGCGGCAACAGCGTGCGCCGGCTCTTGGGCCTCGATGTCGCCGACAGAGCCGAGCTCTGGCGGCGCGGTGGCGTGCTCTCCTCTTGGCTGCTCGCTTTGAGCGCCATAGCGCGGACGGAAGATCCAGGGCTTAGGCGCTACGCGGCAGCCGCGGAGGATGAGGGCGAGCGCTGGACCGGCCACACCGCTGTGGAGGAGGCCGTGGCGGCCGAGGTGCAGTCGGCCGTGCTCTACGCCCGCTTCCCCTCGCGCGAACAGGCGGATTTTGCCGACAAGATCATGTCGGACATGGGCAACACGTTGGGCGGCCACCTTGAGCGGACGCCATGACCCCGTCGGCGCCGCCTCCACCCTCCTGTGTGCTGGTGATTTTCGGTGCGGCCGGTGACCTGACGCAGCGCCTGCTGCTGCCGGCGTTGTCGAACCTGAAGCGGGCGGGCTTGCTGCCCGCCAACTTCGCGATCGTCGGCATTGCCCGCAGTCCGAAGACTGACGATGCCTTCCGCGAAGAACTGGTGGAAAGCCTCAGCAGATACGGCAATAGCACCGCTCCCGCCGCCGACGCCGACTGGCTCGGCCGCCGCATGTTCTATCTTGCCGGTGATGTTGAGGCCCCCGCGACCTACCAGAAGCTGGCAGCCCTGCTCGCCAGAACCGACGCGGCGCAGCATACGGGCGGCAACTATCTCTTCTATCTGGCGACGCCGCCGCAGGTCTTTGCCACGATCCCGAAGCGACTGGCGGATGCCGGGCTTCTCCAACAACGAGAGGGTCGCTGGCGGCGCGTCATTATCGAGAAGCCGTTCGGTACCGATCTTTGCTCCGCGCATGCGCTCAATCGCGCCCTGCTCGAGGTCCTTGCCGAGGAACAGATCTATCGGATCGATCACTACCTCGGCAAGGAAACGGTGCAGAACATCATGGTGCTGCGCTTTGGCAACGGCTTGTTCGAGCCGCTCTGGTCGCGCCATTACATCGATCACGTGCAAATCACCGTCGCCGAGACCGTAGGTGTGGAGCGGCGGGGGCGGTTCTACGATAAGACAGGCGCTTTGCGCGACATGGTGCCGAACCATCTCTTCCAACTCTTGACCCTGATCGCGATGGAGCCGCCGACCTGCTTTGGTGCTGACGCCGTCCGCACCGAGAAGGGCAAGGTTCTTGAAGCCGCCCATATCTTCGGCCGTGAGGACGCCCGGCGCAACGTGGTGCGTGGTCAGTACGGGGCAGGGACCGTCGCGGGCAAGGCCGTGGCGCCCTATCGCGGCTCCGAGGGCGTTTCGCCCCGCTCGACCACCGAGACCTATGTCGCCTTGAAGATCATGATCGACAACTGGCGCTGGGCCGGCGTGCCATTCTATCTGCGTACCGGCAAGGCCCTGAGCGCCCGGCGCAGCGAGGTGGTGATCCAGTTCAAGCAGGCGCCATTCGCCCTGTTTCGCGACACACCGGTGGACCGTCTGACGCCGAACGACTTGTCGATCCTGATCCAGCCGGAGGAGGGCGTGACCTTGCGGTTCGGGGCCAAGATCCCCGGACCAAGCGTGCGCATGGAAGGCGTCGCCATGAAGTTCAACTACCGGGAGCATTTCCGTGCCGCTCCCAATACCGGCTATGAGACGCTGATCTACGACTGCATGCGTGGTGATGCCACGCTGTTTCAGCGCGCCGACAATATCGAGGCTGGCTGGCGTGTGGTCGCACCTATTTTGGAGGCCTGGGTGCAAGAGGGGGCGCAGATGCTCCCGCAGTATCCGGCTGGCAGCACCGGCCCCGTCGAAGCCGACGAACTGCTCGCGCGCGACCACCGGCATTGGCGCGCCATCGCCAGGGAGGACGGCTCGCCATGAGGGTAGCGCCAACCACCATTCGCGCGGTCATTTCCGATGTCGACGGCACTCTCCTCACCGCCGACAAGACGCTGAGCGGGCGGGCGCAGGCCGCCGTCGCCGAGCTGCGCGCCCGCGGCATCGGCTTTACGATCATAAGCAGTCGGCCGCCGCGTGGGCTGAGCATGCTGCTCGCGCCG
The DNA here is from genome assembly GCA_035573335.1 of Hyphomicrobiaceae bacterium. Lineage (GTDB taxonomy): Bacteria > Pseudomonadota > Alphaproteobacteria > Rhizobiales > Hyphomicrobiaceae > AWTP1-13. The sequence continues at coordinate 1,752 of DATMZT010000109.1, read as the reverse complement.
TTGCAACTGACAACACCCTTTGCGGCGTGCAACGGCGGCATCATCGCCGCCCCCGATTTAAGCGTCATCGCCGAGCATGACATCCCCAGCGGTATCGCAGGGCGCGCCATTGCCGAGATGGAACGCGACCACATTGAGAGCTGGGTTTTTGCCGGAGAGCACTGGCTGGTGAAGGAGGATCGCGGGCCGCTCGTCGAACTGGAGCGGCGCACTGTCCAGTTTGCACCGACGCTGGTCGATGACTTCACGCCCTATTTGGCAACTGCCGTCAAGATCGTTGGTGTTAGCACGGACCATCGACACCTCGCCTGCTGCGAAGCCAAGCTCAATATCGCCTTCGCCGGAGCCGCGACCGTGGCGCGCTCGCAGGCCTACTATCTCGACATCACGCATCCCCTCGCCAACAAGGGCACGGCGCTGGGGGTGCTGGCCGAGCTAATGGGCGTGCCAGCAAGCGAGATCGCCGTGCTGGGTGACGGCCGCAACGATCTGCCGATGTTCGCGGCGGCGGGCCTCAGCATTGCCATGGGCAACGCCGGCGACGAGGTCAAGGCCAAAGCCGACCTGGTGACGGCCGCCAATGACGAGGAGGGTTTTGCCCAGGCGGTCGAGCAATTGCTTTTGCCGCGCCTGAACCCGCGTTTGCATGGGCCGAGGCCATGACCGGCAAGGCACCGCCGGGAACCGCGATCTATGAGAGCGCCGAAGCGCTTGCCCAATCGGTTGCCGTTTGGGTTTGTCGGCAGGCGCAGGCAAGCGCGGGGCCGTTTGCTGTGTGTCTCTGCGGCGGCTCGACGCCGCGCCAGCTTTATGCGGCCCTTGCCGCAGTAGGCGCCCGGCATGGCTTTCCCTGGGCTGGGGCGCACTGGTTTTGGGGCGATGAACGCTTTGTGCCTCACGACCACGTCGACAGCAACTATCGAATGGCGCACGAGGCCATGTTTTCGCGGCTTGCGGTCCCCCAAGCCAACATTCACCCGATTCCGACGGTGGGCCTGTCGGCGCGCGATGCGGCCGCCGCCTATGAAGCGACGCTCAGGCATTTCTACGGCGGTGGGCAGCTAAACTCTGGGCGAGCGTTGTTTGATATCACGCTGCTGGGTATTGGCGAGGACGGGCACACTGCCTCGCTGTTTCCAAACCAAAGCTCTCTCGACGAGCGCAGGCGCTGGGTGCTGGACGTGAAGGGTCCGAACGGCGATCCGCGTATCACCCTGACCTATCCACCTTTAGAGAGCAGCCGCAAGATCGTGTTCCTGGCGACCGGAATAGGCAAGCGACACATCCTTGCCCGCGTCTGGTCTGGCGATCGTTCGCTGCCGGCAGCGCGGGTACACATGGGCAGCAGCGTGCACTGGTTTCTTGATCGCGCGGCAGATCCCGCCGAAGGCTCAGCAGATGGACAAAGACCCAAGCGCGATTGAGCACATCGCCTGCAAAGCGACGCCGCAGCGCGGCGCCAGCGTCACGCAGCGCGCGCTGGAGCCGTCGGGCGCAGCATGTGGGCAAGCGGCCAGCCAAGATCGGGTTTCCGGATTGACGAGTGTCGCGACGCTAGAGGTGCTGCTGGTGCGGGGAGCCGAGCTTGGGAGGTGATACCCGGAGGCGGGCTCAGCCGCTGCGAGGGAAGAGACCCTGACGGCAACTCGTTCTCAATTTCGAACCGACCCTGACGGTTGCTGCCGCGACCTTGCCCGGCCGCGATGCACAATTGAACGAGCACGCCGTGCGTGGTCTCATAGGACCATGATC
>DATMZT010000108.1:0-9130 GCA_035573335.1 Hyphomicrobiaceae bacterium | reverse complement strand
CCATCCCCGAAAAAATGACGAAAGCTTCCCCATCTCTCGCTTTCGGCTAACGCGCAAACGTTCCCTAAGCCGAACCCCCAGCTTAGCGCAGAAAATGCCGCGCGCCATAAACGTCTGTAGTCAATATCAGGCAAAAGTATGGGCGCTTCGCGGCTCCGGATCAAGCAAGATCGCACGCCGGCATAGCTTGGCTGCAGTGAGCGCGTCGCTGTTCGCACACCACACGCCCACCCCGGCGCGATCCGAGGCCCCGCGGGAATGCCGGCGTCGCGGTTTGACCTACTTATACTCGATTTTGAGTATTTCGTAGCTGCGGCTGCCGCGGGGGGTCGTAACCTCGGCGCTGTCCCCCTTGCCCTTTCCGATCAAGGCGCGCGCAATCGGCGAGGCGATGGAAATCTTGCCCTCGCGCACATTGGCTTCGTGCTCGCCGACAATCATGTACTTGACCTTGTCGCCGGAATCCTCGTCCTCCAAGGTCACGGTCGCCCCGAACTTCACGGTGCTGCCCGACAGCTTGGAGGTGTCGATCACCTCGGCCCGGCCGAGCTTGTCTTCGAGCTCGGCCACTTTTGCTTCATTGAGCCCCTGGGCCTCCTTGGCGGCATGGTACTCAGCGTTCTCGGCCAGATCACCGTGTTCGCGCGCATCCGCGATCTGTTGAATGATGCGCGGGCGTTCTTCAACCTTGAGGCGGTGCAAGTCCGCTTCAAGCTTTTTGAACCCCTCAACGGTCATCGGCACTTTTTCCATAGCCTAGGCTCACATTCGCAAATAGCCGGTGCCCGGCATTCCCGCCGGCACCACCGTCCAGTCTCACTCAGTCTACTGGGTTTGGCCAGCCCTGATAGAAGCGCCGGACCACTACATCCTCAGGATGCTTGGCTTACATAAGATTGCAGCGGCGCAACTGAAAGACTGCCCGCCATGAGCGCCCGGATGGCCTCCGTCGCGGCAAGTGCGCCAGCTAAAGTTGTATAGTATGGGATGTGGTTGAGCAAGGCGGTCCGCCGGATATCCTTGGAATCGGCTAGCGCCTTGGCGCCTTCCGTGGTGTTGAAAACAAGCTGCACCTCACCGTTCTTCATCAGGTCGACAATGTGCGGTCGGCCCTCGAGGACCTTGTTCACTTGCTCGCAGGCAATGCCGTGCGCTTCGAGCGCCCGCTTGGTTCCCCGCGTCGCCAGGATGCGGAAGCCCAGCTCGCTGAGCTCGCGCATGGCACCTAGGATCTCCTCTTTGTCCTGGTCGCGCAAGGACACGAAAACGCTGCCCTTGAGGGGCAGCACATTACCCGCGCCAAGCTGGCTCTTGGCAAAAGCCAGGGCATAGTCGTGATCGATGCCCATCACCTCCCCGGTCGAGCGCATTTCGGGGCCCAGGATCGGGTCGACGCCGGGAAAACGCGCAAAGGGGAAGACCGCCTCCTTCACACCAACGTGCGTAAGCTTTACGGGCTTGAGCTTGAAGGTGGTCAACGGCTCCCCGTTCATGACCCGGGCGGCGATGCCGGCGATCGGCTTGCCGATGACCTTGGCGACAAACGGCACCGTACGGGAGGCTCTGGGATTGACCTCGAGCACGTAAATCTGCCGATCCTTGACGGCGTACTGCACGTTCATGAGGCCGACCACGTTGAGGGCCAGCGCCAGATCGCGCGTCTGCTTCTCCAGCCGAACCAGCAGGGCCGAATCGAGGGAATGCGGCGGCAGTGAGCAGGCGCTGTCGCCGGAATGGATGCCGGCCTCCTCGATGTGCTCCATGATGCCGGCGATGAAGGTGTTGCTGCCATCGCTGAGGCAATCAACGTCGACCTCGATGGCCCCGCTCAGGTAGCGATCGACCAGCAACGGCCGCGCCGCCGAGACGGCAAGGTCGGAGGGCCGATCGAGCGTCTCCGACAGGCGCACAATGTAGCGATCGAGCTCGCTGCTGTCGGCAACGATCTCCATGGCCCGGCCGCCGAGCACATAGGAGGGGCGGATCACCACCGGGTAGCCCAGGCGATCGGCAACCGTGCGCGCCTCCGCCGGGGTGCGCGCGATGCCGCTCTCCGGTTGCATCAGCCGCAGCCGATCGATCAGCGCCTTGAAGCGGTCGCGGTCCTCGGCCAGGTCGATCGCCTCGGGCGAGGTTCCCAGGATCGGGACGCCGGCCTCTTCCAGCGAGCGTGCAAGCTTGAGCGGCGTCTGGCCGCCAAACTGCACGATGACGCCCCGCAATCGTCCCGCCGACTGCTCGACGCGGATGATTTCCAGCACGTCCTCTGCGGTCAGGGGCTCGAAATAAAGGCGGTCGGAGGTGTCGTAGTCGGTGGAAACCGTCTCGGGATTGCAATTGACCATGATGGTCTCCACGCCCACCTTGGACAGGGCAAAACAGGCATGGCAGCAGCAGTAGTCGAACTCGATCCCCTGGCCGATGCGATTGGGTCCACCGCCAAGGATGATCACCTTGTCGCGGCCCGACGGGCGGGCTTCGTCAACGGGAGCCTCGAACAAGCCACGCTCGTAGGTGGAGTACATGTAGGCCGTCGGCGAGGCAAATTCGGCGGCGCAGGTATCGATGCGCTTGAACACCGGACGCACGCCAAGTTCACCGCGCCGCGTGCGCACGTCCGCCTCGCTCAATCCCACCAACTTGGCGAGCCGCGCATCGGAAAAGCCCATCGCCTTGAGGCTGCGTAGGCCCTCGGCAGCCTCGGGTAGGCCGTGCGCCTTCAGGCGCGCTTCCAGGTCGATGATTTCCTGGATGCGGGCCAGAAACCAGGGATCGATCCGGCAGGAGGCGTAGATCTGCTCGTGATCGAAGCCGAGCCGCATCGCCTGGGCCACCTTCAGTAGCCGGTCGGGCGTCGGCGTCCCCAACGCGGCGCGCACGACGTTCTTGTCGTCACCGCGGCCGAGGCCCCACAATTCGATGTCGTCCAGGCCGGTCAGCCCGGTCTCCAACCCGCGCAGGGCCTTTTGCAGGCTCTCGGCAAAGGTGCGACCGATCGCCATCACTTCGCCCACGGACTTCATCGAGGTGGTCAGCGTACGCTCCGCACCGGGAAATTTTTCAAAGGCGAAGCGCGGTATTTTCGTGACGATATAGTCGATGGTCGGCTCGAAGGAGGCGGGCGTGGCACCGCCGGTGATGTCATTTTCCAGTTCGTCGAGGGTGTAGCCGACGGCAAGCTTGGCGGCGACCTTGGCAATGGGAAAGCCGGTGGCCTTCGACGCCAGCGCCGAGGAGCGCGACACGCGCGGGTTCATCTCGATCACCACCAGGCGCCCGTTTTCGGGGTTGACAGCGAACTGCACGTTCGAGCCGCCCGTCTCCACCCCGATCTCGCGCAAGACCGCGATCGAGGCATTGCGCATGATCTGATATTCCTTGTCGGTCAGCGTCAGTGCCGGCGCCACGGTGATGCTGTCGCCGGTGTGCACGCCCATCGGATCGACATTTTCGATCGAGCACACGATGATGCAGTTGTCCGCCTTATCGCGCACCACCTCCATCTCGAACTCTTTCCAGCCGAGCACGCTCTCTTCCACCAGGACCTCGGTGGTGGGGGAGGCCTGCAGGCCGCGCTCGATGATCTCGCGAAATTCCTCGCGGTTGTAGGCGATGCCGCCACCGGTGCCGCCGAGGGTGAAGGACGGTCGAATGATGGCGGGAAGGCCAATGCTGGAAAGGGCTTCCATGGCCTTGAGTACCGCCTGCTCCTGGTAGCGCTTCTGGCGCTCGTGCGTACCGGCCTTCCACTGCTTGAGATAGTCGACCCGCTTGCGCTCCTTGACCTCGGCCGGCTCGGACAGGGCCTCGATCCGCGCCAGCTCGGCGGCATGGGCGGCGCGATCGGCCCGCTTGAGCTTGCTCGCGTTGGCCAGCATCGACTTGGGCGTGGCCAGCCCGATCCGGGTCATCGCCTCACGAAAGAGCTGGCGATCCTCGGCCTTGTCGATGGCTTCGGCCGTGGCGCCGATCATTTCGACGCCGAACCGCTGCAGGATCCCCTGGCTGGCAAGGCTCAGTGCCGTATTGAGCGCCGTTTGCCCGCCCATGGTGGGAAGCAGGGCGTCTGGGCGCTCGCGCTCGATGATCGCGGCCACGACCTCGGGCGTGATCGGCTCGATGTAGGTGGCGTCCGCCAGCTCCGGGTCGGTCATGATGGTGGCAGGATTGGAATTGACCAGGATGATGCGGTAGCCCTCGGCCTTGAGGGCCCGGCAGGCTTGCGTGCCCGAATAGTCGAACTCACAGGCCTGGCCAATGACGATCGGCCCGGCGCCGATGATCAGGATCGATGTAATGTCGGTGCGCTTTGGCATGGGCCCGCTTCATATTGCAGCGTCGCGGGCTTGGCTATAGGCCGCGGCCCGGCGCTGAACATTCAATGCTGCCACTGGGGTTTGCGGCGCCCGGCGCGGGCCCGCCTATGGCTTGACCCCGCCGGCGCGTTCCGGCAGGAGCGGAAGGCCCTTGCGCTCGCGCATCAGGTTGGCGAAGCGCACGAACAAATAGTGGCTGTCCTCGGGTCCCGGCGAAGCCTCGGGGTGGTACTGCACCGAAAACACCGGGCTGCCCTTGAGCCGCAGGCCGCAGTTGGAGTTGTCGAACAAGGAAACGTGGGTCTCCTCGGCCCGCGCCGGAAGGCTGTCACGATCGACGGCAAAGCCGTGGTTCATGGAGGTGATTTCCACCTTGCCGGTGGTGCAGTCCTTCACCGGATGATTGGCGCCATGGTGTCCCTGATGCATCTTGCGCGTCTTGGCGCCGATCGCCAGCCCCAGCATTTGGTGGCCGAGGCAGATGCCGAAGATCGGCAGTCCGGACGCCACCAACTTCTTGATCTGCGGCACCGCATAGGCGCCGGTCGCGGCCGGGTCGCCTGGACCGTTGGACAGGAACACACCATCAGGCTTGCGTTCGAGAATTTCGGCGGCGGTGGCGGTCGCCGGCACCACCGAGACCTTGCACCCGAGGCTCGCCAACGCGCGCAGGATGTTGCGCTTGAGGCCATAGTCGAGGGCCACCACGTGCAGCCCCGCCGCATCTTGCCGGCCATAGCCCCGGCCCCAGGCCCAGCGCGTCTCCTCCCAGCTGTAGCTCTGGCCCGCCGTCACCTCCGGCACCAGGTCGAGCCCCAGCAACCCCGACCAGGCTTTCGCCTCCGCCCTGAGCGCGTCGAGATCGAAGCGACCGGAGGGCGCGTGCGCGATGACGCCGTTGGGCATGCCCTTTTCGCGGATGTGGGCGGTAAGGGCGCGCGTGTCGACGCCGGTCAGGGCAATGATGCCGCGGGCTTTCAGCCAGCTATCAAGCGGCTCGCTGGCGCGATAGTTGGAGGGACCGCTGACCTGGGCCCGCAGCACGCAACCGCGCACACCCGAACGCATGGCGAGGTTGGAGGTTTCCGTATCCTCGGGGTTGGTGCCGACATTGCCGATGTGCGGAAAGGTGAAGGTAATGATCTGGCCGGCGTAGGACGGATCGGTGAGAATCTCCTGATAGCCGGTGATCGCGGTGTTGAAGCAGACCTCGCCGACGGCCGATCCCACGGCGCCGAGGCCGTGGCCGGCAATCACCGTGCCGTCGGCCAGCACCAGCCGCCCCGTGAGCGGCGCCTCGGTCCAGGGCTTTGCCGTTGCGTTGGCCATGGCCTCGTTCCCGTTGGCCTCGTTCCCGTTGAGCCTCAAGTGAGTCGGCAACCTAGCGGCGGGCGCCGGCAAAGCAAGACCCCCTCCGGCGCGGCCGCGGACCCAGTTGCGCCTTAGCCGGCAAGGCGCGCTTCGATCGCCTTCAGCGCCGATTCGGCTTTTGAGCCATCCGGGCCGCCGGCCTGGGCCAAATCCGGGCGGCCACCGCCGCCCTTGCCACCCAGCGCCTCGGCGCCGACCCTGACCAGGTCGACCGCATTGATGCGCTTGGTGAGGTCGTCGGTGACGCCGACGGCCAGCCCCGCCTTGCCGTCCTCGCCGACGCCGATGATGGCCACTACGCCGGACCCAATCTGCTTCTTGCCGTCGTCGATCAGTCCACGCAGGTCCTTGGGGTTCAGGCCGACAACCGTGCGCGCGAGCAGCTTCACATCGCCGACGGCGCGGATGGCCGACCCCGCCGCCGCCCGCCCGTTGCCCGCATCGGCGGCGCCGGCGCCGCCGAGCGCCATCTGTCGCTTGGCCTCGCCGAGCTGGCGCTCGAGTTGCTTGCGCTCCTCGATGAGGGCGCGCACGCGCTCGACCAGCTCGTCGGGCTTGGCGCGCAGCAACTGGGTCAATTCGCGCACGCGCGAATCCTGATCCGCCAGGTAGGCGCGCGCGCCGTCGGCAGTCAGCGCTTCGATGCGACGCACGCCCGCGCTGCTGGCGCTCTCGCCGGTCACCTTGATGAGGCCGATGTCGCCGGTGCGCCCGACGTGGGTGCCCCCACACAATTCCACCGACCATGCCTTGTTGGCCTTGGCGCCGGAGCCGCCCACCCCCATCGAAACAACCCGGACCTCATCGCCATACTTCTCCCCGAACAGGGCCATGGCACCGGTCTCCAACGCGTCCTCGAGCGCCATCAGCCGCGTCTCGACCGCAGAATTCTGCAAGACGAAGGCGTTGGCCATGCTCTCGACGGCGGCAACCTCCGCCGCGCTCATCGGCTTGGGATGCGAAAAATCGAAGCGCAGGCGCGCCGGCTCGACCAACGAGCCCTTCTGGGCCACGTGCGGCCCCAGCACCTGGCGCAGGGCTTCGTGCAGCAGATGCGTGGCGGAGTGATTGGCACGGGTCGCCGAGCGTCGCTGATGGTCCACGAGCAATTCGACGGCATCGCCCTCTTTGAAACTGCCCGTCTCGACCCGACCCAGATGCACGATGAGATCGCCGAGCTTTTTCTGGGTGGTTGAGACGCGGAACAGGGCACCCTTGCCACCCCCGATCGTACCCTGATCGCCGACCTGGCCACCCGATTCGCCATAAAACGGCGTCTGATTGAGGACGATGGCGCCCTCCTCACCCGCGGCCAAGGCTTTGACGACGGCGCCATTGCGGATGAGGGCGCGGATCTCGCCTGCCGCCGTCTCCGTGTCGTAGCCCAGAAAGTCGGTCGCCCCGACCTTCTCCTTCACCTCAAACCAGATGGTCTCGGTGGCCGCTTCGCCGGAACCCTTCCAGGCCCGCCGCGCCTCCTCCTTCTGCCGCTCCATGGCCCTGTTGAAGGCCGCAACATCGACGCCGATGCCCCTGGGCTTGAGGGCGTCCTGCGTCAGGTCGAGCGGGAAGCCAAAGGTGTCATAAAGCTTGAAGGCGACTTCGCCGGCGAAGGTGTCGCCCGCGGCCAGCTCCGCGCTTGCCTCCGACAGCAGATTGAGGCCCTTTTCCAGGGTCCTGCGAAACCGCGTTTCTTCGAGCTTGAGGGTCTCCGCGATCAGGGGCTGGGCGCGGACCAGCTCTGGGTAAGCCTCGCCCATCTGGCGCACGAGCTCCGGCACCAGGCGATACATCAGCGGCTCCTTGGCCCCGAGGAGATGGGCATGGCGCATGGCGCGACGCATGATCCGGCGCAGCACGTAGCCTCGCCCCTCGTTGGACGGCAGCACGCCATCGGCGATCAGAAAGCTGGTGGCACGCAAGTGATCGGCAATGACGCGATGGGAGGCCTTGTGGGGCCCCGCCGCCGGTACGCCGGTTGCCGCCACCGAGGCCGCGATCAAAGCCTTGAAGAGATCGATCTCGTAGTTGTCGTGCGTGCCCTGCAGCACCGCGGAGATGCGCTCGAGCCCCATGCCGGTATCGATCGAGGGTCTTGGCAGCGGCACGCGATCGCCCGGACCGCGTTGCTCGTATTGCATGAACACCAGATTCCAGATCTCGATGAACCGGTCGCCATCCGCATCCGGCGAGCCGGGCGGGCCGCCCGCGATCTTGGGGCCGTGATCAAAGAAGATCTCCGAGCAGGGTCCGCAGGGACCCGTATCACCCATGGCCCAGAAGTTGTCGGACGTGGCAATGCGAATGATCTTCTGATCGGGAAAGCCCGTCACCTTCTTCCAGATGCGGTAAGCCTCTTCATCGTCGTGGTAGATGGTGACCAGCAGGCGGTTGGGATCGAGGCCATACGCCTTGGTCACCAGCTCCCAAGCCAGCGGAATCGCCCGCTCCTTGAAGTAATCGCCAAAGGAGAAGTTGCCCAGCATCTCGAAAAACGTGTGGTGGCGCGCGGTGTAGCCGACGTTGTCGAGGTCGTTGTGCTTGCCGCCGGCGCGCACACACTTTTGCGCGGTGGTGGCGCGGCGATAGCTGCGCGTCTCCTGGCCGGTGAAAACATTCTTGAACTGCACCATGCCGGCGGAGGTGAACATCAAGGTCGGATCGTTGCGCGGCACGAGCGAGGAGGAGGGCACGACCGCATGATCGTTCTTGGCAAAAAAGTCGAGAAAGGTCGCGCGGACCTGATTGACGCTGGTCATGTGAGCTCATCACGGAAACTGCGGAGCCACTTCTAGCCACGCGCCTGTCCGCTGTCCACAAACCCCCAACCCCGCGCAGCCACGGGCTCGCTCGCGGTTGGGGGCAAGCCGGCCGAGCCCCGGCGGGCCGGATCATTGTGCCGCGTGCGCCGGCTGGGCCTCCCGGGCCCGCGCCCGTCAGCGCTTGGCACGGGCGCCCTTCTTGGCCACCGTCTCGGGTTCCGGCGCGTCGGCGAAGCCCTCCGGGTCTTCCGCGTCCATGCCCTCCTCGCCCTCAGGCTCGGCCTGCAGCATCTTGTCGACGATAAGCCCAGCATTTTGCCGAATGGCCTTCTCGACCTGGTCGGCAATCTTCGGATGCTGCTTGAAGAAGGCCTTGGTGTTTTCGCGGCCCTGGCCGATCCGCTCGCCGTTATAGGAAAACCAGGCGCCGGATTTCTCGACAATGCCGGCCTTGACCCCGAGATCGACCAGCTCGCCGACCTTGGAGATGCCCTCGCCATACATAATGTCGAATTCCACCTGCTTGAACGGCGGGGCCACCTTGTTCTTGACGACTTTGACACGTGTCTCGTTGCCGACGATCTCCTCGCGATCCTTGATCTGGCCAATGCGGCGGATGTCGAGGCGAACGGAGGCATAGAACTTGAGCGCATTGCCACCCGTGGTCGTCTCGGGGTTGCC
>DATMZT010000107.1:0-15379 GCA_035573335.1 Hyphomicrobiaceae bacterium | reverse complement strand
GGGCGGCGGCGCGGCGGCCTGGTCGTGAGGACCGTCTCTGCCGCGGCCCCGAGGCCGGATGGGCCGTCCAAGGGCCCAAGGGGGCCGACAAAACCTTGACGTCTATCACCCGCGACGCTCGCGGCGTGCGGCCCCCAGCCTGGGGCGCGGAGACGTGGCCGCACGGGGCGGAAAAAAGTGTGCCGTTATGGCCCGCCCGGGCCCGATCGAGGAGACGCCGGCGGGCGCGCCGCCCCCGGGGCGGGGGGTGTGATTTGGCCTCTTGCCCGCTGGCGTCTTGTTGCAGATGCGAAGGCCATGATATGAGGGCGCCGCGCCGCTCTGGCGCTCCTAGCGAATCGTGAGACGATCGATGACTGCAGCCGCCGGGCGTCGTGAGACGCCGCACTCGCCGTTGTCCACCGCGCCGCTCGCCGAGGCCGATCGGGAGGTTTTCGCCAGCGTCGAGCGCGAGGTGCGACGTCAGCAACAGGAAATAGAGCTGATCGCGTCGGAGAACTTCGTGTCCCGCGCCGTGCTGGAGGCCGCCGGCACGGTACTCACCAACAAGTATGCCGAGGGCTATCCCGGCCATCGCTACTACGGTGGCTGCCAGTATGTGGACGAGATCGAGACGCTGGCGATCGAGCGGGCCAAGAAGCTGTTCAAGTGCAATTTCGCTAACGTGCAGCCGCACTCGGGCAGCACCGCCAATCAAGCCGCCTTCATGGCAATGATGAAGCCCGGTGACACTTTCATGGGCTTGAGCCTCGACACCGGCGGCCACCTAACCCACGGTTCGCCGGCCAACCTGTCGGGCAAGTGGTTCAAAGTCGTACCCTACAAAGTACGCCGCCAGGATCACCGCATCGATATGGACGACGTCAGGGAACTCGCCCGCTCGCACCGGCCGAAGGTGATTGTGGCGGGCGGCAGCGCCTATCCGCGGATCATCGACTTTGCAGCCTTTCGCGCGATAGCCGATGAGGTGGGTGCGCTGCTGATGGTGGACATGGCCCACTTCGCCGGACTTGTCGCCGGCGGCGCCCATCCGAGCCCATTTCCGCACGCCCACGTCGTGACCAGCACGACGCACAAGACGCTGCGTGGTCCGCGTGGCGCCATGATCCTCAGCAACGAGGAAGCGTTGGCCAAGAAGATCAATTCCGCCGTCTTCCCGGGTATGCAGGGCGGCCCATTGATGCACGTGATCGCCGCCAAGGCGGTGGGATTTGCCGAGGCCATGCGCCCCGAGTTCAAGGCTTATGCGCGCAATGTGGTGGAGAATGCCAAGGCACTCGGCGAAGTCTTGCTCAGCGCCGGATACGACCTCGTCTCGGGCGGCACCGATACGCATCTGAACCTGGTCGACCTGCAGCCGAAGCGGCTCACCGGCGTCGCCGCCGAAAAGGCCCTGGGGCGGGCTCATATCACCGTCAATAAGAATGCGGTGCCGTTCGATCCCGAAAAACCGCAGGTAACTTCGGGTATTCGCGTCGGCTCACCGGCCGGTACCACCCGCGGCTTCGGCCTCGCCGAGTTTCGCACCATCGGACGACTGATGGCGGAGGTTTTGGACGGCCTGGCGACCAACGGTGAGGCCGGCAATGGGAAAGTTGAAGCGAAGGTAAGGGAGGAGGCGCTGAGGCTGTGCGAGCGTTTCCCCATCTACGGCTGAAGCGGGTCGTCCAGAACGGTACCTGTGCGCGTCTCAACGCGTCTCGGCATGGCTTTCGGGAGCAGAGGACATGCGCTGCCCATATTGCGGTTGCGAGAATACCCAGGTGAAGGATAGCCGCCCCACCGAAGAGAATCAGGCGATCCGCCGGCGGCGCAGCTGCGAGGATTGCGGCGGCCGGTTCACCACCTTCGAGCGCGTACAACTACGCGAGATCATCGTCGCCAAGCGCTCCGGCCGACGCGTGCCGTTTGATCGGGAGAAGCTGTCGCGATCGGTGGAAGTGGCGCTGCGCAAGCGGCCCATCCAGCCTGAGCGCGTCGAGCGCATGGTGTCCGGCATCGTTCGCCAGGTCGAAAGCATGGGTGAACAAGAAGTGCCCTCCTCGATCATCGGCGAATTGGTGATGGAGGCCCTGAAGGGTCTCGATCCCGTCGCCTACGTCCGCTTCGCCTCCGTCTACCGCGATTTTCGCGAGGCCTCCGATTTCCAGGAGGTACTGGGCGAAATCGCCCGCGCGCCGGAGACCGACCCACCGGCGTCTGCCAAGCCGCCGAGCGCCGAGCCGCTGGAAAGAAAGCACTGACCGTTGGTTCTCCCGTCCAAGCATGGCGCCGACCAGGCGGCGCAGGATCGCCGGTTTATGGCCGTGGCGCTCGGTCTAGCCCGGCGGGTATTGGGTACCACCGCGCCCAATCCGGCTGTGGGAGCCGTCATCGTCGAGGAGGCCAGCGGTGAGATGATCGCGCGCGGCTGGACCCAGCCCGGTGGCCGCCCCCATGCGGAAGCGCATGTGCTTGAGCGTGCCGGCGTCAACGCACGCGGCAAGACGATGTACGTCACGCTCGAGCCGTGCTCACACCACGGGCGTACCCCGCCCTGCGCCGACGCCATTCGCAGGGCGGGCATCCGCCGCGTGGTCTGCGCCATCGAGGATCCCAATCCGGAAATTTCGGGCAAGGGTTTTGCCAGCTTGCGGCAGGCGGGCATCGTCATCGAGACGGGCGTGTGTGCCGAGGAGGCGCGCTGGATGGCGGGCGGGCATATCCTGCGCATGACGCAGGCACGCCCATTCGTGCAACTGAAGCTCGCCGTCTCCGCCGACGAACTGATCGCGCCGGGCGACGGTCAACCGCGTTGGGTCACGAGCCAGGAGGCAAGGGCGTACGCCCACCTGCTGCGCGCCCGCGCCGACGCCATTCTGATCGGTCGTCAGACGGTTGAGGACGATGATCCGCAGCTGACGTGTCGGCTGCCCGGGCTGAGCCCGCGGTCGCCGCGGCGCTATGTGCTCGACACAAGGTTCCGCACCGCCCAAGCAAGCAAGCTAGCAACCAGCGCCGATGCGGTGCCGGTTACGCTGATCGGTGCCCTAGACACCCCGTTACCGGACCTGCCCGCCGGCGTCGCCATTCGTCGGGTTGCGATGGAAAATGGCGGATTGTCCTTGCGCGGGGTGCTTGCCGCGCTCAACGCCGACGGTATCACCCGCCTCCTGGTCGAAGGCGGGCCCCACGTCGCCGGCTCGTTCATCGCGGCCGGCCTCGTCGACGAGGCGGTGATTGCGCGCGGCACCGGCACGTTGGCGGGCGCGGGCGTGCTCCCGCTGGCCGACCGTGGACTTGAAGTCTTTAGCGACCCGGCGCGCTGGCTAATAGCTTCCGACCGCCGTCTGGGCAGCAATCGGATAACTATCTATCGTGCGCGCGGCCACCTCGGAGCCCGCAAAGGCGAATGACCACGCCATTTCGTTACTACGTGCGCGTGCGCTACCAAGAATGCGACGCTCAGCAGGTCGTGTTCAACGCCCGTTATGGCGATTACATCGACCTTGCCTGCTTCGAGTTTCTGCGCGCCGCGCTTCCCTCGCCTGGCGACGTCTTTGACGGCACGTTCGAAAGCCAGACTGTCCGCCAAGTTGTGGAGTGGAAGGCACCGGCGCGCTTCGATGACGTGCTGGAAATCTCGGTTTGGGCAGGTCGCGTCGGCACGACCTCTTTCACCCTGTGCTTCGAGCTGCGCCGGGTCGGCGATGGCGCCCTGCTGGTCACCAGCGAAACGGTGTACGTGCACGTAGACCCAAGGAGCTTCACAAAGCGCGAAATCGAGCCCAGGATGCGGGCCGCCCTGGAGGCCGGCGCCCGGGGCAAGGCCACCGACCATGCGGGCTATCTCGTCTGATGGCCGCGCCTTGCCCGAGCAAACCCGGCCTGGTCGCAGCTGCTATGCGATGGCGACCCGCCTGCCCGTCTTTGCGCGTTCGCGCAACCTCAGCCAGGTGTGCTAGCTTCAGGCCCCATGTTCACCGGCATCATCACTGACATCGGCGAACTCGTCGCTCGTGAGGGTGGGCGGTTTAGCGTGCGCTCGGCCTATCCGGCGCACACCATCTCGGTTGGCGCCTCGCTCGCGTGCGATGGTGCCTGCCTGACGGCCACCAGCGTGCGCGCCGCGACCACGGGCAGCATCTTCACGGCCGACGTCTCCAACGAAACCTTGAGCAAAACCAACCTCGAGGCTTGGCAACCCGGGCGCAAGATCAATCTGGAGCGGGCGCTCAAGGCCGGTGACGAACTGGGCGGCCATATCGTCAGCGGTCACGTCGACGGCCTTGCCCACATCGTCGATCTGCGCCCCGACGGGTCATCGCGCCGCGTCATGGTCGAAACATCCGAACACCTGGCCCAGTACATTGCGGCAAAGGGCTCGGTGGCGCTCGACGGCATTTCGCTCACCATCAATGAGGTCATTGGCCGGCGCTTTGGCATCAACGTCATTCCGCACACCTTGACCCAAACGACATTGGGGATCAAAAAGCCAGGCGACGCGATGAACCTGGAAGTCGATCTCTTGGCCCGCTACGTCGCGAGGGCCTTGGAGTACCGCCCGTGAATGAGGGACTATCACGCGCCGCCTACGCCGAGGGCAAAGGCTTCCTGTCGCCGATTGCGGAAATTCTCGAGGATTTGCGCAATGGTCGCATGATTATCCTGGTGGACGCCGAGGATCGCGAGAACGAGGGCGACCTCGTGATTCCGGCGCAGATGGCGACGCCCGATGCCATCAACTTCATGGCTAAGCATGGCCGCGGCTTGATTTGCCTGTCGCTGACGCAGCAACGCGCGACTCAGCTCCGCCTCGAGTACATGGCGCGGCAAAACGAGGCGAGGAACCGCACCGCTTTCACGGTTTCAATCGAGGCGCGTGAGGGCATCGCCACCGGCATTTCTGCGCACGATCGCGCCCGCACCATTGCCACCGCCATCGACCCGACCAAGGACTACCAGGACATCGTTTCCCCGGGGCACGTTTTCCCGCTGATTGCGCGCGAGGGTGGCGTGCTCGTGCGCGCCGGCCACACGGAGGCCTCCGTCGATCTCGCGCGCATGGCCGGCCTGTTTCCGGCCGGGGTCATCTGCGAGATCATGAACGACGACGGCACCATGGCGCGCATGCCCGATCTTGTCGCGTTCGCCCAGCGCCACGGCTTGAAGATCGGCACCATCGAAGATCTGATCGGCTATCGGTTGCGCCATGATCGCATCGTGCGCCAGGTCGCCAAAACCGCCGTCGACAGCCTGTTCGGCGGCACCTTCGATCTCTACGTCTACGAAACGACCGTGCAGCCCGTCGAGCATCTGGCTCTCGTCAAAGGCGATCTTAGCGCCGCGGGTCCCGTGCTGGTGCGCGTGCATGCAGTCAACGTGCTGGCCGATCTGTTGGGCATCGGCAGCAGCGAGGGCACGCGTGGGGCTCTGATCGAGAAGGCCATGGCCGAAATCGCGCGCGAGGGGCGAGGTGTCATCGTCCTCATTCGGGATTTGCGGCCGAAGGGTGTGTCGAGTTCGATCGCACAAAACGCCGAACGCAAGAAGCGCAAACACACTGATCCGGAACGTCGCCGCGTCGAGATCGGGGTCGGCTCGCAGATTTTGCGCGACCTCGGTGTAAGTGACATGGTGCTGCTGTCGAATGCCCCGCCCTCCCGCTACGTGGGTCTTGAGGCCTTCGGCCTGCGCATCGTTGACCAGCGCCGGATCGGTTGAACGAGCGATGGCGCGCAAGCAGCAATCCGCAGACGCCGCCGCCGCCAGCGGCCAAGTGTGCGGTGCCCGAATCCTCATGATCGAGGCGCCCTATTACCAGGAAATCGCCAAGGAGCTGCTCGCTGGCGCGATCGCCGAGCTGGAAGCGTCGGGGGCAAGCTTCGAGCGCGTGGTGGTGCCGGGCGCGCTGGAGATTCCTCTGGCGCTGGCCCAGGCGGTGAAGGCCGATTTGATCGGCTCGGATGACGCGGATGCCCGTTTTGATGGCTGCGTCGTGCTCGGCTGCGTGATCCGCGGCGAGACAACGCACTACGAGACCGTCTGCAACAATGCCAATCACTGGCTGATGGAGATCGCGGTTCGCAACGCCATCCCGCTGGGCAATGCCATTCTGACCGTGAACAACGAAGCCCAAGCGCTGGAGCGGGCGCGCGGCGGACGCAAGGGCAAAGGTGCGGAAGCCGTGCGCGCGTGCTTGGCACTCGTCGCCATGGAGCGCGTGTTCGCCGAGGATCTGGAATGACCGCGCCGAACGCCAAGCGCGACAAGCGTGGCGATATCGCGCGCAGTCGGGCCCGGCTTGCGACGGTGCAGGCGTTGTACCAGATGGATTTGGCGGAGACCGATCTGATCGAGGTGATCGAGGAATTCAAGCAACACAGGCTAAGCGGCAGCGCCGATGGCAACAGCATGGCCGATGCCGATCAAGAGCACTTTGCCCAGGTGTTGCGCGGAGTGGTAAAGCGACAGCGTGAGATCGACCCGTTGATCGATCAGCAGCTTGCGACCGGCTGGCGCCTGGCACGCATCGACTCGATCGTTCGTGCCATCCTGCGCGCGGCGACCTTCGAATTGATCGAGTTGCCAGACGTGCCGGCCCGCGTCGTTATCAGCGAATACATCGAGGTGGCGCGGGCCTTCTTCGAGGGCGACGAACCAAAGCTCGTCAACGGCGTGCTCGATCAGCTCGCACGCAAGCTAAGGCCCGGCACGCTGCCAGAGCGCGGCTGAAGGCTGCGGGCTTCGCCGGCTACTCGGCCGCCTCGCTCCGCGGCGCAAAGGTCGGGCCCATCTCAGACCACAGCACGCGCAAGGCGCCAACCAATCGCTCGATGTCGGCGTCGGAATGTTGCGGGCTCGGCGTCAGGCGAAGCCGCTCGGTGCCGCGCGGAACGGTTGGGTAGTTGATCGGCTGCACGTAGATGCCAAAGCGGTCAAGCAGCGCATCCGTCATCTGCTTGCACAGCACAGGATCACCGACCAGAAGCGGCACGATGTGACTAGGATTGTCCATCACCGGCAAACCGGCCGCCTTCAGCCGGCCCTTCAAGGTGCCAACGCGCTCCTGGTGGCGCTCGCGTTCAACCGCGCTGGTCTTGAGATGGCGAATGCTGGCGACCGCGCCGGCGGCAATGGCCGGGGCCAAGGAGGTGGTAAAGATGAAGCCCGGCGCATAGGAACGGATCGCATCGCAGATATCGCGCGTAGCGGCGATATAGCCGCCCATGATGCCGAAACCTTTGGCGAGGGTGCCGTTGATGACATCGACGCGATGCATAACGCGCTGCTGTTCGGCGAGCCCGCCGCCGCGCGCGCCGTAAAGTCCGACCGCATGCACCTCGTCGAGATAGGTCAGGGCTCCGTATTTCTGGGCCAGGTCGCAAATGGCGCCGATCGGCGCCATCAGGCCGTCCATGGAATAAACCGACTCAAAGGCGATCACCTTCGGCCGATCGCGCTCGCTGGCGCGCAGCTTGGCCTCCAGATCGGCCAAGTCGTTGTTACGCCAAATGCGCTTCTCGCCGCCGCCGTTGCGGATCCCGGCAATCATCGACGCGTGGTTCTTCTCGTCGGAAAAGATGACGCAGCCGGGCAACAGCTTCTGCAGGGTGGCTAGGGTCGTATCGTTGGCCACGTAGGCGGAGGTGAAAAGCAGCGCGGCCTGCTTACGGTGGAGGTCGGCGAGCTCGGCCTCCAGTTCCACGTGATAATGCGATGTCCCCGAAATGTTGCGCGTACCACCTGAGCCGGCGCCGGCCGTGTCCAACGCCTCATGCATAGCGGCGATGACGGCGGGATGTTGCGCCATGCCGAGGTAGTCATTGGAGCACCAGACCGTGATTTGCCGCGGCCCTGCCGCGGCGAAATGCCGGGCGGAGGGAAAGTGCCCGCGATTGCGCCGGATGTCGGCAAAAACCCGATACCGTCCCTCGTCTTTAACTGTTTGCAGCGCCTTAACAAACGCTTTTGCGTAATCCATGAACCCACCTCGCGCGCACCTTGAGAGCAGCCAAGCGCCTGCACCCTGGGGTTGCCGGAGTCCACCCCTTTCCCTGGAGTCATTCTAGACGAGGGAGAATTGACCGCGCCACTGCGGATTGTCGCATGGACGTCTTTTTGACCATCGCCCCCCACTGGCCCCGCGCGGCGCGGCGCTCAGTAGGCCCCCGCCGCAGTGCCAACGCCGTCTTTCTGGTAAAGGTCGCGCCGGAATTGCACGACGCCGTCGGGCGTGGCCCACGCCGTCAAATAGGTGAAATACAGGGGCATCGGCTGCTTAAGGCGGACGTCCCGGCGCTCCCCGGTCTGCTTGATGTGCTTGATGTGCTCCTCCTTCCAACCCTGGTCGGCGAGCACCCAGGCCGCCAGCTGCTCGATGCCATGCACGCGCACGCAGCCCGAACTTGCGGCGCGGAAATTGCGGCCGAAAAGTGACTGCGACGGGGTATCGTGCATGTAGACGGCGTGAGTGTTATTGAAGTTGAGCTTCACGAAACCCAACGGATTGTCCGCGCCGGGCTGCTGTTTGTAGGTCAGCCCGGCCGCACCGCCGCCGCTCCAATTGATTTTGCTGGGATCGAGCTTGCGGCCGTCGCTGCCGTAGGCATCGATCTTGTACTTGACGAGGACGCTCTGGCCGGCTCTGGCCATGTCTTGGCCCTTGGGGATCAGGTCCTTTTCGATCACGGTCGGCGGCAAATGCCACACCGCGTTGAAGTTGAGCTCATGGATGGCCGATTTGAGCTCGGGCGTGGCCCGCTCGGGTTTGCCCACCACACCGGCATGCCGCGTGACGACGCGATCCCTTTCGATCGCCTCCACCTGGGCCGCGGGAATGTTGACCACCACATATTTCTTGGGAAGCGAACGGGAGAGTTGCTCAAGGCGTTGCAGATTGGTCTTGAGCTGTTTTAGGCGCGCTGCGGCCGGCACGTTCAGGGCCGCAATGGTGCGCCTGTCGACGATGCCGGTGGGAGCAAGCCCGTTCGACGCCTGATACCGACGTAGCGCCTTTGTCAAAAAGTAGTCGAAGCTCTCTGGATTGCCGCTCTGCTCCTTGAGGTCGCCCGTCATCACCAGATGCTCCTGTAGGATGGCGACGGCGGGGCCCGACGATCCCTGCTGCAACTGCAGATCGGGGAGCGGCTTCCAGCCGCCCCGCGCCGCGATCTGGCTATACCGAATAACGGCGGCCTTGATCGGAATGAGGTTGTTGGGACTTAGGGTCGGATAGCCCTTGGGAGGGGTCGCCTCCCACTCCTTGATGAATTCGCGGTCGGTCGGGTCATCGTTGGCCGACGCAGTTGCCGAGCCGGGCCATTTCAGCCAGGTGCCGTCGCCTTCGGCGCGCGCATCGGCGAGGGCTCCCAGCGTGGCCAGGGCGGCCAATAGGGCAAGGCCCAGCACCAGTCCGCCGCCGCTCGTCGATCTCACCTGACCCTGCCCCATCTCGTGCCCCATCACGCCAGGCGCCGCTGCCGCTGACGGTACGCAGGCCTGCAAGCTCCAGCTGCTCGCGCAGCGGGGCCCCCACGGCAACCTGCGGCATTCGCCCGCGCATGAGAAGCGCAAAAACGGCTGCGCCCGGCAGGATGGCGCAAAATTGGTGCGGGGCGGTCACAAATTCCGCCGCTGGCCTTTTGCGACCGCCCTCCCGCACCCGCCCGGCCGCTTGTCCCGGGGCGCCCATTCCAGTACAAGGCAGCACCCTTTTGCTGGCATGGCCGCGGCGGCGGCCCCGTGAGGCGGCTGATGAAGAAGCAAGACGATTTTCATCCGGACTACCATCGTATCAAAGTGACGATGACGGACGGAACCGAGTTTGAGACTTACTCCACCTATGGCAAAGAAGGTGACACCCTCACCCTCGACATCGACCCCAAGACGCACCCAGCTTGGACCGGTGGCGATCGCCACCTGGTCGATCGCGGCGGCCGCCTCTCCCGCTTCAAGAAGAAGTTCGAGGGCATGTTCTAGCCACAGGATCTGCCCGGTGCGAGGCCGATCGCCCCCGCACCGAGGCATCGCGCGGCTTTGGTTTAAGGGCCGGGGTGTCCACCCCCCTGGCGGATCGGGCTTGCGGCCCGGGGCGGCCGCGGATCGGCCTGAACTTAGGTGTTGTCGGCTTTGCCCCGGTACTTGCTCCAAAGTTCGGCCGGCAGCTCCCGCTCGTCCCATACCCCGACCAGGATGCCGCGGCGCTCCGATGTGCCGCGCGTGGCGATGATTTGGTCCTCGGAACGCGTGATGCGCTGCGACAGGCGCAGGCCCCAGCTCGCAAGCGCCTCGGCCAGTCGCTGCCGCTCGCCCGCGCAGGCCGCATCGGCGCCAAGGTCGCACAACTCGCGGGGGTCGCTTTCAAGATCATACAACATCGGCCGGAAGCCGGGCGCGTGGATCAATTTCCAGCGCCGATCCGTGATCATGAACAGGCAGGCATCACGCGGGGCAACGCCGAGCTTCTCGGCCACCGGCAGCGAGGCGTAGTTGTATTCGCTGACGGCGAACTGCCGCCACGGCACGGGGACCTCTCCCCTGAGCCAGGGCAACAGCGAGCGGCCTTCGAGACGGTGCGACTGCCGTCTCCAATCTCCTGCGATGGCCTCGAGGAAGGTCGGCGCCAGGTCGATGGCCTCGACCAGGGCGTCGCAGACCAAGCCCCGCGCCGGATCGGCTTGCGTCGATGGATCGTAGACGATCAACGGCACCTTGACCGAGGGCTCATGAAACAGGTCCTTCTCGCCCAGCCAATGGTCGCCCAGATAGTCGCCATGGTCGGAGGTGAACACGATCATCGTGTGCTCGAACAGGCCCCGCTCCTGCATGAAGCCGAATAGCACGCCCAGCTGATCGTCGATCTGCTTGATCAGACCCATGTAGGCTGGAATGACGGCGGCGCGCACCTCATCGCGCGAGAAAGCTTTACTGACTTTGAGGTTCATGAACTCGCGATAAATCGGGTGGGGATTGGCGCGTTCCCCCGGCGAACGGACCGCGGGCAAAATATCGCCGGCGGCGTACATGGCGTGGTAGGGAGAGGGGGCAAGGTAGGGCCAGTGTGGCTTGATGTAGCTGAGGTGTAGGCACCACGGCGCGTCGGTGGCCTCGCGCATGAAGTCGATGGCGCGCCGGGTCATATAGGGGGTTTCGGCATCCGCTTCGGCCACGCGCGCCGGTTTTGCGGCGTTGCGCATGGCCCAGCCGGAGGCGAGCTCGTCACCCGCTCCGGCGGCGGCATTGGCCCAGTCGTGCCAAGGGTTGTCTCCCGCATAGCCGCTCTCGTTGAGATACCGGTTGTAGCGCGGCAGTTGTGGGTCATAGCGCCCGTCGGGCCCGATTCCGTGCAAGCCGTCGTCGCGCTCGTAGGGATCGAAGCCACATTCGGCTACCCGCACACCGATGCTGGAGTTGGGATCGATGCCGAGACGTTGCATGCCCTCGACATCGGCGCGCATATGCGTTTTGCCGACCAGCGCCGTGCGCACGCCGAGAGGACGCAAATGATCGCCAAGCGTCATCTCGCCAACCCTGAGCGGAATGCCGTTCCATACGGCGCCGTGCGACTGTACGTATCTGCCCGTGTAGAAGCTCATGCGCGAGGCGCCGCACACCGGTGATTGCACGTAGGCGCGCGTGAAGCGCACGCCCTTGGCGGCCAGAGCGTCGATGTTTGGCGTCCTCAGGGTGGGATGACCGGCGCAGGACAGGTAATCCCAGCGCAGTTGATCGCACATGATGAAAAGAATATTTTTTGTGCGTCTGGCCAACGGCACTCCCTATGGCCTGTAGCGGCCGGTCTCGACATCGCCACGATCGACGCGACGGGAGAACTCTGTGGCCCCGCCGGAAGCGAGGATACGCGCCTGCTCCACCCAATTTTCCCGTTCGATCCGGCCCTTGAAGTCGAGCGTGCGGCTTACGCGCTCGATGTCTGCCGCGGTCCAATTGGCGATCTGCTCGTAGGTGGCAATCTGCATCGCATTGAGACGCCGCTCGATCAAGACGCCGATGCCACGGATGCGCTTGAGGTCCTGCGGCGGCGCCGAACGCACCACCCGATTGTGCGAGCCGACGCGATGGGCTGCTTCGGGCCCTGGCTCCGGGTTCTGATAAGCCTGCGAGCGCACGGACCGCAGCGTACCAAGCAGAAGAGGCCTTGCCGCCGGCGCGCTGCTGGCATCGGTCGCCCCCTCGGCGACCACCTCGCCTGGCTCCAGCGCGAGCGGAGACGGCGGCGTCACCTCGGCAGGCGCGCCACGATCGAAGGCGCGGGAGAATGCCGTATCGCCGCCGCGCATCAGAATTTGCGCCTGCTCGATCCAATTTTCGCGGGCGATGCGTCCGTCGGCTGCAAGGTCGCGATCGAAGCGCGCCACCTCCGCCGCCGACCAGGTCGCGATCTGCGCGTAGCGGCTGACGCCGGCCGCGGCGAGGCGCTGCGCCATCGCCGCGTCGATGCCGCGGATGCGCTGCAAATTGTCGACGCCGGTTGTGGACGGCGGCCGTACGGGCCGGGCGGGCTCGAGCGGGCTGGGTGTCGCCCGAACCGGCGCGGCAATGGCTGTCGCGGCCGGCGCGGGTGAGGGCGCCGAGGTTGCCCCCGACCGAGCGGGCAAAGCTTTGGCCGGGCTGGCGACGGGCTCGGATCGTTTCGTGACGGCCGGCTCAGCGCGCGCAAAGGCTGCGCGCTCGGACACCCTGGGCGGCGCCGAGACGCTGGCGGCGATGCCCGCCGACGGCGCCCGAGAGGGAGCGCCGCCGGCGCGGGGGCCGGCCGCAGTCGTGGCGGGTGGCATGCTTGGCGCGGCGCGGCGGGTTGGCGCTGCCGGCGGCGGGGTGGCTGCGGAGGGCGGCGGGGCGACGAGCCGGCGCCGCTCGCCCTGATCCGCGCTCGGGGTGGCGCTGGCGGTCTCGCCGCGGGCTCGACGGCGGGCGTAGTGCGTCTCGACGCCGGTCGCCAACATCCGAGCCTGCTCGATCCAATTTTCGCGGTTCATGCGCTGGCGTCTTATCCCGAGCGCCTGCGCGATGCGTTCCAAGTCGCCGCGCGACCAGCGGCTGATGGCGTCGTAGCGGCGAATGCCCAGTCTATTGAGGGCCGCCTCGGTGGCAGCATCGATTGCGTGGATGCGCTTGAGATCCTGTGGCGCCGCATCGTCGGCCGGGGCGGCTGGGCGCGGCGCGGCTGCCGGCGCCGGTTGTGGGCTTGGCGCGCTGTTGGTCTCATGGCCAGCGCGCACGAAGCGTCTGACGCCAACCAGGTCGGGCTCTACGTCAGGAAGTGGCTCGACATGCCGCGAAACGCCGCGCGGTCCGCGCGCCGCGCTCACAAAAAACGAACGCCGCACCAAGCAGGCAAGCGCAGCGCCCAGACAATAGGCTGCGCTCATCAGCAGTAGCGTCTGCAGACCCAACGCCAACATTACTCAGTCCCCAGACATCGCCCCTCACGCATCGGGCCGCGGCGCCTCCTCGGCATCGTGCGGCCGACAGGAAAACCAGCCCACACAAAGGCCGAGCGCGAACGCAGCCAGCAGCCACCAAACGAGTTTGTAGGCGAGATAGTCCATCTGCAATCCCGAACCGAACCTGCTCCTGCTACTGCCCGCGCACCACGAACTCGATACGCCGGTTGCGAGCCATGTTCGCGTTGCCATCGTTGGGCGCGACCGGTCGCGTCGCACCGTAGCCCACAGCTTCCAGGCGCCCCTCCTCGATGCCCGCCTTGACCAGATAAGCCAGCACGGAGCGTGCGCGCTCGGTGGAGAGGCGCTGGTTTCTTTCTCCGCCCCCCTCCGAGCTGGCGTGGCCAGCAATTGCGATGTGCGCTTCAGGACAGGCTTTGGCGGCGCTGGCGACGCCATCGAGCAGCGCAAGGCTGGCGCCGTCGAGCTCGGCGCTGCCGACACGAAAATGGATGGGGCCGATACCGGCCACCTTTTTCAGTTGGTCTTGACAGGCACTGAGGCGGGCGACGGCCGTTACGTCAACGGGCGGCACGATTGCCGGCGGCGCAGGCACCGCGTGCAGCATCCCGGCCGGGGCCGCAGGCGGCGCCACACTGGGCAAGGATTGGGTGGCGATTGCCGACGCCGCCGCCTGGCGCGCGACTGGCGCTGGCGCCGGCGCAAGCGGGGCTGGCACCGCGCTTGCGCCCGCCGCCGCAGGCGCTGGAACCCCGGCTTGGCCCGGCGGGACCTCAATGTTGGCGAGCTTGTCGGGGCCGGAGGGGGCGGACAGCTCCGCGGGCAAGGGAGGGGGAGGCGGAGGGGGTGGTACCGAGAAGGCAACAACCGGCGGCGCCTCGGCCGCCGCCGGCGGTGGCGACAGGAGCTCGGCGGGCAAGGGCAGAGGGGGCGGTGCGGGCGGCACGACCAACGGCGCGGGTGCTTTGATGTGATCGGCAAGCTTGAACGGTTCCGGCAAATCGGCCCGCAGCGCCGAACGAACGGCCTGCAGATCCGCCTCGTCGGCGGCAAGGCCCGACAGCGTCAGCGTCGCGTCCTTCAATTCGGCGCTGCCGTTCTTGAGACTGAGGAGGACGCGCAGGCCAGCCGCCGCGGCACCGCGCCAGGCTTGCGGCGCGCCGCTGGCGGGCAGCATGCGATTGTCGATCGCCAAGCCCGGGGCGGTGCTCCTGATCAGCGCCATGAGTTGGGAGGCGGTGGCCTCGTCCGGCGCATACCCCGACAGCGTCATCTGACCGCCTTCGAGCCGGGCCATCCAAGTATGCGGACTGACGCTCGGAGGAGCCACAAGATTGTTGGCGAGCTTGATCGCTTTGGGCAGACCACCGGCCAGCGCGGTTTTGACCGTGCGGTATTCGTTCAAGTCCTCGGCCTCGCCCGTCACCGTCATGTTCAGACCGTCGAGGCGCACATCGCCGCGCCGCAACGATGTTAGCTGGCGCAAGGCGAAACTGACGCCGGCGAGCCAGGTATCCTGTGGCGGCACTCCGCGCGCAAGGCGGGTGCGGTCGACGATCTCAAAACCTGGAAAATTCGCCCTCGCAACGCCGATGATGACCTGGCGCGTCGCCAGGCTCGGCGCATGGCCCGTGAGACGAATCCGCTGCCCGCGGCGGCTCGCCGCCCAAATGTAATTTTCAGCCCGCTCCAGCAGGTCCACCCGGTTGTCGACGAGGCGCACGCCCCAGGTGCCGCGCAGCAGGTCGGAGGCCTTGCCAGGCTCGTCCTCGTCGGGGGCACGTCCCGTGAGCACGACGTCGCGGCCCTCGATCGCCGCCAACGCCCAAGTGTAGCCAGTCTTCGTCAAAGCAGAGCCGGCGCGCTCGGCGAGGTCCTGCTCGATCCGACCGCGCTCGAACTGGACGGCGAGCCAGCACAGGATGACAAGGGGTATGACGCCCCAAAACCATCGCTGGCAGTTGCATTTC
>DATMZT010000106.1:0-7719 GCA_035573335.1 Hyphomicrobiaceae bacterium | reverse complement strand
ATCGCCTGCATGGTCGGCGACGGCAACCACTCCTGGAGCGGACAGACCGCCGCGGGATTGCCCGTCAGCGGCCGCTCGGCAAAGGCATCAATGATGAAGATCGGCAGCTCGATCGCCCCAGCCCTCGCCTTTGCTCTGCCTCACCGCGGCGCGGCGCCGGCCTTGCCCACGGCGCACCGCAACGTCGCAGCCTAACGCAAATGCACCGACAGCGGCATGCCGCCGGCCGGGCGGAGCGTGACCCGGCTGATGGGCTCGGGATCGGATCCCGGCGCGACCCCGAAGCTTGCCGCCCGCGCCAGCGTCGCCAGAATGGCGATGCCCTCGATCAGGGAAAAGGCCATGCCGATGCAAATGCGCGGCCCCGCACCAAACGGCATGTAGTGATAGCGCGGGATCTGCGCCTCGACCTCGGGGGCAAATCGGCCGGGCTCGAAGTGGTCGGGATTGGTCCAGCGCCGCCGATGGCGCTGAATGGCGTAGATCGGGATGATGATCTGGGTCCCCGCCTTGATGGGCGCGCCGCCGAGCTCGCTATCGACACGGGCCTGCCGCGACATGATCGGTGCCGGCGGATAAAGACGCATGCTCTCCTTCAGCACCTGGGTCGTGATCACCAGTTTGTCGATGTGCTCGGGCTTGAGCGGGCCATCGCCGGCAACCTGGCGCACCTCCTCTGCGATACGATTGCCCCACTGGGGGGCACGGGCCAGCAGAAAGAGCGTCCAGGTCAACGCCTTCGCCGTCGTCTCGTGACCGGCCATGAAGAAGGTGAGCAGATTGTCGATCAAGAGTTCGTCCGGCATTTGCGCGCCGGTCTCCGGGTTCTTGGCATTGGCCAGCCGCTGCAGCAGATCGTCTTTGCCGGTCGGATTGGCGCGGCGCTCGGCAACAAGCGAGGCCACGGCCGATCGCAGCCGTCGGCGCGCCAGCTGCATTTTGAGCCAGCCCGGATGCGGCACCCAGGCTGGGATCTTGAAGTTGGCATAGGCCATCTGCCAGCCGAGCGGCTTTTGATAATCGACGTTGGCGCGGCCGATCAGCGGCCCTACGTGCGATTCCCCGCCCGGCAACAGCGTGTGGGAGATCACATCGAAGGTGACGAGCGTCATGTCCCGGTCGATGTTGCGGGTGGCACCAGCCTCGTCTTGCCGCCATTCGCCCAGCAAGCGCTCGGCGGCCTCGGCGATGACGGGGACGAAGCTCAAGAGGTCGTGGTGGCGAAACACCGGCGCCGCCGTCTGGCGCTGCCATTTCCAATCGGCTCCATCGGCGGTCAAGACGCCGTT
Source organism: Hyphomicrobiaceae bacterium (assembly GCA_035573335.1). Classification (GTDB taxonomy): domain Bacteria; phylum Pseudomonadota; class Alphaproteobacteria; order Rhizobiales; family Hyphomicrobiaceae; genus AWTP1-13. The sequence continues at coordinate 6,430 of DATMZT010000106.1, read as the reverse complement.
TCCGAGCAGCGGACCCAGCAGGCGCTGGGTCACGGATGTGCGCTCAAACACATCGCGCCTGTCGAGCAGCACGGTTTTGATGAGGGCCGGGTCGGTGATCCAGCAGACCAACCGTCCCGCCCGCTCGGCCCAAACGATGCCCTCCTCATAGGCCGCCGCCGGGAGAATGCGGAGCGGGTTCTTCAGCAGTCTTGTAAAAAAGGATAGCGCCCCGAGCGCGCCGTCCAGCGGTTGCACGCGCGGCACATAGAGCACCCCCGACGTCTCGGCGGCGCGATTGGACGAGGCAAACGACCTATTGAGAGAGCCGACCGCGGTCATGTTCGATCCTCCTTGCCGGGCGCGGGGCATCATTCAGGGTCGCGCGTGCCGCCCGACGCGGGGGCAGTCTACCACAGGCGCGGGCCGCCGATCACGAGCCAAACGCTTTGGCCTCGACACTTCGCGCAGGCTTCGGCTCGCGCCCTTGGCGCACCGGGCGGGCGTCGTCTGGCCCGCACGGACGGCGCGGCCAAATTGAGCCGGCGGCCAATCGAGCTGGCCCAGATCAAGGTTGAACGCAGGCGCGAAAGCGCGCAGTCTGCCGCGCACCCCACCGGCACGGGATTGACGTCGCTATGGCAGAAGAACCGCTGCTCCCTCTCAGCGCCGTGAGCTGGATCGGCGAGGATCTGAAGCGGCCGGAATGCGTGCTCACCACCGCCAAGGGCGAGGTCTTTGCCGGCGATCACCACGCCGGCATCGCCGAGATCGGCAAACCCAGGCGAAAGATTATTGGTGCGCCGCCGGGCTTTCTGCCCAATGGCGTTGCCATGCTGCCGACGCGGGAGTTCCTGATCGCCAATCTCGGACCGGGCGGCGGCGTCTGGCGGCTCGATCGCGACTGGCGGCTATTCCCGCATCTTTTCGAGGCCGATAGCGAGCTATTGCGGGTATGCAATTTCGTCGGCATCGACGCCCAGGGCACCGAATGGATCTCGGTGTCGACCCGTACCTATCCCCGCGAACGATCGTTCCGCCCGCACCATGCCGATGGCTTTATCGTGCGCCACGATCGAGGTGGCGCGCGCATCGTCGCCGATGGCATCGGCTTCAGCAACGAATGCCGCGTCGATCCGACCGGCGCCTGGCTGTACGTGAACGAGACCTGCGCCAAACGGATTTCGCGCTTCCCCATCAAAGGTAACACGCTTGGTCAGCGCCAGACCGTGCATGCCTTTGGCGCCGGCGAATTTCCGGATGGTTTCGCCTTCGACGGTGACGGCGGCGTCTGGGTCGCCTGCGTCAATGCCAACCGCGTCATCCGGATCGAAAGCAACGGGCGGCGCAGCCTGATCCTCGACGGCTCGCTTCCCGAGCTGATCGCCGAGGGCGAGGCCTTCTTTGCCGCCGACCAGGGTGGCCGCCACCACGTCGAGCTGGGGGCGCGGTCCCCCTTAAAAAACATCGCCAGCGTCGCCTTCGGGGGCGCCGATCTCAAGACCGTCTATCTCGGCAATCTGGCCGGCGACCGGATCGCAACCTTTCGCTCACCGATCGCCGGCGCCGAACCGGTGCAGTGGCGCTTTTAGCAACAGCACCATCCCCAGCCTCGAACGGCCCCTAAGCGCTTTTGCTCGCCGGCGCGCCAAGCCAGCGCAGGCCAAGGGCGATCATCGGCACCACGAGCATGCAGGCGGCGATGAACCAAGCCTGCCACATGCCGAAACTCGACGCGCACATGGCACTGACACAAACAAAGGCCGATGCGGCAAAATCCTGGCCCGGGCGCCCCAAGGTCCACAGCCAACTGAGGATCAAGAGCCCCATGCCGAACAAGAGGGCCGCGCCAACGACGCCGAGCTCGTACCAGGTCTGCAAATAGATGTTGTGCCCATGCGCACCCGTCCATTGCGGGAAGACTTGGCCGGGAAGCACTTGTGCGTTTCGGCCGGCTTCACTTTCCGCCCGCGTGGTCTGGGCACCAACCCCGAGAATGGGCGATTTCGACATTTGCCGTGCCGTATAGGCCCAAAGCGTAATGCGGGCGCGGGCGCTTTCTTGCAGCCAGCCGGCCTGCTGCAGACCGTTGTCGTAGGCGATCAGCACCGCCGGGCGCACCAGCACGACGGCGGCGATCCAGCCGATGACAACGAGTACGAGCGCAGCGCGGGGCGAAAGGCGATAGAGAACAAACGTCAGGCCGGCCGCGCCAAGCGCCAGCATCGAGGTCTGGTGCTCGGAGCCAAAGGTCGCGACCGCAACCAGCAAAAACAGGCCGATGGGCGCCAGCGCCGTGCGCCAATCGGCCACCCGTTTCGCCAGCACCAGCAGGGCAGGCCACAACAGCAAATTGAGCAGCGCCACGTTGCGGTTGAAGTAGGGTAGCCCGACAAATTCCAAGCCCGTGCCATCGAGCCGGACCCAGTCCCTGTCCGTCGGTGCCAGCGCCGGGAAGACGGCGCAAATCGCCTTGTGCAAGGCGCCATGGGAAAAAATGGTGATCGCGAGCAGCACCGCGCCCGCGGCGACCGCGGCCACAAAGTAACTGGAAAGCCGCTCAATGACGCTCATTTCCGCCTCGAGCACGCCGACAAAGGCAACCCGCGTGCACAGCAAAAAGAGGCCAAACAGCGTGCCCGCGACAAGGGCGGAGCGCGGATCGCTGCCCCACAGCGCGCTCAGCCCAACGTAAAGCGCGAAGATGCTGGGCAGCACCCAGACGGCGCGCCAGGAAAACGGCCAGCGCAGGATTTGCGGGCGCAGGCTCAAGGCGGCGTAGAGCGCAAGCGCCGGCAAGAGCAGGACGGTGAGGTGTGGCTGAAAGACAATGGCGACGACGAGCGCGGCAAAAATCGCGCATCCCCCAGCGGCCATCAGCGGCGTCCACTGCATCGCACCGTCTACCCCGGCGCTCGCGTCCGTGAGCCTACCTGCCAGCCTTGCCATGGTCGTCGATGCCCGTGCTGGAGGCCGCGGTTATGGGATCGAAAACGCCCCGGTTTCTAACGCGCACGTGCCGCGAAACCCGTCGCCGTTTTCGCCACTCTATCCGGGCCGTGACGAAGAAAAAATGACAACAAAAACAAACCTTGGACCCCCCGGCAAAAACGGGGCGCCCGTGCGCGCGTCGCGCCTAGACCCGACGGTCGAACGCAACGCCACGGTCAGAGTTGATCATGGCCATGATTCCAGCGCTAGTACATGCATCTTTGCCCTCTCCACACATTTCATTTTCTGGTCATTTTCCTGTGCGCCAGGCTTGAGGATCGGGCGCGGCCCGCAAGCCCAGGCGCCGAAGACTAAGTCGGCCGGCGGCCGAATGTCGCGGGAGTGACGATACCGCGACGATGCAGTGACGATACAAAGCGTTGACAAAACATCGCCCGCACCCGTGACTGCCCCGACACTTTGAGCCCCGACGCCCCACCCGAACCCGAGCGAGCAGCGCCCGTGAACACGCGCGCCAAGTGCGGCAAGATTGCCCTCCTGATCACCGAAGATTGGTTCGCGCTGTCACATTTTCGCCCGCTGATTTCGCTCCTCACGGAGATCGCGGGGTCCGTGGTGGTCGTGACGCGCTCTTCGGGCCGGCTGCGAGAGATCGAGGCCCTGGGCGCGCGCACCTTGGACTTCGATTTTCGCCGCGGCTCCAACAACCAGGCGCTGGCGGCGCAAGTGGCCTTTAGGCTGGCGCGCCTCATCAAACGCGAGCGGCCCGACGTCGTGCACCTGATCGCCATGAAGCCGATCGTGCTCGGCGGCTTGGCCCTGCGCCTGGTCGCCGTGCCGCATGTGGTTGTCCACATCACGGGACAGGGTCTGGCGGGAATTGCCACCGATCCACTTTTGCGCCTTTATCGCTTCGCCATGCTCAGGGTGCTGGCCTCCCTCGTGCGCCAGCCAAAGGCGCAGCTTTTGGTGGAAAACCCAGACGACCTTGCCATGGTGCGCAAAGTTGCGCCCAACCTCGGATCGCGCTTTGCCATTCTCGGCGGCGCCGGCGTCGACCCCGACGCCTTCCCGGCGCTGCCGCCGCCCCACCACGCCGTGCCCGTCGCCGCCCACGTCGGCCGCATGATCAGGTCGAAGGGGATCGATCTTCTCATGCAAGCCTACGAACGGCTGCTGGCCGACGGTGTTCGCTTGCGCCTCGACCTTTATGGCAGCAGCGATAGCGATAACCCCGAGGCGGTCGCGCCGCAGGACATCCTGGCCTGGTGCCAACGGACCGGGGCCCACTGGTATGGACCGGTGGCCGATGTCGCCACCGTCTGGAAGGGCGCGGATATGTTCGTGCTGGCCTCGCGCGGCGGCGAAGGCCTCCCGCGCGCGCTGTTGGAGGCGGCGGCCTCGGCTCGACCTCTCGTCGTCACCGACGTACCGGGCAATCGCCACTTCGTGCGCGACGGCATCGAGGGCCTCCTTGTGCCACCGGGCGACGTCACGGCGCTGAGCTCCGCCCTCAAAAGCTTGGCGGGGGATTCCGACCGACGTTGCCGGATGGGTGAGGCCGCGCGGCGGCGCCTGCTCGAGGGCTTTACCGAGCAGCATGTGAGGAGCACCCTGCGCGCCAGCTACGCGGCCATGTTGGCGGGCAACGGCGGGAATTGACCGGAGGCCCCGCGCCCGCCGAAATGTCCGCTATCCTCGCGCGGGCTGCGCGACGGAGGTGTCAGTTTGGGGTTTCTTTTTTCAGCTACCGCCCAGGCCTTGCGCCTGACGCGGCTTTGGATATGTGACGGGAGGCCCGTGGCAAGAGGCCCATGGCAAGAGGCCCGTGGCAAGAGGCCCATGGCAAGAGGCATGTGCCATGAGACGTGTGCCAGGCCATGAGAGGAAGGCACACGAGCCTGGTCAGGCAAGCATGGCAATGGAATGACAATGACAATGACATTAAAGCGTGCCTTTGACCTGGCCGCGGCGGCCGTCGGCCTCGTGGTTCTGGCCCCCGTCGTTGCCGCCTGCGCGCTCCTCATTCGACTTTCCTCCAAAGGACCGGTCATCTTTCGCCAAACCCGCATCGGTAAAGACGAGCGCCCCTTCACCTGCTACAAACTGCGCACGATGCTGGCGGCAACGGCCCACGTCCCCACGCATCAAATGGCGTCATCCGCCGTCACGCCGATCGGCCGGCATTTGCGGCGGCTCAAGCTCGACGAGCTGCCCCAACTTTGGAACGTGCTCAAAGGTGAGATGAGCTTCGTTGGGCCCCGCCCCTGCCTACCCACGCAAGTGGAGCTGATTTTGGCGCGACGCCGGTTGGGATTGGCGGGACTGCTGCCCGGCATTACCGGGATTTCACAAGTCGCCGGCATCGACATGTCCGACCCGGAACGCTTGGCTGCAAGCGACGCACGTTATGTCGAGGCCATGTCCATGGTTACCGACTTGTCGCTGATTTGGCAGGCCGTGGCCGGCGCGGGCCGCGGCGACCGTGTGCGGGCTTGACGGAGGTCCGAGACTTGCTGTCCCGTCTCAGCCGTGGCGCCAGCCACGAACCGCCGCGCGCAGGGCGTCTTGCGCGCGGAGCGGCGGCGACCAATCGAGCCGCTCGCACGTCGGTTTGATGTCGAGTTGCAGCGAGCCCAACAGCTTGCGCACCATGTCCTGCTTGCCTAACAGGGAAGCGGCGGTCGCAAGTACCGACGGCGGCACGGACAGCAGGCGCACGCGCCGCCCGAGGGCGGCGCCGATGCCCTTGAGCAACTCGGGCTTCACCGCAAAAAGGCGCGGCGCCGAGGCTGACGGATCCCAACGGGTGATCGCCGCGGCGTGCACGACCGCGTCGGTGTCGGCAAACACGCCATCGGGCCAGTGCGCCTCGACCAGATCGCCGACGCAACCGAGCGCACGCGCCCCGAAGGGGTGGCGCCAGGCACCCCGGGTGATCGCCGTCACCTCGCAGCCGGTCACATTCTCCAAGTGGCTAACGAGGGCGTTGCCCACAGAGCCTGTCGCCCCGGTGATCGCCACGCGCATCGATGAAAATTTCGCCTGCGCCCTTTGCCCGGGCGCGTCAGGCCTCACCATCGCAGCCACGGGCACCCATGTGCGGGTGCCGCCACCCTCAGGCCGCAATCGCACCGTCGCCGACGGGCTCGGCGCCGCTCACGTCGTATTGCGCCGGGAGATAATTCTCCACCACCCGGCCCAACGTCGCCTTGATCACCGCCACCGAGTCCTCCTCCATGGCGGCGGCGAGTTCGGCCAACATCGGCTCGAGTTTGGCCTTCGGCACGAAGGGTTCACGGCTACGCAGAATGCGCGGATGCTCGGTCGGAATGACATTTTCGCCGATCAGTAGCTCCTCGCACAACTTCTCGCCGTCGCGCGGGCCGACGTACTCAATGGGAATGTCGCCGTCCGGGTTCGCCGCGTCGCGCACCTCACGCCCCATCAAGCGGATCATAACCCGCGCCATGTCGTCGATCTTCACCGGCTCGCCCAT
>DATMZT010000105.1:0-17153 GCA_035573335.1 Hyphomicrobiaceae bacterium | reverse complement strand
TGCGCCTCAGCCTGGCGTAAAGACGGATCGGCGGCGCCCGCCGACCTCAGCGTGCAAATGGCGACTGACGGGCTCGCTTGCGGGGTGGTGGTGGCGCGGCTATAAGGCGCTGCACGCGCCGGGCAGCTGCCGGGCGCCATCGATCGGTCGGGCGGAGCGTAGCGCAGCCTGGTAGCGCACTTGCTTCGGGAGCAAGGGGTCGGGAGTTCGAATCTCCCCGCTCCGACCAACACTTAAGTGTCCATAACGCTTAAGGTCCATACAACAGCAGTTGCGGGCAACCGCGCTGCTGAGCGCGCGAGCCCTAAGCCCGGCGGTCGCTTGCCCCGCTCAGGCCGCCGCCAGGGTGCTCAACCCCGCGCCGGGCGCTCAGTTGCAGGGCTTGGACCAACCGCAAAGGCCCTCCCGGCTTTTTTGCTACGACTTTTTCACAGCGGTTGGCTTGCCAAAAAGTCCCATTTCAAAAGCGGCCCCGCCACCGATTTCGGTGACCAAACAGCAAGGAGCCAACGGCCATGGCGGGGCATGTGCTTGGCGCAAGCCAATTTGTCGCCTCCATGATTAGGTGGGCCACGGGCACGCTGCTCGGGGTGCTGATCGCTGCTGGGGCAAGCCTGGCCGTGACGAGCGCGGCCCGCCAGCACGCGGCGCCTTCGCCGCGCGCTGGCCGGCCCGCCTCTCGGCCTGCCGAAGAACCGCAACATCGAGTGCCGCCCGCGGCGGCCCCTGTCGGTGCAAGCGAGCCGACACTACCCGATGACTAGGGCCGCTCGGGTGAGCGGCGGCTGCGGCAAATATCCTCGAGGGTCCGGGCGGCCCCATGTGGGCGCGTCGGTGCCAGCCCAAAGATCGACCGGCGAGGGGAACAAGCCAGTGGCAACGGCGATGCATCGCGGCTTCGAATTGGTGCTTGGCCGACCGGCCACGAGCGCGCCGCGGCCGACAAATGGTCACGCAAGAGCGCCGACGGTTTTCTCCGCACTTGCGGCGATGGCGCCAAGTCGTTGTGGCGCAAGGCTTTGGGCAAATTTACCGTGTACGGACGATGGGCTGTTGCAATGAGGTAACGCCCAGAAATCAGCACGAAACCAACGCCGCGCTTGGGCGTTTTCATAGCAGGTGAAACAACGGTGGAGTCGACCATGAACGCGATCCGTAAAACGCTCCTCATCGGTGCGGGTGCGTTGGCGTTGACAGCTACGGCGGCGTCGGCTGCGGTGGTTTGTAACGACGAAGGCGATTGTTGGCGCGTGCGCGGTAGGCCGGCCTATGGCCCCGACCTGCGGCTGAGCATCCATCCCGACAACTGGAGATGGTCCCGGCATGATCAGTTCCGTTGGCGCGAGCCTGGCCATGGTCACGGCTACTGGCGCGGCGGCAATTGGATCGTAATCCGATAACTCTTCTGCTGCGAATCTAACTCGAAAAGCCGCCCCACGCGGGCGGCTTTTTTTGCCTGATGCATCTCGGCCTCTATCGCAGGCGGTCGAGCTGGGGCATGCGAGCGGGCCCTTCTTGCCAACTTTGCCTTATGGCGCCCAACCCCGCGGCGGGGCAACGTGAGGCCCAGGAGGCGCTCAAGTCGGCGGAGGCGGCAAAGGCGGCGGCAACGGCTGAGGCCAAGCGTAGTGGCGAGACCAAGCTCGCCTCGTTGCCAAACCCGGAAGCCCGACCGTTCGCTGGCCACTGGGTTGTCAATCAGGTCAGCAACGGGAACTGTGCGAGGGCGACGGGATCTTGGCGGCTGCAAATTCAGGGCAGCGCTGCGACCGCGTTCTTGGATGGCGTTACGCGGCGAGGCAGCGTGCGAAGCAACGGAGCATTTCGCGTTGAGTCGCGCGATGCAAGCGGGCACCAGGCCGGCGATTTATACCGGCACGTTGAAAGGCGGTAGCGGCAGCGGGTCCTACCACGTCGAGGGAACGACGTGCGCCGGAGCCTTCTCGGCCTCTCGCAGCCGGTGGCGGAGCAAACTCAAGGCGTGGCTCGCAGGCAACCCGCCCACCAGAGCTTGGGTGGGCCCGCAAAATGACCCGACCCGCCAAAACCCCGAAGACTCGCCCCTTTTGGGTTGGGACTCGAAGTCATGATGCTGCCATGGTTGATGCGCAGCTTGCGCCCGTGTCGAGTGGCCCACGCCGCTGTGGGAGAGGCAAAGTTGCGCCCCGGCCGGTTGGGGGCGGTGGCGTGCGGCATCGACGTGTCACTGGCGCGCGTCACATCCAACACACGACCCGGCGAGGCTGTTTGAGGGCAACGGTTGCGCGATGAGCCCCGCCGACGGCGCGGGATAGGGAAAAGGGAACAATTGCCGCCTTGCTCGTCAGATCGGTCACTGCAACCTGTTGCGGCGCTTTAGGTTGGCAAACCGTTGTCTTTGTTGCGATCGGGATTGCGCCTAGCCGTAGCCGGGCGCCTGAACTAACATCCGAGTCGGACCGCCGGCGGGGGCTTGGCCGGGCCAAATCGCGCGCCTTTCTTCGACGCCCAGCCCGCTACTGGCGCGGGATCCGGAGCGATTGCACAGCGGGCCTCACGGCAGTGAGAGCTTAAGTCCAATGGGGGGCCTTGCTGATCGCAGGCGCCCTCGAGATGATTGAGGAAAACAGCGGTTTGGCTTTGGGCGTCGCAACGCAAATGACGGGCGGTAAGATTCGCAGCTTGCTGTTCGCTGGACTGGCGGCGCTTTGCGCGTCGGTCGGTGATGGTCTGGCGCAGGAGGCCAAGACACCCAGCGCCCCATCGGCAACGGCAGCGGGCGATATCGCCAATTTTTTCGGGCAGGTTGGAGATCAGATTTACGAAGACTGCATCTTCGAATTGTCGCAGGAACAAGTCGAGGTGCAGCAGGCGCTGATTGAGGCCTACGTAAAACAAGGTGCGACCCACGTTCTCGCACGGCAGCTCGCCGTAAAGCAGATCCATCCGCCGAAATTGTCGCCAGAGTGCGAGCAAATGCGAAGTTCCTCGAAGCTGGCGGCGCCAAAGACGGTGGCACCGCCGTCCGCGCCGAAAAAGGCGCCCGTCGCCGCCTTGCCAAAACCCGCGGCGGAGACGTCGTCGCCGACCGTTGCTCTGGCCGACAAGAAGGTGCTGCCGCAGTGGGATTGTGCACCCGGTATCGACTACGTCACGATCCAACACAAGGGATATGAGAGAAAACTGACGGACGGCGAAATTTGCAGCCCGTTTGATGATGTCGTGCGGCAGGTGCCTGAGCCGCTCAAAAGCTTCCGCTTCGGTTACACCATTAGGACCGGCCGCCTCTTCGTCATCGCCGACGATCCCCAGTTCGCCGGCAAAACGATCGCCTGGGCAATCTCCGGTCGAGAGGCCTGCAGAAACAATCCCGATCCTGATTGCTTGGCGGCGCGCGCCGTCGGGCCTCTACCGCCGGGACAATATGCGTTCGGGTCCGGCAAGGAGAGCAGGGTGAGCTGGGGACCCAAGACCAAACGCATGGTGGCGGGCATCTACCTGACGAAGTTGTGGAACCGGGAGAAGTTTACCCCGGCGCAAACCGCCGCCATTCTGGCGCGCGGCAACATTGCCATTCACGTGCGCTTGAAGGGTGAAATGTCTGAGGCCTGTCTGGGACTGGGGCCGATCGGTTGGGCCTATGTCTCCTCGCTCATCAAAGACGGTCGCGCCAATGGCGTGAACGTGTATATCGACGAGCCCTATCCGCAGGTCGCCGAAACGCCACCCATTGTTCGGGTGTCTTCGTTTTCGTTGTCCTCGCTCTTCAAATAACGCCAGGGAGGCTTGCCCTGCGGCCCTTTTGATTTGTTCATTCAGCCAACCAACGTCTGCCCGCTTGCTGAGGCTTGCGGCCGCTCGCCCGCCGCCAGCATGTTGAAGAGGAGGAGCGCCGTCACCTCCGCGGTGGTGGCGAGTTGCCCGGCCACAAAGATAAGGGGGACGTGAACGTGCGTTGCATCGGGCGACGTCAGCGCAAAATATTCCCAGCCTTGCCACAGGTATCGCTGCCACTGCCACCCCGTGACGTGGGCCACCGCCTCGCCGAAGGTCGCTGCGACGGCGGCCTGTTCCTGCTCGGACGGGCTTGTGCCCTGACGCTTGCAGCTGCGCAACCAGCGATCAACCGTTTGGGCAACGAGGCCGGGATCGGTCGCCTCGCCCAGGCCGAGGATGCCGCGTCCGGTGGCGCTTAGGGCCGCCACCGCCTGGCGCCCGATTGCATCCAGGGGCGCCACGGCCGCGCTGGCTTCGGCCCGATCGTCGGAGGGAAAGTCCGGCAGGGGTTGGCAGGTGTCGGATGCATCCGGCTCATCGCTCGCTGTGTCCAGATCGGTTCGCGGCATGCCGAGCTCCACCGCCTTGTCGAACATCTGAGCAGGATTGGCCATGCGCTCAAAAGCACGGCGAACGCAACGCTCGAAATCTATGACTTCGTACTCATGATCGGCGATTGACCCGCGCGCTGCCGCGACCGCGGCCAGGCTTGCCGCGTGGACCGCCGTCGACGCCGGCGCCAGGGTTGCCAGAGCCTCAATGACGTCGCCGATTGGATACCAGCACAGACGCGCCCCCGTGTGGTGTCGCGCAATCGCCTGCTGCAGCCAGGCCAAAACCGGCCCAAAGGCGCGGTCGGTGGGGCAAGCGTTGGCGAGGGCCTTGGCGGCGACCGCCAGGGCACTTGCGCGTGCGCCATCGGGACCGGGGAGGGGAGCGCAGCCGCCGTTGCGGGCAATGACGGCAAGAAAGGTTGCTTGCGCGCTCGAAGCTTCCGCGCCGAAATCGGCCAGAACCTGCAAGGCCCGCAGGGAAGCGGCGGCGTCGTCGCCGGCGGCCACGCGCGTTATGGCGGCGATGAGATCGGGTCCCCGGGGTGGCGGACACTCACGCGCCGCCGTTACGGCGTGCCACGCCTGGGGGGCGGCAGGATCCCTTAGCAGGCCCTGCACGAGCGTGCTGGCCAGCGCCGGGCGCTTGGCAGCTATGGTGATTAGCAGCTTGGCGGCGCGCTGCTGGTCGTCCGGATCGGGCGATTGCGCCCGGCTGGCGATCGCCGCAAAGGCGCGGTCGAGCACGGGATCGCTGGCGTTTCTGATGAGCTCGCTGGCAACAAGAAAACGGCCGAAATCACTCGCGAAGGCGCCAGCAAAAACCGCATCCATGACCTCCGGGTCATCGCCCGCAATCAGCCAAAGGGCTTTGAGGACATCGCTGTCGTCGGGCCTTTGGCGCAGGGCGGCCTTGAGAGGGGGGATCGCCGCCAAGGCCGAGGGGCCGATACAACTCAGACACAGTGTCGCGCGAGCGACCAGCGCAGGCGGCACGCCCTTCGCGCGTAGCGCCAGCAACAGGGGTACGGCGTCGGTGGCTCCGGCGCCGATGCGTGGGAAAATGCCGGCAGCCAGGTGCTGGACTGCGGTGCTTTCGTCCTCCAGCATCGCCGCCACTTTGACCGCAAGCGAGCGCGCGGCCGTGCCATGCGCGGCCGCGTGGGCAAGCGCGACCAGGCGCTGATCCTCGTGCGGCGCAGCGAGTTTCTGGGCGATAACGTCGAGGGGCGCAGGTGTCCGAGCCATCCCCGCGAGTATGCGATGGATAAATGTCAACCCTAAGGACGACGCGCGCTTCCCCTCGGCAATCGACAAGGGGGCGTGGGCGTGCGCGAGAAGGCTCGCCACCTATCAGTCGCGCTCATCCCATGTCAGGGCAACGCGAGCCCGAAGCCTGCCCCATTGGCCGCACAAGCGCTGACCGAGAGGCGCGTGAGCGGGCGGACGCAGGCAGCGGGGTTTACTGTCGCCGTTGCCCCCGACCAATGCTGCGATCGGCAACCGACCGGCGCTGGCGCAAGGGACCAGCGCGGGCCGCGGGGCATGACGGGCACTTGCAGCTGTAGCGACTTCAGGTTCTATGCTGTCCAGCGCCATGAGTTGGGGGCTGGCGGACCAACGTGGCCAGGCGACGTTGAGGATTGACCAATGCGAACGGGAACGTCGGCCCCACCAGCAAGTCGCAGACGCACCATCAATCCAGAGCTCCCACGCTTCGTTTATCCCAATGGGAACGGCTATCGGGCGTTGATCCGCAGTGGCGCTAAGATCCTCTATCTGGGGACCTTCGACAGCCCTGAAAAGGCGAGCGAGGCCGCCGAGCGGATGGCGCGAGAGCTGCGCCGCAAGGCCAAGGCGGGTTTGAAACGGCCGAGCGCCGGTGGCGCCAAGGGCAAAGCCACGCCCGGGCGGACGGCGGTGAAGCGGCGGCGGCGACGGTCCGCCTAACACGCCAAGGCAACGTTTGCCTTGGTGCTCGGGCCGCCTGATAGGGCGGCATATCCCGCCTGCCCCCGAATTAAACCTCTGTCAGGAGGAAGAGACTTGCGGGCGACGGCCGCTTGCGGGGGCTAGAACTCGAAGGCACCCTGCGCGGGTGGTGCTGGCGCAAGCTGAACGCCCTCCAACTCGAGCATGTGCCGCTTGGCGGTCGCGCCGCCCGGGGCGGAAAAGCCGCCAAGCTTGCCGCCGGCGGCCAACACCCGATGGCAGGGGATGATTAGGGGTACCGGATTATGTGCCATGGCCTGGCCGACATCGCGGGCAGCCTCCGGCCCGCCGCCCAGCTCCTTCGCCAGCGCGCCGTAGGTGGTGGTGTGGCCCCATTCAACCCGTCGCGCCGCGGCATAGACGCGCTCGAAAAAGTCCGTCTGTTCGCCAAGGTCGAGCTTGAGGTCGGCAAAATCCGTCTGTTCACCGGCAAAATAGCGCCTCGCGGCGCTAACCGCGCGCGCCACGTCCGCGGGAGGCGTCCCCGGCTTGGCGTGCGGCAGGCGGCGGAGCAGATGCCGGTTGGCGGCTTCGGCGCTTTTGGCGGGCAGCTGAAAGCGCGTGATGCCGGCGGGGGTCCAGGCGATGCCGCAAAAGCCGCTCGCCGTCTCGAAGACGAGATAGTGCTGCTCGCTGGGTTGCATTGCACGCCTTCTTGCCTGGGCTCGCTTCTCCTCGCCAAAATTGTGCCGCAGCGGGCAGACTTCAACCCGATTCCTGCCCGGCGTCATGGTCGTCTTGCCGATGCCGCGCGCCGCAAAAGGCAAGATGGCAGCAGGCCAGGGGGGCAGCGCGCCACGCCCACCGTGGTGGTTCAGTCGAGCCGAGCGTGGACGAAATCGATGATGCGTTGCAGGGCCAGCGGGGCCGCCTTGGAGGCTGGATTGCGAATGAAACCCTCGCCCTCACCTTCGTAGAGGGCAAGCTCCACCTCGCCGCCGCGCTTGCGGTAGCTTGCCACGAAGCGTTCGAGATCGACCCGAGGGTGAACGACATCGTTGCCACCTTGCACATAAAGCACCGGTGGCATCTCGACAGGCTCGCCACGGTCCAAAATACCAACGGGATTGCCCTCTTCCATCGCCTCCTCCGTCTGCCAAAACTTGATGTGCAGGGGAATAACGCGATCAATTTGCTCGGGGTATTTGCCACCCGCGGCCTGCAGGCGCTTGGCGTGGTGGAAACGGCGCAGTGGATCGATGACCGGCCACACCAGCACGACGGCAGCCACGCTGGCTTCGAGCTCGCTGTGGCGCAGCAGAGGAATGGCGGCGTAGCGCGGGTCGCGCGGGCGCATGGCTGACAGCATGGCCTGGTGGGCACCGCTCGAGACGCCGAGCAGACCGACGCGGTCTGCCCGCGATTTGAGCTCGCCGGCGCGTGCCTTCAGCCAGCGGATGGCATAGTTGATGTCGCCCAGTGACGCCGGATAGCCGGCGATCGGCGGCATGCGAAAGTCGAGGGCCGCAACGATCACGCCGCTGTTTGCCAGGGCCTCGTTGAAGAGGGCATCGGAGCTGCGATCCTGGCCGCACCAGGCGCCACCGTGCACGTCGATCAACAACGGGAAGGGCCCAACGCCGTTCGGTTGAAACAGGCGCAAGAGGAGCGGTTTGCCGTCGTGGTGCAGGTATTCGATGTCCTCGACGGTGAATGCGTCGGCGCCGGGCGCGGTTGCTGGCTTGCTGGCGGCGTTGCTGGTGAGCATAAGCGGATCCTCCACGTCAGCATGACAAGAGCCGGCCACACGGGGATTGGGGGCTCGCCCCAGCTTGACATGCGGGCACGGAAAGGGAAATGCCTGGGGGGTGCGCGGCCGAGCCGCGGCCGTCGCCCCCAGGCAGTGGCGTCGGCCTGGGTCGCGCTCGCTGGCGGGCCGCGCCAAGCAGATCGGAACTGCGCGCCTCAGGGCGCTCGAGTTGCCGGTCCGGTGCCGTACGTCTTCAGATCACGGCGATCGCTTCCACTTCGATGAGCCAGCCCGGCTGCGCCAGGGCGGTGACGCCAACCAGCGTGGAGGCGGGACCCTTCTTGCCAAAAAACTCCTCGCGTATCGACGCCAGATCGTTGCGATGGCGAATGTCGACGAGGTAGGTCGTCAATTTCACGATATTGGCGAGTGAGCCACCGCCGGCCTCGACTTGCGCCTTCAGGGCGCTGTAGGTGGCGCGCGCCTGGGCGGCAAAGTCACCGGGGTGCCCGGGCTGGCCCTTGTCGTCGTAGGCCACCTGGCCGGAAACAAATAAAATGGTCTGCGCCCCCGTGACCTTCATCGTTTGGGTGTAGGTGGGTGGATCGAACACGCTTTTTGCTGCAAGTCTTTCGATTTTGGCCGCCATACCAGCTCTCCTCCCAAGGGTTGCCTGCTCAAATAGACCGCTTGCGCCCGGGGACCGCTCACTCGGCAACCAAGCGCCGCTTTGCCGTGCCGAGGACGGCCGGCGACAGGTGCCCACCATTTTGGGCGCCAACGGCTGCCCGGCTCAATCAAAACTTACAAAAGGCGCAAACAACGATTTCGTTCCTGCCCAGTCCTCGCGAACCCTTAGTCGTCGAACACGGCGACGGCACGGATCGGCGAGCCGGTGCCATCGCGCCATTTGAGCGGCAGACCGATGAAGCGGAATGTGCCCTGGCCCAGCAAGGCCTCGAGGTTGCAAAGGCTCTCGATGTGCGTGATGCCGAGCTCCAAGCACGCCTTGTGCACAAGCGCGTTGACGTCACCCTCCGGACCCGGGCGCATGGAATCGATGCCGAAATGCACAATGCCTTGCCGTGCCAGCCATTCGGTTGCCGCGACGCTGACGCCGGGGTTGTCGGTGGCATAGGCGGGTCGGGGAAAGGTACGGGCATGATGACCCGTGCAGAGCAGGATGGTGCCGCGCGGTGGAACCGTTACGCCTGCCGTTTCCACGGCCGCCTGCAAGTCGCCCGGCGCGATTTCCGCTCTGGGTGCGATGTGCCTCAGGTCAAGGCAGATCCCTGGCACGATGCAGTTCTCGAGCGGATACTCGTTAATGGGTATGCCGCTGCGGCCGAAGTGACGCGGTGCATCAATGTGCGTCCCGCCATGGTCGGGCATAGAGAAATACATGACGCTGTTGCCGTGCACATTGCCGGAATCGGCAAAGGCTTCCTCGTGCGTTTTCCAAACGCCATGGATGATGGGCGGCTGGCCCGGGTAGCTCGGCGTGCGATGGTAGAGCTCGCGGCTGAGGTCAATAATGCGCATTGGGGTCTCCATCTCGCGGGGGCACGAAGACTACACACGTTTTCAATGAGACGTTGACGCAATTCGCGCCTTACGGAGGTGCAGCCGCGCTAGCCGAGACTTCCCGGATTTTTGGCGAACCGTCGGGGGGATCCAAGGGACAGGCCCAAGCCGTGCGCGGTCTGGGGACGGCGAACGCACACGGTGGCCCGGTGCGGCGCCTGCGCCTTGGGCGCGGCAAATCCGGCGAACCCGCTGGCCAATGTGACTACGCTCATACTTCGTTCCCCCCGCGCTGTGTCACAATTTTTTTGGCATGAGGAGCCGAGGCGAGAACGAACCCTTGGCCTTTTTATGAACGGGGCAGTATGGCTGGCGAGGGTCGGCAACTCGCCTTTCGGCAGAAAACCGACAAGGCTATGTCTACCGTCAGGTCACCATCTCCTTGAAGATTTGCACACGGTGCGGTTTTTGCGAGTTGGGATGACGCGGCCGAAGTGGCAATCGAGCGCGCTGTTCGTCAGCAGTACCAAAGGCTGCCGTGAGCTTTGCGCTCGTCAATTCTCGCGGCCTGCCGCGCCGCGGCTAAACTAGCGCCAGGGCGACCATGCAGTCTGTGCCGATCACGATGAATCACCTTGAGATCCTAGGCAACCATCCCATCCTTGGCGAGCTGCCAAGGGCAAGCATCGAGCGCCTCCTTTCCTGTGCGACAACGCGCAAGCTTCGACGGGGAGCAACCATCTTCGCCAAGGGCGATGCTGGCACGCAGCTGATCGCCGTCCTGTCCGGCCGCGTAAAGATCGTCGTGTCCTCACCTGAGGGGCGCGAGGCGGTGCTCAATGTCGTGCACGAGGGCGAGGTCTTCGGCGAAATCGCCTTGTTTGATGGTTGCCCGCGTACGGCAAGCGCGATCGCCCTTACTGACTGCGAGTTATTGAGCATTGATCGACGTCACTTTTTGCCGATGGTGCGCGAGCAGCCTGACGTCGCCATCAAGTTGATCGAAATCCTGTGTGCGCGGCTGCGACGCTCGAGCGAGCAGTACGAGGACGTCATGTTTCTCAATCTGCGCGCGCGGGTGGCGAAGCTGTTGTTGCGACTGGCCGAAGAAGTCGGTGGCCCGCTGCCCCGCAAGGTGCTGGTGACGCAGCAGGAAATGAGCCAAATGGCGGGGATGTCGCGAGAGAGTATCAACAAACAGCTGCGCTCCTGGGCCCAAGTCAAGTGGGTGCGGTTGGAACGCGGGGGAGTGGTGGTGCTGAGGCCCGAGGCGTTGCTGAGCGTCATCCAGCTTGCCGATAGCGCGAAGGTCGTGCCGGCGTAGGGTGGCGTTGGCCGCGCGGTGCCAACTGCCGCGCGCGACGCTTTCCTCGCCCAGGACCGGCCATGGCGCCAGGCAATCGCGGGCCTCGCCGCGGCGGCGCGGTGCGGCGGTGTGCGCTAACCGGTGAGATGGTGCAGTGGGTTTTCCACCCATTGCCGAAAAGCGCGACGCTGGCAGATTTCCGCGTACCAACGCGCCAGGTTCGCCATTGGCGGACGCTCGATGTCGTAGAGCTGCCAGCGATGGGCGTGAACGCCGATCGGAATGTCGCCCATGCTGAAGCGGTCCCCGGCGATGAAACGCGTGCGTCCGAGCTGTTCGTCGATGATGCGGAAGCCCGCGATCAGGTCGTTGCGCGCGCTCTCGAGTTCGTGGGCATCGCGCGCTTGCGCCGGTAAGCGGACAAGCTGCATCACCAAGGTGTGTTGGCCGCCCATGAGATGGTTGTTATCCCAGTCCATCCACTGGGCCGCGCGGGCAAATATCCCGAGGTCGTCGCCGTACAGCAGCATCGGTGCGTACTTTGCGGCGAGGTAGCGCACGATGGCATTGGATTCCCATAAGATGAAGCCATCGTCGTTGAGCGTCGGCACGGTGCCGTTTGGGTTCATCGCCCGATAGGCGGGGTCCTCGACGACGCCGTGGGGGCGGTGGCCCCGGTACACGCTGCCGTTTGCACCCATGGTGGCGCTGGCCAGAATGAATTCGAACTCGAGGCCGATTTCTGAAAGGGTCCACAGCACCTTCAGTGTTCGCGTCGAGGTTGGACGCCCCCATAACCTCAGCATGCCGTCCCTTATGCGTGGAGGAGAAGGACCGCGGCTATTGTTTCCTGCCCTCGTTATGTTGGCAAGGTCGCGGCGGGTGCATAGGGCACCCGGGGCAGGAGCCCACGTGGCATCGCGGCCGAGCGCTGTGGTCCCGCGTCCTGTGCTGACCGCGGACACGATCGGGCAAGCCAGGCTGGTCGTGCCGCGGCCGGGCGCGAGCTGCAGCTAAAGCGGAGCAGGGTTGCCCGCTTGCCGATTTCTCCTCCGGACACACCGTCTCGCAGATCAGGGTTTGGCCCGAGTGCGTCGCCGCCGCTGGAAGGTTCATCAAGATCCGCCTCTCGCAGTCGCCACCGCCGCGCTGCCAATCGGCGAATGAACCAGATCTTTGACCGTTTCACGGGGTAATGCGCATGGTCCTAAACCGTCGGCATGTGTTGCAGGGTCTGTTGGCGGGGAGTGCGCTCGCCGGACAAGTTCCAACATCTGCTCGGGCCAGTACCGAGCCCGCGTCCGTCACCCTCGATAACGGCTTTCGCGCCCACTTTGTCGCGAATGGTTCACGCTACATCGCGGCCGCGCTGGTGCTGCGGAGCAGCGAAATACGCGCTGCCGACGGGCTTGGGCACATGCTCGAGCACACCTCATTTGTCGGCGCCGCCGGCGACCATGCGGCGAGCCAAATCAAGAAAATGCATCAGGACTATATTCAAGAGAGCAATGCCTCCACCGGGCCTGGTGTGATTCAGTGGCAGGCGATGTTCTTGCCCAAGCACCTGGAGCAGGTGTTACGCCTGCTGGCGCTCACCAGTCTCGATCAGAAATGTGATGAGGAGACGGTAAGGCAGGAAGCGCGGGTGGTCCTGCAGGAGCTTTACCTCGACCGTTACGACGCCAGGGCCGGCCACCAGAAGTTGTTCGATGCAGCCTTGTTTGGCAGTCGTCATCCCTATGGGGCCGACACCACTGAAGCCGAAATAGCCACCGCGAAGCTGCCGCCGGCGACGCTCGCCGCCGAGCTGCGCGAATACGCCAAGAAAATTAGGTTACCGGCGAATATGCAACTTTTCCTGGCCGGCGGCTTCGACGCCAGCAGCACCGCCGCCATGGTGGCCAAGTATTTTGGCGGATATCCCTTTGCCCAGGGACCGATGCTGGCGGTGCCACAGGCGCCGGTAACGCTGGCGCATAGGGCTTTTTCCGCTTCATCGCCGGCGCTACGCCGCCCCTTGTCCCAAATCAAGATCGCCTGGAACACCGGCGTCGGCGTTAGCCACGCCGAGGCCAAGGTGGTGCTCGCGCTCAGCGAGTATTTGAATGCCATGCTCTTCAATCGGTTGCGGGAGCGCCATGGGGATGCCTATGCGCCCGTGGCCTCCTACCAGCCGGACGAATGCTCGGGCATTTTTGAAATCAACATTCCGAGCACCCAGGCCTCGCAGAGGATTGAGCGCAAAGTGTTTGAAGGCATTGCCGGCCTAAAGGTGAGTATCGATGCGAGCGAGCTCGAGCGCTTTCGCGATCGCGTTGAGCTCAAACGCCGGAAAAACGCGGAAAGCAACGAGAGCATCGTCGAGCGGCTGGTGCAAAGAGCCGTGGAAGGCGGCTCGATCCACGACCTCGATCTCGAGGCGGTAACCGCCGACAGCGTCCTTGCCGCCGCGCGGCGGTACCTTCCCGCCTACGAGGGGGCCTATGTGCGGCTATCCTTGGTTGGGCGATAACCTGGCCGGGGGCCGGCCTCGACCTCCCAGCGCTAGGGATCTGTGGTGAAGACGATCGTGACCGGGCTGGCGATCGTGATGACCTGACCCGTCGGCCTGAGCCCGCCCGAGGCTGCGTCGACCGCAAACGGGACGATGGCGTCGCCGCCTTCGTTGGCGGCGTAGAGGAAACGCCCTGACGGGTCGAGCCCGACGAAGCGCGGGCCCGCCCCTAGCGTCGGTTGCCAACCCGCCGGCGTCAGCAACCCGGTCGTGGCGTTGGCGCGATAGATGGCAACGCTGTCGTGGCCGCGATTGGAGCAGTACACGGTGCCGCCATCGCTCGAGACGGCAATCTCCGCGGTTGTGCTATAGCCCGTAAAATCGGTCGGCAGCGTGGTGATGACTTGGCTGGGAGCGAGGCGGCCGCTGGCCCCGTCCCAGCGGTAGGTCGTCGTCGTACTGTCGAGTTCGTTCAAAACTCAAACGATCGGCAGTTTGGGATGGAATGCCAGGTGCCGCGGGCCCGCCCCGGGACGGGATTGGATCGAGTTGGGCTCGGCAGGCGTCAAGCGGCCATTGCTGGCATCGAAGTGAAAGACGAAAATGCGATCGAGACCCTTGTCCGGGACCAAGACAAAGCGCCCCGTTGCATCGAACACGATGTCGTGCGGCTCGGAGCTTGTCTGCTGCGTCCGGTGCGGACCCGGCTCGCCTGGGAGGGCTACCAGTTGCTGTTGGTCCTTGAGCGAGCCATCCGGCATGATCGGTAGCACCCCGACGGTGCCGCTCGCGTAGTTCGCCACAATCAAAAACCTGCCGCTGGCAGCAACCGCTTGCCGCACGCCGTTGTTGCCGCGGGTAGCGGCACGATTGAGGAGGCGAGCCCGTCCCGTCTCGCGCTCAATTGCGAACGCGGTGGCATAGTCGCAATCGCCATGCACGGCGTAAAGGCAGCGCTGATCAGGACTGAGTGTCAGGAACGAGGGGTTGATCAGTGCGCCGATATGCTGGACGTGTGTCCACGCACCGGTGCCGGCATCGACTCGATAGATGTGGATGCCGTCGCCGCGCGCCTTGCGCTTTGCGGTCGTGAAGGATCCCACATAGGCATACATGGCGGTGCCTTTGTCCTTGCTTGCCGGTAGCAACGGGCGGGCACCGCAGCCGTGAGTGGCGAGGCGCCCGCGATGGCTTTGCTTCGCCCATGAGACGAAGATGCCGATAGTCTAGGAGGGGTTGAGGATTGGGAAAAGTGTCCCCCAGCGCCACCCGCATTGCGCCACCGGTCATCACGCGGCCTGCTTCAAGCCGACCCCATTGCACGGCTTGCAGTTCGGCAAGGAGCCGGCGTTTCGCAGGCCGAGCCGCGCGGCCGAAGCCGGCGAATGCAAAAAAAAACGCTCGGCCGAAGCCAAGCCTCCTCGCCCCCTGGCCTTTATCGTCAATCGGTGCATGAGTGTCGCGGGCGATCTTCCCCAAGCTAGCGGAGACGATGCATGACCGCCGACGTCCAGGGTACGCAGCAGATCGCCGGATTTTGCGGCCTCTGCATCGCACGCTGCGGCACCATTGCCACCGTCAAGGCTGGGCGCTTCACGCGGCTTGATCCCGATCCAAGCCATCCCACCGGCGCGGCCCTGTGCGCCAAAGGCCGCGCCGCACCCGAGCTTGTCTACAGCAAGGATCGCTTGACGCGACCGTTGCGCCGCCGGCACCCAAAGGGCCATTCCGATCCGGGCTGGGAAGAGATTTCTTGGGACCTGGCACTCAGCGAGACGGTCGCCGCCATGCGCCGCATCGCCGAGCAGTTTGGGCCCGAGGCCGTGGCCTTCAGTCAGTGTTCGCCCTCGACCACGGCGATCGGGGATGCCAGCAGCTTCGTGCGGCGTCTCATGCATGCCTTTGGTACCCCGAACCAGGTCTCCTCACTCGACCTGTGCGGCTGGGGACGCGGCTATGCCACGCGCTTTGCTTTTGGCGTCGGCAGCGTCGGTACGGGCAGTGCCGGTGGCGCCATGCCGGACATCGAGCGTTCCGGCTGCCTGCTGCTGTGGGGTTACAATCCCTCCCATTCGCGCCTGACCCATGCCACCGCCACGGTCGCGGCGCTAAAGCGCGGCTTGAAACTGATCGTGGTCGACCCGCGCAACGTCGGCCTCGCCAACAAGGCCGATGTCTGGCTACGCCTGCGGCCGGGCACAGACGGTGCCTTGGCCTTGGGACTGGCCAATATCATGATTGAGCGCGGCTGGTACGACCGCGACTTCATCCGCGATTGGAGCAATGGGCCGCTGCTGGTGCGCGCCGACACCGGGCGGCTGCTGCGCGAGAGCGATCTGGTCGCGGCTGGGGATGCAAAAAGGTATGTCGCCTGGGACGCACAGGCTCGCTGTCCCACCGCATACGATCCCGGCAGCGGCCGCTACCAGGGGGACAGTCAATCGCTGGCCCTTGAGGGCGAATACCGCATCGAAGCGGCGGATGGGCCGATCCGTTGCCGGCCCGTCTTTGCTCACTATGCCGCGCTGTGCCGAAAGTATCTCCCGGAGGTGGTAGCGGCGACGTGTTGGATCGCGCCGGAAGAGCTTGAGGCGGCCGCGCGCCTGATCTGGCACGCTCGCCCGGTCTCCTACTATGCCTGGAGCGGGCACGAGCAACACGCCAACACGACAGAGAACGCCCGGGCGATTGCGCTGCTCTATGCGCTGACCGGCTGCTTCGATGCACCCGGTGGCAACGTGCTATTCCCCGCGGTTCCGAGCGTGCCGGTCACGGGGGAGGAGCTTTGTGCCGGCGGGCGGCTTGCTCCCGCCATCGGTGCCGCCGAACGCCCGCTGGGCCCAGCGCACTGGAACCACGTTTCCAGCCACGATTTCTATCGCGCCGTCCTTGAGGGCGCCCCCTACCCCGTACGCGGGCTGATCGGGTTTGGCACCAACCTATTGCTGGCCCAGGCCGATCCCTGGCGAGGGCGCGCCGCCTTGTCGGCCCTGGACTTTTACGCCCATGCCGATCTCTTCATGACGCCAACGGCAATGCTGGCAGACATTGTCTTGCCCATTGCCTCCTGCTTCGAGCGCGAAGCCCTGAAGATCGGCTTTGAGATCAATACCGAAGCACAGTCCTTGGTGCAATTCCGTCGGGCCGTGGTGCCGCCACCGGGCGAAGCGCGACCCGATACCGATGTGATTTTCGACCTTGCCATGCGGCTGGGTCTTGGCGGACATTTCTGGCACGGCGATATCGACGCGGCCTACCGCCACCAGCTCACCGCCAGCGGTGTGACGCTGGAACAGCTGCGAGCCGAGCCGGGCGGCATTCGCGTTGCGCTCACGCCGCGGCATCAAAAGTATGCCGAAATCGACCAGCAGGGCCGGGCGCGCGGATTTCCCACGCCGTCGCGCAAGGTAGAGTTCTGGTCAGAGACCTTTCTCGAACACGGCTATCAGGCATTGCCGGATTTCGTGGCACCCGAGCTTGGCCTGCTGGCGCCAGCCGAGCTGGCGCAGCGCTACCCGCTGGTGCTGACCTGTGCCAAGCCGATCGTGTTCTGCCAAACGCAACATCGCGCCTTGCCCGCCTTGCGCAGGCACGCGCTCGATCCGGAGGTGGAGCTGCATCCCGCAACGGCGGCGGCGCGCGAAATTAGCGCCGGCAGCTGGGTGGCGCTGGAAACCCCCACGGGCGCCATGCGGGCGCGGGCGCGACTGAACGACAAGCTCGATCCGCGCGTGGTGGTGGGCGAGCACGGTTGGTGGCAGGCTTGCCGCGCTTTGGATGCGCCGGGCTACGATCCGTTCGGGCCGGACGGCGCCAGTTTCAATCTGATCATCGGCACCG
>DATMZT010000104.1:0-20314 GCA_035573335.1 Hyphomicrobiaceae bacterium | reverse complement strand
GGCGCCTCAGGCATTGACCTTGGGCAGCACGCGTTCGGCCATCAGCACCATCGACCGGCGGCCCAGCTCGTAGTCCAGCCAATCCTTGCCCGCATAGAGCAGCGTGCCGAAGTCGCCGACCTCCTCGCGGAACTTCAAGATCTCCTCGGCGACCTTGTTGGCGGACCCCCAGATCACCAGCTGATCGCAAATGAAATCGAGCGTGACCGCAGTATCCGGCATGTCGCGGCTGGTCTTGAACAGCTCGAGGCGGCCGCCCTTCCTCAGTTTGGTGGCGAGCGACTGGTAGTACTGACGGTAGGGGCTATTGGGCGCCATGACGTAGTCGCGCGCCGTCTTGTCGTCGTCGGCCACGAATAGGCTCTTGGCGACGCGCCAATTGGCGGGATCGGGGGTGCGCCCGGCGCGCTGACAGCCTTCCACATAGCGCGGCCAGTGGCTCTTGACCCAAACGGGCATCAGGAAGTTGGCCGAGATCGGATCCCAGCCACGCGCCGCCGCCTCCGTCACGCCCTGGGAGAAGGGTGCCACGGCGGTGACGACGATGGGTGGGTGCGGCTGCTGCAAGGGTTTGCCGATATAGCCTTGGCCGACCTCGGGCAGCAGTGTGCGCGCGGTGGAAATATTCCAGTATTTGCCGGTCAGATCGTAGGGCGCATCGCCGGCCCAGATCGCCAGCACCTGGTTGATCAGCTCAAGGAACATCTCGTTGCGATTGGCGTCGAGATTGCCGAATACTTCCGCGTCCGACATCAGGCCGCCGGGGCTGATGCCAAGATTGAGGCGCCCGTCGAGCAGGTGATCGAGCATGGCGATCTGCGAGGCGACGGCGGCGGGATGGGTATTGGGTAGATTGAGCGTGCCCGGGCCCAGGCGCATGCGCTTCACGCGGTCGACGAGTGTGGCCAGAAAGACGGTGCAGGAGGTGATGTTCTCGCTGCGATCGGTGGCGTGCTCGCCGGCATAGGCCTCCACAAAACCGAGCTCGTCGGCGAGCACGAAGGCTTCGCGATCCTCGCTGAGCGATTGGCGCCAGTCCTTCGCCAACGGGTGGATGGGCATGGTGAAGAAGCCGAGGTTCATGGACTGGCACCCGTGGCGCGTTTGTTGCGGGAAAAAACTCTTAAGCGCTTACAAGCGTCGGCAAAAATCATATGTTCTTGTCGCGGGCATCGTGATTTGTAATGCGCTGGCTGCGCCCATGCTGGTGGCCACCACCGTGGCCTCCTGACACACGTGCTAACAGGGACGGAAAATGACAGGGACCATGAAGGTGGAGGGCCGCCCATGAGTGAGCCCATGAGTGAGCCCGTGAGTGAGCCCATGCGTGAGCCGATGCGTGAGCCCATGACCCCGCGCGAGCGGGCACCCTACTCGGCGATCGTCGACCGCGCGCCGCTGGCCTTGCCGGGGGGCGCGCGCATCATCGTCTGGACCATCGTCAACCTGGAGGTCTGGGACATCTCGCGGCCGATGGCGCGCCAGGTCTTGCCGCCGCCGACCGGCCAGGTGCTCCTGCCCGACATCCCGAACTGGAGCTGGCACGAATACGGCATGCGCGTCGGCGTTTGGCGCTTTTTTGAGCTCTTCAAGCGCTTGGGCTTAAGGCCGAGCCTGTCGATCAATGCCCGCGTGTGCCACGACTATGAGCGGGTGGCCCGGGAGGCGCGCGATAACGGCTGGGAGCCCATGGGTCACGCCTACGAGCAGATGCCGATCCACAGGATTGAGGACCAGCGGGGCATGATCGCAAAGTCGATGGATACGCTCGCCGCCTTCTGGGGCGAGCGCCCGATCGGCTGGCTTGGACCGGGCCTGACGCAGACGCTCGACACACCCGAACTTTTGGCCGAGGCCGGCATCAGGTATATCGGCGACTGGGTCTATGACGATGAGCCGACCGTGATCCGCACCGCCAAGGGCCCGCTGGTGACACTGCCCTATACGGCGGAACTCAACGATATTCCGGTGATGGTGCTACAGCATCACGAGGGCGCCTATTGGCTGAAGAAATGCATCGACGCCTTCGATCGGCTCTACCAGGAAGGCGCCACGCGGCCGCGTGTGATGGCGATCGCCATCCATCCCTATATTTCTGGACAACCCTTTCGTATCAAATACCTAGAGCAAGTCTATGAGCACATGGCCCAGTTTGCGGGCGTCCTCAATTGGAACGGCGCCGAGATCTATCGTTGGTATAACGCCAGCGCCAAGGTGCACGGCTGAACTCGGACACACTTTGCTTGGCGTGGGCGCACTTTAGGCCAGCACGGACGCACTTTGGTCATCGTGACCGTCTATAATGGCGTGTCACAGTTGTGAGCGGGGATCAACTGAGCGGGGATCAACCATGACGCGGATCATCGTCTTCGTTTGCGCCCTGATGGCGCTTTGGCCGTCGAGCGCGGCTCACGCCGAGAAGCGCGTGGCGCTGGTGATCGGCAACTCGGCCTATCAAAACACCGGCGAATTGCGCAACCCCAGCAACGATGCCGCCGATGTGACGGCGGCGCTGGCGCGGCTGGGCTTCCAGGTGACCGATGGGCGCGATCTCGACAAGCGGGCCATGGAGCGCGCCATCCGCCAGTTCGGCCTGTCGCTGGAGGGGGCGGACGTGGCCCTGTTTTTCTACGCCGGGCACGGCATCCAGGTCGGCGGGCAGAACCATCTCATTCCCGTCGACGCGCGCCTGGCGAGCGAAGGCGACGTCGATTTCGAGACGTTACCGCTCTCGCTCGTGCTCAAGCAGATGGAGCGTGAAGCCAAGACCAGCCTGGTCTTGCTCGATGCCTGCCGCGACAATCCGCTGGCGCGCAACCTGGCGCGCACGATGGGCACCCGCGCCATCACCATCGGCACGGGCCTCGCCGAGGTCAAGACCGGGATCGGCACCCTGATCGGGTTCTCCACCCAGCCCGGTAACGTTGCCGCCGACGGGGTCGGCCGCAATTCGCCCTATGCCGGCGCGCTCCTCAAGCACATGGAGAGCTCCAACAAGGACGTAAGCGGCATCCTGGTCGATGTGCGCAACGATGTCTTGCGGGTCACCAACGGCACGCAAGTGCCCTGGGAGCACACCTCGCTCACGGGCCAGGTGTACTTTCGCGATGCGCCGGCGCCGCCGCCCGAGCCTGCGCACGCCGTCCCGGCCGCCCCGTCGGGACGCAACTATGACAAGGAGATGGAAATCGCCCTTTGGGATGCGGTCAAGGACAGCAAATCCCCGGCCATATTGAAGACCTATCTCGATCGCTTCCCCAAGGGAACGTTTGCCGGGCTGGCGCGCGTGTTGATGGAGGAAGCGGACAAGGGGAGCCGCGCTCCCGGTACCCCCCCGGATGCGGGGTCCAGCGGCAGCGCCACATCCAGCGCGCCCGCGCCGGCTCCCGTCAGCAAGGATCCGCGCGCGCTCGCGCGTGCCCTGCAGACGGAACTGAAGCGGGTTGGCTGCGATCCTGGTCCCGTCGACGGCAACTGGGGCCGCAAGGCCGAGGAGGCGCTGGACGAGTTCGCGCGGCAGACCAAGGTTAAGCTTGCGCGCGAGGCCTCGCAGGAGGCGCTCCAGGCCGTGGCCGGCCAGCACACCCGCGTTTGCGCCTTGATCTGCGGTGCCGGCGAGATGGAGCGCGACGGCAAGTGCGTTGCCAAGGCGGCGCCGGCGCGCCGCAAGCCGCAGGTGGTGGAGACCACCGCCCCCAAGCGCAAGAAGGAGGGTGGCGCGGGGATGTGTTGGTCCAATGACCGCCGCAACATGGCGGTGGTGCCGTGCGGGGACGCCTCCTCCTCCGGTCAACGCGCCTATTAAGGCGAGCGGGCGTGCTTAGCCCTTTGGCCTCGGCATCCCCGGCAGGGCGGCGTTGTGCTGGCCAAGCCTGGGAGCGCGGGTGTTAATGCGCGGGCGCGCGCCGTCAAACGCCAACGGCAGGCTGATCAGCGCCAGATCGAGCTCGGGGACGGGCTGCAGGATGTCGAGGGCCTTGGTCTGCGGGTGGTCCTTCATCACGCTCATGTCATTGATCGGGGCGCAGGGGACGCCCACCTTCTCGAGGCGCTCGACCCATTCCGCGCAGGTCTTTTGCCGCAAGATGTCGGCAACCGCCCCGATCAGTGTGGCCTTGTTGGCGATGCGTTGGGCATTGGTCTTGTAGCGCGGGTCGTTGATCCACTCGGGGTGGCCGAGCTCGTTGCAGAGCTTGGCGAACAAGCGATCGTTGGCCGCCGCGACGATCACCTGGCCGTCGGCGGTCTCGAAGCCCTCGAAGATCACGACCCCGAGGCTGCCGGTTGGATGTCGCTCGGGCAGCCGCCCGCTCGCCTGGTAGCGGGCAAAGTGAACGGTGAGGAGCCCGAGCGCGGTCTCGAACAAGGAGGTATCGACGACGCAACCTTGGCCCGACTTTTCGCGCTGCAACAGGCCGCCGATGCAACCAAGCGCCGTCCACACGCCGGTGCCGAGATCGAGGACGGAGGTGCCGATACGCACGCCGGGCCGATCGGGATAGCCGTTGATGGAAAACAGTCCGGCGAAGGCCTGCACCATCGGCTCGTAGCCGGGGTTTTTCTGCATGGGGCCGGCCGCGCCGAAGGCCGACAGATTGCAGTAGACGAGACGCGGATTGAGCGCGGTCATGGCGGCGCTGCCGAGACCCAGATCCTCCATCACGCCGGGGCGCAGGTTGTGCAGCAGCACGTCGCTAGCTGCCAGGTAACCCTTGAGCCAGGCGATGGCGTCGGCCTCCTTGAGGTTGAGCGTGATGCCGCGCTTATTGAGGTTGAGGGCGTGGTAGGTCGCCGAGGTATCGAGCCAGAAGGGCGGACCCCAGCCGCGCGCGTCATCGCCTTCGGGGCGCTCGACCTTCAGCACCTCGGCGCCGAGCATGGCCAGGATGTAGCCGGCGTAGGGGCCGGCGATGTTGTTGGCGATCTCGACGACCTTCACGCCCGTCAAAGGTAGCATCTTTCCGACCCTTGGCTCAGTCCGTTGCTTTTTTCATGTGGTGTCAGCGGCCGCTGAAATCCGGCGGGCGCTTTTCCAGATAGTGTGCCACGCCCTCGCGGAAGTCCTCGGTTTCGCGGCACACTTCCTGTTCGCGGTTGGCGACGGCCGTGGCCTCGGCAAGGGATTGGAACAGCCCTTCGTAGACCTGCCGCTTGATGATGCGGACCGATCGGGGTGAGGACAGATTGGCGATCTGGGCGGCGCGCTGTTGCACGCCCGCCGCGAAGTCCTCCGCCGGCAACACGTGCACCAGGCCCATGCGCTCGGCCTCTTCCGCCTCGAGCACCCGCGCCGACAGCAGCAGGTCAAGCGCGTGCATGGGGCCGATCAGCCGCGGCAGCAGCCAGGAGCTGCCGTGCTCGGCGATCAGCCCGCGGCGCGCAAAGGCGGTGGTGAGCTTGGCCCCGGCGGCCATGTAGCGGATATCGCAATAGAGCGTGAGCACCAGGCCGATGCCGGCCACGGCGCCGTTGATGCCGGCGATCAGCGGTTTGCGCAAGGCAAGGAGGTAGCTGTTGCGCTGGGCAAAATTGGCGGCCAAACCTTCGGTCGGTGCGGCCTGCTCCACCTTCAGCGTCATCTTGCCGGCAGCGGCGGCGGCGAGGCGCGCCATGTCGGCGCCGGCGCAAAAGCCGCGACCGGCTCCGGTCAGGACAATGGCCCGCACCTGGTCGTCGGCGTCGGCGTGCGTGAGGGCTGAGCGCAGTTCCTCGCCCATCGCTTGCGTGTAGGCATTGAGGCGGTCCGGGCGGTTGAGCGTGATGGTGGCGACGCGGTCTCGAACGGCGTAGAGAATTTCTTGGCCTGCCCCGTGCATTGGACGCTCTCCCCTGCTGCTGTTCGCTTGGCGTTCGCCGGTGTCGCGAGGGGCATTCGAGCACGTTCGTTCCCGGCCCGCCAGCAGCAAGCTTTAAACCTTCAGCTTCGGGTCGAGCCAGTCGCGCAGAGCATCACCGAACAAATTGAAGCCGAACACGGCAAGCGAGATGGCGATCCCGGGATAGATCGCCACCCATGGCGCGCTTTCCGCATACTCTTGGGCGCCGCCGCGCAGCATCAAGCCCCAGGCGGGCGTCGGCTCCTGCACGCCGAGACCGAGGAACGACAGGGAGGCTTCGATCAGGATCGCCTGGCCGACCGCCGCCGTCATCATGATGATATAGGGCGCCATCACGTTGGGCACCATGTGACGCAGCACAATGCGGGTGTGGCTAAAGCCGCAGGCGCGGGCCGCATCGATGAAGGGCGTCTCGCGGACCGCGAGCGCGCTCGATCGCACGACCCGGGCGCAGCGCGGGATGAAGGGAATGGTGATGGCGACAATGACGTTCTGCGCACCGGTGCCGAAGATCGACACCACCGCCAGCGCCAGGATGACGAGCGGAAAGGCCATCACGACGTCCATCACCCGCTGGAAGATGAGGTCGAACAGGCCGCCAAAATAGGCGCTGGCGACGCCCAAGATCAGGCCCATGGTGGCGCCGGCAAAGGCCGACACGAACCCGACCAGCAGCGCCGTGCGGGCGCCGAACACGATGCGCGTGTAAAGATCGCGCCCGAACTGATCGGTGCCCAACCAGTATTCCAGGTTGGGCGCGGTCAGCATGTCTCCAAAATTGTTTGCCGTTGGATCAAAACGCGTGATCTCTTCGGCAAAGATCGCCATCACCATCATCACCAGGACGACCAGCCCACCCCCGGCGCCCAGGGGGTTTTGCGCGCAGAAGCGCCCCAGCAGCTGCCAGCGCGAGGGACGCGGCGGCGCCTGCTCGATTGCTGCGCCGCCGCCTGGATGCGAAATCGTTGCCATAGTGGGCCGTCTTACCTGCGGTAGCGGATGCGCGGGTCGAGCCACGCGTAGATTACGTCGACGATGAGATTGGTGAAGGCGAAGATGGTCACCACCAGCATCACCAGCGCTTGCGTCATGGTGTAGTCCTGGTTGGAGACGGCTTCCACGAACAACTTGCCGAGGCCGTTGAGGTTAAAGACCTGCTCCGTGACGACCAGCCCGCCCATCAGGAAGGCAAACTCGATGCCGATGATGGTGACGACCGGGAGCAGCGCGTTGCGCAGCGCGTGCCGGCGCACGATCAGGGAGCGGAACAGGCCCTTGGCGCGCGCGGTGCGCACGTAGTCCTCGCGCAGCACCTCGAGCATGGCCGAGCGCGTCATGCGCGTGGCCACCGCCGAATAGCGGTAGCCGGTCGCCAGCGCCGGCCAGATCAACATCGACAGGTTATAGACGGGGTCGACCCAGATCGGGACGTACTTGATGGGTGGCATCCAGGGTGAGCCGAACAGGGCCTTGGAGACGATGAGAATTGCCAAAATGATGAGGATGCCGAGCCAGAACGACGGCATGGCGACGCCGGCGATCGAGAAGGCGCGCACCAGATAGTCGATCCAGGAATTCTGCTTGACCGCCGAGATGGTGCCGAGCGGGATGGCGATCAGCACTGCGGTCAGCGTGGCCATGATGGCGACCTGCAAAGAAAGCTGGAAGCGCAGCGCCACCTCCTCGACGATCGGCCGCCCGGTCCACATCGAGCGGCCGAAGTCGAAGGTGATGAGGCCTTTGATGAAGAGCCAGAACTGCAGCAGCATCGGCTGGTCCATGCCGAGTTCCAGGCGACAGGCCTTCACCACCCCAGGATTGATGCTGCCGCCGCCCGTCGCCAGCCGCAGGGTGCAGATGTCCCCCGGGATCAGGCGCATGAGGAAGAACACCAGCGCCGCCGCTCCGAGCAGCGTCGGGATCATCAGCGTCAGGCGCTTGAAAACATAAAAGTACATGGGCTCGGGACTTCCGCGCCGCCGTCCCGGCCCCTGGCTGGCGGGCCGAGGCCGGCAGCGGCGTCGCCAGGCCAGCTACTTGTCGAGCCAGACCATCGACAAGTCCTGGTTCAGATAGTGGCTGGGCGAAATCTTCCAACCTTTGACGTAGGAGCGATGGGGGATGATGCGATACCACCAGAAGGTGATGAAGTTATAGACCTCCTCATCGATCACGCGCTTCTCATAGGCGCGCATCAATCGTCTTTGCTCGGCCACGTCGCCGGTCCTGTTCATGGCATCGTAGAGCTTGCTCAATTCCGGATCCTTGAAGCCGCCGTACTGGTCGCCGGCATTGGGCAGGAACTTCGAGGTGTCACCCAGCGGATTGACCACCGATTGACAGTTGAACTCGAGGGCAACATCGAAGGCGCCGTTTTCCAGGGTGGCATAGAAGGGCGCCGTCGGCTCCACCTTCTGCTCGACGCCGATGCCCACCTGCTTCCATTGGTCGATCAGCCAGGTGCCGACGATGGTGTAGGGCTGGTCGACGGCGCGGTTTGCCAGCGTGAACTTGAGGTCGGACACCCCCGCCTCCTTCAGCAGGCGCTTGGCTTCTTCGCGCGCGGCCTTGACGTCGGCGGAGTAGCCCGCGAGCTGCGCCAATTCCTCTTTCGTCGCCGCCAATGGGTGGCTCGGGAAGACGATGCCGCCCACGGACTTGACGACGGCGATCTTGGAAAGGTCGCGTGAGCCGCCCCAGCGGTCCAGCGCCAGGGTCAGGGCCTT
Source organism: Hyphomicrobiaceae bacterium (assembly GCA_035573335.1). Lineage (GTDB taxonomy): Bacteria > Pseudomonadota > Alphaproteobacteria > Rhizobiales > Hyphomicrobiaceae > AWTP1-13. The sequence continues at coordinate 11,751 of DATMZT010000104.1, read as the reverse complement.
GCGCACGCGTTTGTCGTCGAAGGGCTTCTTGCGGCTATTCGGTGTGACGATCAGCAGGCAGTTCCAGTCGCTTTCCTGCACCGTGATGTCCTTGCCAAGGGCGGCAACGAGATCGTCGCGGCTCTTAGGCGGCAGGCCGCGAAATTCCATGGCCGCCTGGTCGCCGCGGATGGCCTGCACGCGCAGCGACTGCGTCTTGGCAAAGATCGCCTCGAAGCCGTCGAGATAAGGCAGGCCGGCGTGATAGTAGTTCGGATTGCGCTTGCCGCGGACCGCCGCGCCGGCCTCGCGCGCCTCGAACACGAACGGGCCCGAGCCCATCACGTTTTGTTCGAACCAATGCGGGTCCTTGTCCAGGACGGCCTTGGAATAAATAAAGTGAAAGGGCGATGCCAGCGCCGGCAAGAACGCCCCCGACGGATACTTGAGTTTCATGACGAAGGTTTCGTCGTCGGGAGCCGACACGCTCTCGACCATCTGAAATTGTTCCTTGCGCGGGCTTTGCACGCCATCGGGCGGGAAGATGATGTGCTGAAACGAGGCGTTGACGTCTTTTGCCGTCAGGTCCGAGCCGTCGTGAAACTTGAGGCCCTTGCGGATCTTGAAGCTGAAGGTTTTGCCGTCATCGGTCGGCTTGGGCATTTCGGTGCACACGTCGCACACGAAATCCGTGGTCGAGGCGGGGTTTTGCGGATCGACCCGGATGAGGACGCTATAGAACGGGGCGATCGGATGAATGAGGGCGAAGGTGGTCTCGCGGTGGCCATCAAAGCTCGGCGGCTCGTCGGGGACGACGAACTTCAAGATGCCGCCCTTTTTTGGGGTCTCGGCGGCGGCGCCGGTGGTCGCAACCGCCACCGCCAGCAACGCCGCGCTTGCGAATAGGGCAAGTCTCCCGCACCGAGGTTTCATTGACGTTTCTCCCAAAGCAGTCGGGTCGTGTTGCCCATCCGTTGCGGCAGCATGTCTCAAATCGCCCGCTATTTCAAACGCGCTCGGGGCGCGCCGCCGCCGGTGGCTCGACGGGCGCCAGGCGGCGGCCGTGCCGCGCCGGCGATCGCTCAGGTGTCGCGCGCGGGCGCCGATGGGCAGCGCGGCGGAGGCGGGCGCTGTCGGGGCGGCGGCGGGGAGCGTGCAGGGGATGTGGCGGTCCGCCGACGGGTCTGGATGTTGTGCCACAAAGTCGGGATCAGCCGGTGTTCCTCCGCCGGCGGCGGTCCCGCCCGGGACTGAGCCAGGGCCCGCGGTGGGGCGGGATGCGGCCGGGAGCCAGGAATGGGCGCGCCAGTACGCGGCCACGCTCGGTGCCCTTGCTGGGGAGCCCGCGATCGGAGCGCCAACGGTGAGGGGATGGAGCGGACCCCGGGCGCGCGTGGCGACATAACCGCGCACGCGGGGCGCGCCCAGCTTTTTTTGGGGGCCGCCGCAAGGCGCGCGCGGCGGCACTTAGCGGTCCGCGGCGCCATCGCGGACGCTTAGCTTGCCTCGAACAGGTCGGCCGGCCGCTTCAGGATCGCCGTTGCCTTCGAGGGGGCGATTTTGAACTCAAAGTCCTTGCTGCGGCTGCTGATCTCGTCGGCCGTCTTTTTTGCATCCCCGTCGCCGCTGGCGCTTAACGAGACCCAGGTATCCTCGCCATCCTTGCGCAGGCGCAGCGTCACGGCGAGGCCGCTATCGGTCTCGAAGCGAGCGCTGCTGACGTCGCCGGCTGCCGTCGGATCGAGCTTGCGGACGTCTTCGAACTCGAGGGAGCCCACGGCGCGTACGACGGCATCGACGTCGCCGCCCTGCTTTAGCTTTTTGCCTTCGGGGATCGCCACCAGCTTGTGCTTACCGGCATCGCCCGCTTCGCGTTCGATCCGCAGCGGCGCCTCGTTTGGAATCTCGACCGTTACCGATTTGATTTTGGCGGCGTCCTGATCGATCAGGGTCGGCTGCACCCAGTCGCGGACCCCGGCCGAGATCTCAACGTCGGTATTGGCGAGCCAGGCCTGGGCGTCTTCCGGCCAGCGCACGTAGGTTCCAGCCTTACTCGAGCCGAACGCATCCAGGCGCTTTTTACCGATGATGGCCTGGGCGATAAGCGCCCCCTGTTGATCGAGCAGCCGCACCTCGCGCGATTTGGTGTCCTTGGCGCCGGCATCTTCGAGCTCGAGCATGGCGAAGCGGTCGCTCTTGCGGGTCTTGGGCTCGACCAGCTGCGCCTCGGCCAGCCGCACCAGCAGCGTGCGCACTGCCTCGGGCTTGGCGGCATAGCCGCCGCGGTCGGCCAGCACCCAGCTTTGCTCTTTGCGCTCGAGCGCCAGCTTCTTGTCGCCCTGGCGCAGCTCGATGCGCGCGATCTTCGGGCCTTGCGAGGCGAGGCTGGGAAAGAGCGGTGCTCCCGTGACCTTCGCCTGCGACCAGCGGTTCTGCGCAATATAGGTGGCGGCGGCGACGACGAGCGCCACCAGGGCAACCAGAGCAAGCTCCGCGATCGTTCTGGGTTTCATGCCGCTCCTCCCTGATCGTCGCCCGACCGGCTGTTGTTGTCATCGCCATTGCGTCGTCGCCGCTGCAGGGCGGCCCAGCCGATCCCGCCGAAGCCGATCAAGATCGGCACCAGGGCAATGTTGGTGAACTTGAGCCAACCGTCGAGCCGGTCGATGTCCTCGCGCAGCGCGCGCTTGACCTCGCGCAGCTCACGGCGGGTTGCAAGCATATCGGAGCGGAACTTCTCGATCGTCTGCTTCTCGCTTTCGCTCAGGATGGTGGCGCCGGCCTCGCCGGCGCTTTCCAATTTGGCCAACTGACCCTGCACGTCCTTGAGCCTGTTGGTGAGCAGTTGTTCCTTCTCCCGATAGCGCTGCTCGGCATCGCGGCGCAGCTCGTTGACAAGCTTGAAGGGACGCTCCTCGACGCCGCGTGCGCGCAAGCCGATGAGCTGGTCCGAGCCCGACAGGTTGTCGAGCGCATTGACGACGAAGGCAGCGTTGCTGGCGTTCGGGATCGCGACCTGCTGGCCCAGGAACTCGCGGGTGTCGACCCAGAACTGATCGGATAGAAGATCCGTATCGGCAACCACGATCACGTTGATGCGCCCGTTGCTGCGCGCCGGCTTGACGAGCACGGGTGCCTCCTCGGCCTTCGGCTCGGTCTTCGGGGGCTCGGCTTTGCCGTCGGCGGCGGGCGTGGAGGCATCGGCGGGCTTGGCGGCCGCCGGCTTGGCGACGCCGTCCGGAAAGGCGGTATCGGCCTCGCCGGTGATGCGGGCGGCAAGCATCAGGGGCTTGCCTTCGGGCTTGTAGCCGCGCAGCAGGCCGACCGGATCGGGCATGCCGGCGAACTTGTCGGCAGGGATTTGCATCGCCCTGTCGCTCGTCAGCAGGAGCGGCGCGATCTGCGTCTTGGCGCCTTCGGCCTTGCTCAGGAAGCCCGGGGTCGACATGTTGATGCGTTCGATGCCACCGGACAGGACGTCTTTTTCATCGAGCCGCGAGCGGTCGAGCGTCAACCAGGCGACGTATTCGGTGACAACCGGCCGGGCCCCGCCGCCGAACTGCACGCGGCGCGCGCTGGCGATATCGCCGACGGTCTTGGTTGCATCGAAGTCCACGCCCCAGGCCTTCAGGATCTTTACGAAATCGGCGGTCGGCGTACCGGGCCCCATGCCCATAGGGCCCATGCGTCCCAGCTCCGCGACGGGGTCGACAAAGACGAGCGCCTTGCCGCCGCCGAGCACGAACTGGTCGACGGCGAGCGCGGCCTCCGGCGTCAGCTTGTCGGGCTGGGCGATCATCAAGACGTCGACCTCAGCGGGAATTTCCTTGGCGTCCTGGTTGATCGACTTGACCTCGAAGAACTCGCGGATTTGCTCCATCACCATCTGCGGTGGCTGCGGGCGGCCGCCGCCCATCATCGCCATCGGTGCCATGCCGCCGTCGAGCGGCAAGCCGGTCATCAGCCCCACCACGCGCTTTTTCGGATTGGCCAAGTTATAAATCAGCTTGGTGACGTCGTATTCGAGAAAGGGTTCGCGGTCGTTGCTGAAGAATGCGATCGAGGCGTCGTTATCGGTCGAGTTATTGCCGGTCAGTCCGAAGTAACCGGTTTCGCCTTCGGTATTGAGGCGAATGCCGCGCAGGCCGGCGGCGACGGCACGATCCTCCGCATCGGAGAACGGCTCGGGGTCGAACACGGCGATTTCGAGCTGACCCCGCGAGATGTCACGGTACTGCTCGAGCAGCGAGCGCACCCGCTCGAAATAGCGCGCATAGGAAGGGGCGGCCTCGCCCAGGCGCTTAGAAAAGTAGAGCCGTAGGCTAACCGGCTCATCGATGTTGCGCAGCACCGCGCGCGTACCATCCGAGATGGTAAATAGCCGCTGCTGGGTCAGATCGGCCTTCACCGAGCGGAAGGCGGTGGCGGCGAACAGATTGACCGAGAGTAGAATAATGGCGCCAAGGACAAGGCCGATCCAGGCCAAGGTATGGCGGGGAAGGTGGCCGACGTAGGCCGTCAAGCGGTCGAAGGCGGCACGCACATGGGCGAGGATTGGCTGCATGGAGCGACCTCAGTCAGCTTTTTTCATTTCGACAATCACCCTATTGGCGAACAGGGCGAAGACGATGAGCGAGACGTAGAAGACGATACTGGAGAGCTGCACGACGCCCTTGGTGATGCGGTCGAAGTGCGACAGGAAGCTCAGCGAGGAGATCGCCGAGAGCAAGAACTCCGGCGCCCAGGTGCGCAAGCTGCCGAGCACCAGCTCGAGACCGCTCATCACCAGCAGAAAACAGATCGTTGCTGCAATAATGAAGGCGATGACCTGGTTCTTGGTCAGGGCTGAGATGCACGAACCGATGGCCAGGAAGGCCCCCGCCATCAGGAAGCTACCGAGGTAGCTGGCAAAGATGACGCCGTTGTCGGGGTCGCCCAGCACATTGACGGTGATCCACATCGGCACCGTTGCGAACAATGCCACGCCGATGAAGGCCCAGGCGGCGAAGAACTTGCCCAGGATCGCCTCCCAGGGAGAAATCGGCAGCGTCATCAGCAACTCGATGGTGCCGGATTTGCGCTCCTCGGCCCACAGCCGCATGGCAACGGCGGGGACCAACAGCAGGTAGAGCCAGGGATGATATTGGAAAAACGGCGCCAAATCGGCCTGCCCGCGCTCGAAAAAGCCCCCGACGTAGAAGGCAAAGGCCCCCGTCAGCGCCACGAAGATGATGAGAAACACCGTGGCTAGCGGCGTACTGAAATAGGCGCAGAATTCGCGCTTGGTGATCGCCCAGGTTTTGCGAAAGAGCTCAGCCATGGTGTGCTCCATCGTCGGAGGTGGTGATTTCGCGAAAGACTTCGTCGAGACTGCCGCGCTGCACCACCACTTCTTCCACCTCGATCAACCGCGTGCGAATGAGGGCGGCCAGTTGTGGTGCGGCGGGTGCGCCGTCGCGCGGCGCGGCCTGCAGGCGGACCTTGCCGTTGCTGGCACTGACCGTTTCCACGCTTTGAATGGCGGCAAACTCCAGCAACGCCTTCTTTACGGCGTCGGCGCGGCTCGATGGCACGTGCATGGCGATGGTGCCGTGATAGGACAGGCGGCGCATCAAGGATTCGGCGGTGCCGTCGGCAACAATCCTGCCTTTGTTGATAATGACCGCGCGCGAGCAGACCGCCTCCACCTCTTCGAGAATGTGCGTGGAGACGATGATGGCCTTGTCTTTGGCCATATCGGCGATGAGTTTGCGCACATGGTGCTTTTGGTTGGGGTCGAGCCCGTCGGTCGGTTCGTCCATGATCAGCACTTGCGGATCGTGCAGGATGGCCTGCGCCATGCCGACCCGGCGCTTGTAGCCCTTCGAGAGCGTATCGATTTTCTGCTCAAGGACCGATTCGAGTGCGGCCTTTTCCACCGCCGCTTGCACGCGGCGCCCGGCCTCGGCGCCATCGAAGCCGCGAATCTCGGCGATGAAGCGCAGGAAGCCGCGGGTGTCCATGTCGCCGTAGGCCGGCGCGCCTTCGGGCATGTAGCCCAATTTCGTCTTTGCCGCGATCGGCTGGTCGGCGACGCTGATGCCGCCGATGTAGGCGCTGCCGGAATCGGGCTCCAGGAAGCCGGTGAGCATTTTCATGGTCGTGGATTTGCCGGCGCCGTTGGGGCCGAGAAAGCCTAGCACTTCGCCCTTGGCGACCTCGAGCGAGATGCCATCGACCGCATTGATTGCACCAAAGCGTTTGCGCAAATCGCGCGCCTCGATCAGGACCGCCATCAGCTTCACTCCCCAGTATTGGTGCGGACCGCAACCCCACATTTTTCTAAAGGCCTGCGCGTGGCCGATAGCCTGACACTTTGGCTAGAAATGGGTGTGGCAGCCATCCAGGCGGGCACAGCCCCCGACGCGCTGCGTGGCGACCTTGACCAGACTCTGCTCCCTTCTGTCAAGGGGTTGAATGGTCACCCTTTCCGGGCTTGACGGCGGCGCACCGGTGCCGACAGCGCTCAGCGAGGGACCGCGAGCGGGCGGCGTCCCACCCCGCGCCGGCGGCGTTGGGCGAAGGCGGGCGCCGCCCCCGGTACGACACGTTGCCTCAGCGTGGGCCACCATTTCGCGCCTTTTCGGCTCGCCGCTGGCGGTGCCGCCGCGCCGGTCGGCAGCCCACCCTTGGCCTCGGCTCAACTTCTCCATTACAGTGGCGGCCAATTCGAACTGACACTTTGGGAGGAAGCAAAATGATCAGGCGAAGGAGAAGATGGCGGCTAGGCGGTGTTGCCGGCGCCGCGATGGCATTGGCCGCGATGATCGGCCCGTTCGGCCTAGCGCAGGCGCAGGAGCCCATCAAAATCGGGTTCTCCATGGCGCTGACGGGCCCGCTGGCCGCCAACGGCAAGCAGGCGCTGCTCGGCATGAAAATCTGGGAGGAGGAGACCAACGCCAAGGGCGGCCTGCTCGGCAGGCCCGTCAAGCTCGTCTTTTATGACGACCAGTCGAATTCATCGACGGTGCCGGGCATCTACACAAAGCTGCTCGACGTCGACAAGGTGGAGCTGGTGCTCGGCCCCTACGCCACGGCGATGGCCGCGCCGGCGATGCCGGTCATCATGCAGAAGGGCAAGACCTTCATCATCCTGTTTGGCCTGGCGGTGAACACGGAGTTCAACTATCCGAAGTTCTTCGCCATGATTCCCACCGGCCAGGACACGAAGCCGTCCTTCACCAAGGGCTTTTTCGACGTCGGCGCTCAGCAGAAACCCAAACCGGAGACGGTGGCGCTGATCGCGGCCGACCAGGAGTTCTCGCGCAACGCCTGTGAAGGGGCGCGCACCAACATCAAGGCGCACAATCTCAAGATCGTCTACGACAAGACCTATCCGCCGACGACCACCGATTTCGCCCCCATCGTTCGCGCGATCCAGGCGGCCAATCCGGACATCGTTACGATTTGTTCATATCCGCTCGACTCGGTCGGCATGGTGAAAGCGGTGAACGAGCTCAACTATCGGCCCAAGCTGATCGGCGGCGCCATGGTTGGGTTGCAGGCAACCGTGTTCAAGACCCAACTCGGGCCCCTCCTCAACGGCTTCGTGAACTATGAAACCTGGGTGCCCGACAAGAAGATGATCTATGAGGGCACCGAGGAATTCTTCAAGAAGTACCAAGACCGGGCCAAGGCCGAGGGCGTCGATCCGCTCGGCTACTACCTGGGCGGTTGGGGTTATGCCTACATCCAGGTGCTGGGTGCTGCCGTGCAAGGGGCCAACACGCTGAACGACGACAAGCTTGCCGAATACATCAAGAAGACCACCTTCAAGACCATCCACGGCAACATCAAGTTCGCCGACAATGGCGAGTGGGCCGAGGGGCGGATGTTGCAGGTGCAGTATCACGGCATCAAGCAGGGGGACGGCCTCGATGTGTATCGCGGCATGTCCTATCAGACCGTGCTGACGCCGGATGATTTGAAGAACGGGGATTTAATTTACCCCTACGAGAAGGCGAAATAGCTCGCCCGGCGAGAGCGGCGCGCGGCTGGCCCGAGCGCCGCCAGCAACCTAAAGCGTGCGAAGCAGGGGCGCCCAAGCCCTTGCGCGCCCTTGGAGCGGCGCGCTACATCACGATCCGGCTTGGCGTTTGCCCGCTTGGCCCTGCCGGGCGGGCGAAACGACGGGCCAAAGCCCCAATGGGCCCTCGTGGACCCCAGCGGGCCCCAGTGGCGGAACCGGTAGACGCGCCAGACTCAAAATCTGGTACTCGCAAGGGTGTGGGGGTTCGAGTCCCTCCTGGGGCACCATCCGTAACTTTTCCGATTGATTTTGGTCAGGTTTTTATCCCTCACCCACCTTTTTGGGTTCCAAGGTGAGGGATTTTTTGTCTGCATTTGTTCCCAACAGGTGCGCGTGTTCACGCGTCAATCGCTTGCGCTCCGCATCGTGCGTATAGCGTTCCGCCTGCTTGATATCGAGCCAGCCGAACGTCGCCATAAGGGTGTGCGTGCTGGCTCCGCGTTCAACCATCCTGGTGGCCGCTGCCTTGCGCACGCCGTGTGAATTGAGGCAAGGCAACCCAGCCTGGTTGCACCACTCCGCCATCTTGTTGCCGAACCCTGCGGCGGTGAATGCGCGTCCATACTGTGTGACCAGGTAAGTGGTGGCGCCCACCACGGGCGTGGCATCGATGATGGCACGCAGATCCGGGATAATTGGGATACTCACCTCCACCGGCTCCTCGCGGTTGCGTCCTTTATGCGGCACCCACGTCAGCGCGCCGTCTTGCACCATTGGTGGGCCGAGGCGCACAACGTCGGATCGACGAGCGCCCGTGAACATCAGCAGCGCCAACGCGAGACGCGCCTTGCAGCCGATGTGATGGCGCGCCTCGAACTTGTCGAGATGCTCCGGCTTCCATCGGGGGAAGCCGCCCTTGCGCTTAGGTTTTAGTTTGGCAACATCGCGCGCCGGGTTCGTCGTGATGCCGACGTGCGCATTTTCAGGCGGCATCGCCCATTTGAACATCGCGCGCAGACGCTTCACCCGGTTATTCGCGGCGTCTGGTGTGTCCTTCTTCCGGTCGCGGACGATGTCGACGGCTTTGGCCCCAAATTCGGTGAGCGGGCAGTCCCCGAACACCTCCTTGGCGCCGGGCGCGATTGGCTCGACGTAGATGCTTTCCAAGATTAGCTTAGTGACGTGCTGTGTGCGCGGGTCTAATTGTCCGAACCCCGCCGATGTCGTGTATTGGGTGCCGAGCCATCGCAAGGTGTTTGGTGCTGCCGTACCGCGTGCTGGTTTCCGCCTGAGTGTCTGAGTGGCGTGCTGGCGCATCAACTTGTGATACCGTCGGTCAAATTCTTCCGTGCCAAATGTCTCGTGGGTGCGTACGCGCAATCCATGGCCCGGCCGAAAATAGTAGCGCTCTTTGCCATGGCGATTGATCTGCGGAACGACGTGTAAATAAGACCGTAACGATTTACGCTGAACTTCCCCATCATAGCGACATATTCTCCCAAGGATTGTCGCTTGCCTCATTCTTGTCGGGCGCCGCAAAGGCATCATCGAGCTTTCGGATGTCCCAAACAATGCGCCCATAGATACGTATGGGCTGCGGCATCAGCTTATCCCTGGTCGTTGGACAGACGCCGACATATGCGGCGGCTCGCACGCGCGAGAGGCCTCGGAGCATCGCACCAGCCGGCAAGACGTTGCGTTCAGCGTCAGGTCGCATCGTACCCAGCGAGTTCGACGGCCCAGTTCCCTTTTTTAAGCCATGCCGTGTGCTGAGCAAGGGGGACTTCGATTGGGTTGGCTGCGACCGAACGCAAATCATCGACCTAAGACTTGCGCCATCCCGCTGCGCCGCACTGCCCGGCTAGAGTGCCCAAATTTCTGGTACGGGGGTCGCCTAAAACGGCGCTTAGAAGGTGGCGAGGGGTAGGACACCGGGTGAGATAACCGGCCGCTGGCGGTGAGTATTGCACTGGCCCGCCCAAATCGAGCAATACAGGTCACCAGGGAAAGCGCGGATACCCGGCCCGTTGCCGTCGCGAATCACCTACGGTCCCGGCCAGGACAAGAGTTAGTGGAGGTTTTCGATATGCCGACGGCTGCGAAGAAAGCGACTGCGCGCGGGGCCAATCCTGTCGACGCGGTGTCGCATCTTGCTGTGGTGACCGACCGCATGCACGGCCTGCTCATGGAGCGCGCGGACGCGTTGATGGGCTGCCTCGAAGGATCAAGCGGAACTAGCCTTCGAGCATAATTGTTGCGGTCAAAGCACTGATTAACTCTTTTTCCCCATTACTTTTCTGCAATTGACGTGCTTGACAGGGTCAATGCGTTAGTGTGTGCAGTGCGCGTCGTAAATATTCAACGTGCGCCGAACCGCCGCGCTTGGTTGTCAACAATAATCCGCCCGTAATCAGCCTGATTGAATTTGCCGCCGGCGCATTGAAGCGGCAAAGTGGGGCTGCAATCGAGTTTGATGATTTTTATTTGGCATACCGCGAGCGCTGCACCGCCGAGAATGCGCGCATTGGACGCCGGCTGAAGCGGTCGCGCAGACCAATGAGCTATGCCGTGAATGCGGCATTACGATCCAACGGAAAGGCCGGAAACGGTTCTTGGCGGACGTGCAACTGTCAGTGGCGTAAGTGCGTTGCATGAGTGCAAGCGTTCACTCGAGGGGACGAACCATGACAGAAACAGACATGGCGAGCGTGCACAAGTTCGCCGTGCATGCGCTACGGCACCACCTCGGCGCTGAGACTACGTTTGCCGCATTCTGGGACGCGTATAAGCGCCATTGCGAGACTCAAAACCTCGTGGCGCTTGACGAGAAAGACACGGCCAAGGCGTTGTTGATGCTCACCGATGTGATTGTGGGTGTACGGAGTAGCCGCTGCGTAACGTTATTGGACGTAGAGTTGAAACAAAGTGCGTGAACAACCCCGCAAGATAGTTGAGACATCGAGCACGCTGCGGCGTACGGTGTGTGGATAAGCTGCGCATTAGGAGGCCCGTAGGCCGCGTTGACCTCCCACTCTGCGATCCGTCCCTGCGGCTCTTTTGAGGTTTAGTTGGTTAGCTCCATGAGCGGGAGCAGCCAGATTTTCCATCAAATTTTGCGAAAGATTCTGTGCGTCATCACACCTGCCAGGTGGCGCGGCAGGACCGGTCGTCGACACTTCGGAATACCACTGGCACTCGAAGTGTCGACGCCCAACTGTCGACGCTTAGCGAGAACGGAGCAATATCCCGAGCCACCCCGAGTGCGGCCAGAGCAGGGCGGGCTTGGTCGAGTGTGGTTCGGTCAAGGTTATACAAAAGCCGACATCGCCGACGCTGGGATCGGCGACAGGTAGGTCGCCACCGACCATGTCCGCTCATAGGTGTATCGCGTCGGCACGACTGGTTGCTGGTAAGATTTCGCTCTTCTCCGTTCGGTGGATGGCGTTCACGCTTGGCTCTACGTCTCCTTCTCAATGACATCTTCCGTCAGATGACTGGCGCGCGTCGCGACTGACCCAGACGAGAGTGCGCCAGGACAAGCTGGCAAAGGTTAGGAGGTGAGAGTCTTCCACGGGGTAAGGCCTAGCCAGCCGCCCCGACCCCGAGTGATGCAAGGGCTAGCTGCGAGGCTCAACTTGAAGCGTTCAGTGCGCCGGTTAAACCGGCAAGGAGTAGGTGGTGAGAGTCCGCCGCGATGAAGGAGTAGCGAACCACATCGGCCCCGAGCCGTGCGTCAGCAATGGCGAAGCGTCGGCAGGGGAGTG
>DATMZT010000103.1:0-41139 GCA_035573335.1 Hyphomicrobiaceae bacterium | reverse complement strand
CGCAAGCACGTGGCGATCCTGGCGCTGGAAATCGCCGAATTGAGGCTGGCCTGCGCGTCTCCGAAGCGGTAGCCCCTAAAGGTCCGATGTGCTCTCTAGGGAAACATTTAGATTCTCGGCCAACCCCTAGCTGCCAAGCTGGCTTCCGCAAAGACCCCGCTAAGGGCCAAGGGAGCGCGGCAAGACCGCGGCTTGGCTCGGCGCGAAGAAACGACCGAATACCACGCGCAGCGGCGATGCTTCGCGCCATCCACGAACCCGCAGTCAAGTTGAAAGCCGCTGGCTCGGACGCGGTGGGATTTCTCAATTGTTGAGTATGCGGGGCCCGGCGGCAAAGGGTTTGTGCGCCGACCATATTCGCGCTCCGCGGTTGCATTTGTGTGCCCCACATGTCTCCCCCGAAGTGGGCATCGAAAGATTGTCTGAGGGCCGCCATTTACCGGTCGTGATCAGGAAAGCCGGTCATGAATGGGCCGCCCGACAGAGGGATGGTCAGGGCGCGATTCATTCAGGCATTGGAGCATCACCCGGCGACACAGACAGAGCCCGGCCAGCCTCACTTGCTTGATCAGGGCAGAGTTCTGCGACCTTGGACCGCGTTCGGCAAACTTCTTAAACAAGTCCGAACGCGGTCGCTCCTTCTCGGCTAGCCTAGTCGCCGAACAGCGCAATCAGCTCGTGATCGAGGAGTTCCATGTCGGCGCGCTCGCACCCAACGATCACCACAGCGTCGAGGCGCTCGCGAAGATTTCCCATCCGCGACCCCTCCCTACCGCACAGGACCCTGTGGAGATCGCAATTAAGCGCAGTGTATTGCTGAGCAGCAGGCGGCTCGATGAGCGCTCGCGTCACAAGGCAGGTGCTTGAGCCTGCTACCTCTGCCGTCCCCAACACTTCGCGCGCCAGCCCTTTTCTTGAACCGGCGCAGTTTGCAGAGACGATGGCGCCAATGGTGGCCCAATCCTTGATCCGAAGGCGCCGCTTGCAATCGTGCGGGGCGGGGGCGTGGATGTTCTTGGGCTGCTGGCCTGGCTGTTCCGAGCGAAATGACCGCAAAGCTTTGCGCGGCGATCCCGGAAGGCGAGGGCGTCTCCGAACAAGACAGGCAAGTGGAGGCACGGCTCAACGAACTGATGTTGTCGACTGAGCGATCCCAGTGCTCGCTGAGGACGACGGGTGGCATTCAGCACCCCGCCCGAAAGCACGCTTCAAGCTCCGATTGCCTAGCCTGTGTCAAACATTCGACCCAAATGTTCGGTTGTATTGCCATCGGGCGGGCTCAAATGAGGGGGACATACGACAATGAAGAAGATTATCGGCCCTGCTCTTATCGTGCTCTCCCTTACCGGGTGCGCGGTGGGTGGTGATCTCCCAGGGGACAGCGCCTGGAGCCGAGACTATTTCAAAGTCGCCGGAAAACAGGCACCCGGTTAGTTCACCGCCGATTCGGTGCCCTTGTGCTGCGCCCGAATGGAGGTGGGCATATGATCAAGATAGTCCTCACTGTTGTGGTACTCGGTTCCGTGGGTAGTTATGCAGGTCTGGCAATGGCCCAGGGCAAACAGGGTGAAGCGTTCGGCAGCGATGCTTCCTCTCAGTGCGCGCACCGGAGGGTGATGCCGCCGGACCCGCGTGACGGTTGCGTTCACAAACTGCGCAGCGATGCGCAACTTGGTTACGGGCAGGGTGGTGCCTCAGCCAGCAGCTCAAGTGATAGCCAAGCGTCTGGCGCCGGACCTGGGAATGGGGCCGGACCTGGGAATGGGGCCGGACCCGGGAATGGGATCGGACCGGGGAACGGGGCCGGACAAGGGAAGGGCCGGCGATAGCAATGTTGCTGCCAGCGCAGCGATGTTTGAACCGTTTTTCGGGCCTCGTGCAGCGCCTCACCTCACCGCGCGCGAGCAGCGCCCGCTTGATGTGCGAGAGCTAGTTCGCCGCGGTGACGTTGACGGAGATGCGGCCGGAGGCGATGTCGGCGTCCCAGCGAGAATTCGAGGACACGACCCGCAAGCATCTTCGATGACCCCATGGCTCATCAGTAGGTCGGCAGCGCCTTGGTGAGATTATCCAAGTCGCGCCGGCGCCGATCGGGGCCACCGGCGGCGACTGGTCGGCTTCGCTCCGCTTCAGACAAAAATGCGTCTACGCTTATGACCTAAGCGGACGTCCTAGGACGCGAGGCGATGGTCCGCTTATTGGTCACGCCACGGCGCAGGACTTTTGGATGCGACTTCGGCGCTGTCGGTCGCGAGATCGGGAAGACCTCGCGCATATGGGCATCAAGAAACGTGCAGAACTCTTTGGCATACGGCGGCAGCGCCCGGCGTCGATCCCAGAGAACGGTTAGTAGGCCGCGCAGCGGTTTGCGGCGATAGGTGACACGGGCGATGCGAAGCCGATAGCGATGGGTCGGCAGTACGGAGGGTACGATCGCGACGCCGTGGCCGGCCTCGGCCATCGAGAGCAAAGTGTGCGGCGCGCGGCTCTCGATGAACACGCGAGGCTTGACGCCCGCAAGCCGACAGGCGGCATCGAACGTGGTGCGCACCCCAAAGCTCGCGTCGAGCAACAACAGCGGATACTGGGCAAGGCGGCTTATTTCAATGTCGCGTCCGGATTCCAGCGGAAGCGATGGATGGCCGACGGCAAGAAATTCGAGCGGCGGCAGGGGAAGACTGTTGAACTCGTGGCTCTCCGTCTGCATGACCTGCAGGTAGTTGATGACGAGGTGCAACTCTCCGTCCGCCAGCTTGACAAATGGCTCGGTGCCGACCGCTTCGGTCAACTTGATCTCGACGTCCGGAAACCGCGCCGCGTACCGATGCAGGAACGTCGAAAAGACGCCGTCGATCATCTGTGGAGTTGCCGCAACCCGGAGCACGCCGGCATCAGGTCTCTGCAGCAGCCGGGCGCGTTCGCCGAGCGAGTCGACCGCGCTCACGATGCCCCGGCACTCGGCGAGCAGCCGCCTACCTTCGTCGGTCAAGACCAGCCGCCGGCGAATGCGATCGAACAGCCTGACGCCGAGCTCGGCTTCCAGGTTGCCAATTTGGCGGGAGAGCGCGGGCTGCGCGATGCGCAGGCTAACTGACGCCTTCGAGACTGTGCCTTGCTCGGCAACGGCGACAAACGTCCGCAGGTGACGCAGATCCATGCGGCGGAGTTTATGCCGGCACGGCATCAACTACTAGACCAATAATATATTGGACGCAAGTTCGTGGCTGATGCATCCATGCGCAGTCCAGCGACGGAGAAACGCCATGATCAAGTCACTTCTGGTTTGCACCGCATTGGCCGGCCTCTTGATGGCGAACCCTGCGCGATCGCAGGAGGGGCCGCCGCCGTCCGATCAGGCAAAGCGTGTCGAAGACCTGGTCAACAGAGCCGCGGCTCTGGTCGAGCAGCGCGGGAGGGCCGCTTTCGTCGAATTCAGGACGCGCGACAGCGAGTGGTGGTTCAGCACCACATACCTCTTTGCCTATGACGATCATCTCAACGTCCAGCTCAATCCGGCTTTTCCCAAGCGAGAGGGGACCAATCCGGGCGGCGAAAAGGACGCCAATGGCAAGGCGTTTCACGACGAGTTCTTGAAGGTGGTGCAGGCGAAAGGGGCCGGCTGGGTGGATTACATGTTTCCGAAGCCGGGGCAGACCCAACCGTCGCAGAAGTGGAGCTATGTCAAAGGGGTCAGGTTCGACGGCGTAGCGGGCCTGATCGGGGCCGGCTTCTATCCCGAGTGAAGCACTCGTCGGGCGCGGTTTTGAGGCTTGAGCACTTCTCTGCCGTCATGCGCTTGGATTTGGTCAGCCATACTCAGAAACCTGACATGCCCATGAGTTCCGCTATGCCGCCGGTCATGAAGATCCAACCGATCGCGACCTTGGCGGCAGGACCGGTTCTAAAATCCGAACCCCGCCGAGGCCAAAATATTCTTTTAAGATCAATGTGGTGAGCCCGGTTGGGATCGAACCAACGACCACCTGATTAAAAGTCAGATGCTCTACCGCTGAGCTACGGGCCCTGAAGGCGGGTAAATACGGGCCTTTTGGCTGGAAAACAAGCAAAACCAGGGTTTTGGGAACTGGGGCAGAGCAGACCGGAACGAACCGAGACGCTCGCTGGCAAACCGGCATCAGGGTGCGTAATCCGTTGAAGCCGAGACAAGCGACCTCGCCGCATGTTGCTTTGCCCGGCTGGCCGAGGCGGCCCAAAAGGGAAAGGCCTCGCGGCCGCTCCCCGGTGTGTCACGGCCAACACCGAGCGGGTGCGTTGCAAAGATATTGCCTCGGCGGCGCCTGTGTCATTTTTTTACAGTGCGCGCGATGCCAAGGGCTGCCACGAGGGGTCACTTGGGCCGCCGGTGTGCAACGGGCTCCCGATTGTCCGGGTGCGCGCCGAGCCTTGCTCCTGGGTGCCGGCAGGCTCGTATTCCTGCCCGGTGACCTGGGCGGAAGTGCCGCACATCCAATCCATCGCCAGACCAAGGGATTCCCCCCTGTTTCCTTGCCAATCGGGAAGGCATGCGTTTGGAACATGGCCAACCTCAGTCGGCATGGATCGCCCTACCGGGGCCGGCCCTATAAGAGATCAGCGCGCACGATTGGCTACTCAATTCATCCTCCCTCGCCAGATGTCCCGCTCCGCTTCCACGCCCGCAGCCATTGCCACCCACCCGCTCAAAGCGATCGCCCTTATGTGCGTCGCCTGGGTCTTGTTTGCTTGCCTCGATGCCACGGCAAAATATCTCGCCGCCGTTGTTGAGATGCCGGCGGCGCAGGCCGTCTGGATGCGGTTCCTCGGTCAGTTTCTCGCCATGGTGGTCGCCCTCGGCCTGTTGGCGGTACCGCGTCTAATGCAAACCAACCAACTCAAAATGCAGATCGTGCGCTCCTTTCTGCTGCTCTCGTCCACGGCCTTCAATTTTCTCGCGCTGCGCCACTTGCGCCTGGACCAAACGACAACCATCGGCTTTCTGACCCCCCTGATGGTCGCCCTCCTCGCCGGGCCCTTTCTGGGCGAATGGATTGGTTGGCGTCGCGCCATTGCTATCGGCATCGGCTTTGCGGGCATTCTGGTCGCCCTGCGCCCCGGAGTGACGGCCGTGCACTATGCCTTCGGCTTCTCGCTTGCAGGTATGCTGAGCTATGCCGTCTTCAGCCTCGTCACCCGCTACCTTGCGTCCTACGATTCGGCCGAGGTGACGCTCTTCTACTCCCTGCTGGCCGGCAGCATCGTCATGGCGCCATTCGCGATCATGGAGTGGCAATGGCCGCGAGACGCGTTCGTCTGGTTCCTACTGCTGTCGATGGGATTTTATGGCGGACTTGGTCATTACCTTTTCATTGTCGCTCACCGCTACGCACCTGCCTCGACGATTGCCCCATTTCTCTACATCAGCCTGCTCACCCATTCGACGGCCGGCTATTTCGTGTTTGGACAAGTCCCCGACCAGTGGACGCTGGTCGGTGCCGCCATCGTAATCCTCACCGGCCTTTACCTGTTGCATCGTGAGCGGATCACCGCGCGCGCAGCCGCCGTGGAAATGACGGCCAAGGCCGTTCCCCAACGCTAACCGCGCCAGCCAGCTACAAGGCTGCTGCCATGCCCCCGTCGACGGCCAGCTCCGCGCCGGTGATGTAGGAGGCATCGTCGCTCGCCAGGAACACGGCGGCCTTGGCAATCTCCTCGGGCTCACCGAAGCGCCGCAGAGCCGTGCTGCCGAGCAACGCTTCCCGAATACCTGGAATGCGCAAGGCTCGTCGGGTCAGCGCCGTCTCTACGAAGCCCGGGCACAGCGCGTTCACCCGGATACCGAAGGGCGCGTACTCGACGGCGAGCCCGCGGGTCAATGCCGTTACCGCGCCCTTGGTCGCCGAATAGGCCGTGAGTCCACGCAAGCCCCGGTGCGCCATGATCGAGGCAATGTTCACGAGCGCCCCCCGGCCGGAGGCCTTCAACAGACCAAAGCCATCGCGCGCCACGCGTACCACCCCATCAAGGTTCACGTCCCTTATCTTCACCCAGTCCGCATCGCTCAAATGCCGAAAATCGCCGCGCACCGTCAGTCCGGCATTGTTGATCAGCACGTCGAGCCGGCCATCCAGCCGCTCCACCGTCCGGAACATCGCCGTGACGTCCTGGCCGCGCGATACGTCGGCAGCAATGGCGTACGCGCCGGCTCCCAGCGCCTCGAGCTCGCCCGCCACGACCTCGGCGGAGCTCGCATCGACGTCGGCGACATACACCCGCGCACCTTCCGCGGCACAAGCGTGCGCGATCGCCCGGCCGATGCCGGCGCCGCCGCCGGTGACCAAGGCGATGCGCTCTTCAAGCCGCTTCATCGGCAGTTTGCCTCTTGTCTGGCCGCTTGGGCGCCGGAGGCTCGGCGGGAAGCGGCTGCCATTTCTCGCGCATGGTCACCAGCTCCTCGGCGACCGTGGGGTGCAATGCCATCGTCGCATCGAAATCCGCCTTGGTTGCCTGCAGTCGCAAGGCGATGGCCGCTACCTGCACGATCTCGGCGGCGTCGGCACCCAGCACATGGCAACCCAGCACCCGATCGCTCTCGCCGTCGACGACGAGTTTCATCAGCATCCGCTCGTCGCGCCCTGAAAGCATGTGCTTCAAAGGCTTGAACCGCGCTTTATAGATGTCGAGCTTGGCGTAGCGCTCGCGCGCAATGTGCTCCGCGAGGCCAACGGTGCCAACCTCCGGAGTGGAAAAGACCGCGGTCGGCACAAGCTCATGGTCCACCAGTGTCGGCTTGTTGCCGAAAACGCTGTCGGCAAAGGCGTGCCCCTCGCGGATGGCAACCGGCGTGAGATTGATGCGGTCCGTCACGTCGCCGATCGCATAAATGTTGGCCACCGATGTGCGTGATTGCGCGTCGACGGTAATCTGCCCCCTCAGCCCCAATTGCACGCCGGCCGCATCCAGGCCGATGCCGGCAGTGTTCGGTTTGCGGCCGGTTGCATACATGACCTGGCTGGCATCGATCGTACGGCCGTCCGTCAAAGTCGCCTTCAGCCCGGTCCAGCCCTTGTCGATTTTTGCGATCTCCGTGCCGCAGACGACGTCGATACCGCGCTTGAGCAACTCCGCGCTTAGTGAATCGCGCAGGTCCTCATCGAACCCGCGCAGAATCTTGGGGCCCCGGTAGAGAAGCGTGGTAGCCACCCCGAAGGCTTGGAAAATACAGGCAAACTCAATGGCGATGTAGCCGCCGCCGACGACGATGATCGAAGCCGGTAAGTGATCGAGATGGAAGGCCTCGTTGGAGGTGATGGCATGGCCGACGCCAGGGATCTCGGTCAGGACCGGACGTCCCCCGGTCGCGATCAGGATGACACGCGCCGTCAGGCGGCGATTGCCCGGTTGCACGACCAGGGTATGGCCATCGACAAGCTCGGCGCGGCCCGTCAGGGCCCGCACGCCCGCCTTCTCAAGGAGCGAGCGATAGATGCCCTCAAGGCGCGTGATCTCGGCGTCCTTGTTGGCAATCAGCGTCGGCCAGTGGAATTTCGCGGCTGTGCCGCTCCAGCCAAAGCCGACCGCATCCTCGAAATCATCGCGAAAGCGACTGGCGTAGACCAACAGCTTCTTGGGAACACAGCCGCGAATGACGCAAGTTCCGCCGAACCGGTATTCCTCGGCAATGGCCACCTTGGCGCCGTGACCCGCGGCCACGCGGGCGGCGCGCACCCCGCCTGATCCACCACCCACCACGAACAGGTCGTAATCGTACGTACTCATGCCATGCCCTCACCGCCCCGAGGCCGTCCCGCATGCACGCTGGACGCACCCGCACGCGGCGGACTGAATATCTTGCATCACCTTCCAGACTACCGCCCCGCGCGCGATCGCTAAAGCTCGATGCCGCGCTTCTTCAGCTCCTTGCGCGCCTCTTGCTCAATTTCCCGGCCGATTTGAGCACCCCAGCGCTGTCCCAGGGCCATCGACTGGCGCGCAATCTGCGGTTGCACGGCGAGCAGCTTGGCGCCGGCCGCTGACTTGTAGAAGGCACAGACGGCCCCCAGCTCCTCGACGCTGAGCTCCTGGGCATAGAGGCTTGCCACCGCGTCGATCAACTCTCCTTTGCGGTCGATGAATTTGGCGGGAAGTTGGGCAAAAACCTGGCGGATTTCCTCGGCCTTTTCCGGCGCGACGGCCATAAAGCTTTGACTGAGTTGCTGGGCCAGCAACGGCATCAGCTCGTCGAACTGCTTGGCAACGCCGGCGACCTCCATCATCTCCCGCGCGGCCGCAAGGCGCGCCGGTTCGGGCGCTTGTGCCTCAAGCGGCATGCTGAAAACCGCCGCCGACAAGGCCAGCGCCAAGGCCGCCGCCAGATGTGCCATCGCCCCCCGGATTGTCGCGCTTTGCATCCCCTAGCCGTCCTCGTCCGTGCTGTCGCGGTCAAGCGTGACGATGCCGCCCGGGCCGGCGATGATGGCCATATCGGCGATGCCCAGGAACAACCCGTTTTCCACCACCCCTGGCACCAGCTTCAGGGCTTCATCGAGCGCCTCGGGATCCTCGATGCGTCCGAATGCGCAGTCGAGGATCAAATTGCCGCCATCGGTCACAAGCGGTTGGCCCTCCTTGTCTAGGCGCAACACGATATCGCCCTCGCAGCCGGCTTCCGCGGCAAGCACCGCAACCATATGACGCGTCGCGGTCAGGCCGAAGGACACCACCTCCACGGGCAAAGGAAACCGCCCGAGCCTGTCGACGCGCTTGGAGGCATCGACGATCACCACCATGCGCTCCGACGCGGTGGCTACGATCTTCTCCCGCAGCAAGGCCCCCCCGCCGCCCTTGATCAGCCTGAGGTCGTCGTCGAGCTCATCGGCGCCATCAACGGTAAGATCGAGGAAGGGCGTGCTTTCGAGCGTGCTGAGCTTCAAGCCAAGACGCTCGGCCCGGATGCGCGTTGCTTCCGAGGTCGGCACGCACAGGAGCTGGAGGCCGGTTTCCTTGACGCGGCGGCCGACGAGATCGACGAACTTCGCCGCCGTGGAACCGGTGCCGAGACCCAATCGCATGCCGTCCTTGAGAAGGCTCAGCGCATGCACGGCCGCCTGCTGCTTGAAGGCGTCGGACTGATCCGAATCTGCCGTCCTCACAGGCCACCCATCAGCATGTACTTCATCTCCAGATATTCTTCGATGCCATGGTGGGATCCTTCGCGTCCCAGGCCACTTTGTTTGTAGCCCCCGAACGGCGCCACTTCGCTGGAAATGATGCCTTCGTTGATGCCGATGATGCCGCACTCGATCGCCTCGGCGATCCGCCACACGCGGCCAACGTCACGGGCATAGAAATAGGCGGCGAGGCCAAACGGCGTGTCGTTGGCCATGGCGATGACATCGTCCTCGGTCTTGAACCTGAACAGCGGCGCCACGGGGCCGAAGGTTTCCTCGCGTGCCACCAGCATGTCTTGCGTGACATCGGCTAGTACCGTCGGCTCGTAGAAGTTGCCGCCGCGCGCATGACGCTTACCGCCGACCACGACCTTGGCACCCTTGTTCAGGGCGTCCGAGATATGCTCCTCCACCTTTTCCACCGCGGCCTTGTTGATGAGCGGACCGGTGGTGACCCCCTCTTCGGTGCCGGCGCCGACCCGCATTTTCTTCACCTCGGCAACCAGCTTCTGCGCAAAGCTATCATAGACCTTGTCTTGCACGTAGATGCGGTTGGCGCATACGCAAGTTTGTCCCGCGTTGCGGTATTTCGAGGCCATGGCGCCGACCACGGCCTTGTCGAGGTCCGCATCGTCGAACACGATGAACGGTGCGTTGCCGCCCAACTCGAGGCCGAGCTTCTTGATACTCTGGGCACACTGCGCCATCAGCGTGCGGCCGACCTCGGTGGACCCGGTAAAGGTCAGCATGCGTATCAAGGGATTGCCGGTCAGCTCCTTGCCGATCACGCTGGCCTTACCGGTAATGACGTTGAAGACGCCCTTGGGCATGCCGGCTTTCTCCGCCAGCGCCGCCAGCGCCAGCGCGGTGAGCGGCGTTTCGGAGGCAGGTTTCAGCACCATCGTGCAGCCTACCGCCAAGGCCGGGCCGGCCTTGCGCGTAATCATGGCGGCGGGGAAGTTCCATGGCGTGATCGCCGCCACCACGCCGACCGGTTGCTTGATCACGACAATGCGGGCATCCGCCTTGAAGGTCGGGATGGTTTCGCCGTAAACGCGCTTTGCCTCCTCGGCGAAGAACTCGATGAAGCCCGCGGCATAGAGAATTTCACCCTTGGCCTCCGCCAGCGGCTTGCCCTGCTCGCTACTGAGCAGCAACGCCAGCTCGTCGGCATGCTCAAGCATCGAATCGTACCAGGCGCGGATGACTTTGGAGCGCTCCCTAGCGAGCAGCTTTGACCAACCCGGTAAGGCCAAATGCGCCGCCTCGATGGCGCGCCGGGTCTCGCCTTCAGCGAACTCCGGCACCCGCGTGATGACGTCGCCCGTCGCCTTGTTGGTGACCGGCAGCCGGCCCTCGCCGATCCACTGCCCGTCAACGAAGCACTTATTTCGAATAAGACTGATGGTGGGCTTGTCCATGGAACGCACCTCCATTGTCGCCCGCTTGCAGCAGGGGGACGGGCCGCAATAGGTTGTCGCATCATGGTGTAGGCCTGCATCGCTCCCCGTGCAAGCGTACGTTGCCGAGCCTTGGCAAGGTGACAGGCAGCCAAAAGCCCAATAGCTTGCGGTCCCGCAGCCTTTTAAACGCATGCGCCACAGATATGCAGCTGAGCGATGCCACCATCGTCTTCGATCTCGACGGCACGCTCGTCGACACCGCACCGGATCTGGCGGCGGCCACCAACCACGCACTTGCCGGTGCCGGGCTCAAACCCCTGAGCGTGGCGGAGCTGCGCCCTTTCATCGGCTATGGTTCGCGCGTGATGCTCGACGCCGGCCTGCGCCACCACGGCTTGTCCGTGCGCGAGCCGGAGCTCAGCGGCCTGCACGAACGCTTCTTCACCTTTTATGCGGATCACGTGGCCGTGAGCAGTCGACCCTACGACGGCGTGCGGGAGTTGCTCGAAGCGCTGCGCCGCGCGGGTGCCCGCCTTGCCGTCTGCACCAACAAGTACGAGCACCTGTCAAAGGCGCTCCTGCGTCAGCTCGACCTTGAGCCTATGTTTGGGACCATCGCCGGGCGCGACACCTTTGCGATGTGCAAGCCCGATCCCGGTCATTTGACCGCCACGATCGAGCGCGCCGGCGGCCGCCTCGATCGCGCGGTGATGGTCGGCGACAGCGAGGTCGATATTGCCACGGCAAGGGCCGCCCATGTCCCCTGCATCGCCGTCACGTTTGGCTATACGCCGCGTCCCGTGCGCGATTTTGCGCCGGATGCCACCATCGATGACTACGCTGAGTTCATGGCGGCGCTGGCGCGCGTTCTGCCCGGCGGCTAGGAGGCCGCTGCCCTCACAGGGTCGCCGAGGATGGCGCTCCCTCGGCCCCCGGCGCCACCTGCGGCCCACCAAAGCCAGCCTGGTTGGCCGCGGCCATGCCGTCCTGCAAAGCCTTGCGCAGCCCAATCGGGTCGGCGAGCACGGGCAGGCGGATGTCATCCACGCCCGTGCCGTGCAGCCGTAGTCGGCCGCAGTCGAAGAGGCGTCCCAGCAGGTCCTGGTCCAGGTTCACTTCTTCAATCGCACGCAGCTGCAGCTCGTGCGTCGAGCGCCAGATCAGGCCTCGCTTGAAGATAAATCGCTGGTTGGTCACGCCGATTTCGGTGGTCCGCAGTGGCCCCATGATAGCCGCGAAGAGCACGACCCCCGCCGCAACGAGACCGAGGGCCACCTCGCCGTGCCCTGCCGCGTAGGCCCAGAGGGCTCCCGCAAGCGACCCGAGCAGCAGGGCCCAGGCGCAAGCCGCATAAAACCAGGGGTACCGGGCCCGATAGAGCAGGGTCTCGCTGCGGCCAAGGCTGTGTTCGATATAGCTCATGGGTCACCTGTACGGGCGCCTCCTGCGGGCAAGGAGACAACGCAGCAAGAGCTTGAGCGTTCGCCGCGCGAGGACTGGCTGCAGCAGATTGTTCGGCCCCGCGCCTGCGGCGGGCGTCAGCCAAGGGCTGCGGCCGCCAGATCCGCCGTGAAGCGGTCAACGGTCGTTTCCGTGGTGTCCCAGGCACACATCAGGCGGCAGCCCGTCTCGCCCAGAAAGGTGTAAAAGCGCCACCCTTTGTCGCGCAGTCGCTGCTGCACCGCCGGCGACAGTTCGACGAAGACACCGTTCGATTGCACGGGCGCCAGCAACCGGGTGCCCTTCACCTGGGCAATTGCCTGGGCCAGCCGTTGCGCCATCGCGTTGGCATGGCGTGCATTCTTCAACCAGACATCATCAGCGAGCAGCCCGACCCAGGGCGCCGTCATCAGCCGCATTTTCGAGTTGAGATGACCCGCCTGCTTGGCCCGCCACTCGAACTCGCTGGCCAGCGCCTTATCGAAGAACAGCACCGCCTCGCCGAAACCAAGTCCATTCTTGACGCCGCCGAAACACAACACGTCAACCCCCGCCCGCCAGCTCAGCACCGCCGGCGCGACGGCAAGCTGTGCCAGCGCGTTGGCGAAGCGGGCGCCATCCATATGCACCTTGAGGTCACAGCTATGCGCCGCTTCGCTCAGCGCGCCAACCTCAGCGACGTCGTAGACGGTGCCGAGCTCGGTCGCCTCGGTCAGCGACAGAACGCGCGGCTTGACGTGGTGCACACCGCGACCGGCACTGGCGGTGGCCCGCACAGCCGCGGGCGTCAATTTGGCGAGCGGCAGGTCCAACGCCACGATCTTGGCGCCGCCGCTGAGGTATCCTGGCGCCCCGGCTTCATCCTCCTCGATGTGGCTCAGTCTGTGGGCGATGATGGCATGGTAGGGCCTCGCCAGCTGCGCCAGCGTCAGCGCGTTGGCTGCCGTGCCGTTGAAGACGAAAAACACCTCGCAATCCGTCTCGAACAGGTCGCGTAGACGGTCGCAGGCCTTGGCGGTCCAGGCGTCATCGCCGTATCCGGCCACGTGCCCCTCCGCGTTGGCCCTGAGCAGGACCTCGAGTGCTTCGGGGCAGATGCCGGCATTGTTGTCCGAGGCGAATTGTTGCGCCATTGCGGCCTCCAGCTGTCGCCAAGGGTCAAACAATAGGGGGCATGACCGCTCGGGTCACGCGGGCTTTCCAGTCTCGGGGAACCGCCTCAACCGGCCGGCATCGGGTGGCGCCGGCGCCAGATCTTGCGTGCCAGCATGATCAGCCCGGGCAGGAAAACGAGATCGGCGATGAGCGAGGCCAACAGCGTGGTCCCACACACGAAGCCGAAGGTACGCAGGCTGGGTAAATCCGAAAACACCGTCACGCCGAGCCCAAAGGCGAGCACAAGCGTGGTCAGAATAATAGCTGGGCCGACCAGGACGCGGGCCTTGCGGATCGCTACTTCCGGCCGCGGCTCGGCGCGCTCCTCCAGGCTCAGCCGGTTGAAAAAATGTATCAAGGCGTCGATGGCAAGTCCAAAGACCACCAGCAGCGCCACCACGGAGGCAAATTCGAGGCCACCGCCCGTCCACTGGATAATCGCGCCCGAGGCCACCACGGGGTAAAGGCCGGGCAGCAGGCTGACCAATCCCACAAACACCGAGCGGAAGGCCAGGGCCAGCAGCACCGCGGCGAAGGCAACGCAGATGGGCAGGCTTTCGCTGAGCTGGGAGATCATGCGCGCGCTGTTGCGGGCCGCAATCGCCGGCAGGCCGGTGACGGAAAGGCGGAACTGCGGGTGCTGCGCGCGCACCTGATCCAGGGCGCGGTCGATCTTCTCGACCACCGGTAGGATGCGGCTCGAATCTACGTCCGGCAGCCGACCGGTCACCAGGACGGCATTGCCTTCTTTGGCAATAAAGCGGCGCACCAGGTGCTCCGGCAGGTAGCCCACGTATTTCTTGATCGTTTCGGGGCTGTCGTCGCCCGCATCCTTGAGCCAGCGCCGCAGGCTTTCGAGCGACCAGACATTGCCGAGACCGGCCTGTTTCTCCAGCACCTCATGGGCGGCGGCGATCACGCTGAGCGGACCCGGGGCATAGATCGACGCTCCGGTCTGCCACTCGATCATGATGTGCACGGGGTTGGCACCCGTCAGCTTTTGGTCGATCCGCTCCGTGGCGCCGAGCGCCTGCTCCCGATCGGGGACCTGGTCTGCCAGCCGGTAGCGCGGTTCAAGTTGCAGATAGGCATGGCCCAGCAGCAAAAATGATCCGAGCGCGACCAGCGTCGTGGTGAATGGCCAGCGCACGACGCGGTCGACAATCCAACCCACCAGCCCACCGAGGCTATCCATAAGCCGGTCAGCGGGCGACCTGTCGCGCGCCAGCGACGCCTCGTTGCGGATGAGGATGAGGCCGAGCAACGGCAGGACCAGGAGCACGGCAATGAAGGAAATGCAAACCGCCAAAGCGCCGGCCATGCCGAAGGTCCGGATCAGGCCGGATGGCGAAAACAAGAGCGCGATGAAGGATAAGAGCGCGGTGCCGTGCGCCAGCACGCAGGCCGGGCCGACGATGCGCACGGCAAAGCGGACGGCCTGTGCCTTGCTGTCACCTTCGCGCAGGCGGATGCGGATCGCCGACACCATTTGCATGCTGTCGGCAAAGCCCATCACCATAACGAGCGGCGTCATCACATTGAGAAACAGATTGAGCTTGAAGCCGATCCAGCCCAAGAGCCCCAGTGACCACAGCACGGCCAAAACCGGCGGCAGGGCGGCCAACAGCATCAAGGAAACGCGCTTGAAGAAGACGGCGGCGATCATGGCCCCGAACAGGAGACCCAAACCGTTGTAGAGGATCTGATCGCGCTCGACCGCGTTGCGGATCTCCAGCTGCATCACCGGCGCACCGGTGAGGTGCGACTTCAGCCCGACCGGCGAGAGCTCTTTCTTGAGCTGGTCGGTAATGCCGCCGATGATTACCTTTGCGCCTTGCTCCTCCACTGCCTTGCGGTCGAGCGCGATGACCGCCAGCGCCAGTTCGCCATCGGGGGAGAGGAACTTGCCGGCAACGATCTCATTGCTCCTCAGGGCGCCGATGATGGCCCCATAGGTTTGCGCATCATCCGGCAATTCGTCGGGCACGATCGGCGCCGCATAGCCGCTGGCATCGGGCCTGCCGCGCGCCGAGAGCATGGAGACGAGGCCATCGACGCCATCGGCTAGCTGCAAATCGATGATGGCGCGCCGAAAAGCCTCAAGTTGCGGTTTCTTGAGAAGGTCTTTGCCCTCCACGACCACGAGCACATCGTATTCGCTCGAGGGAAAACGCCGGTCGATCTCCTCGTAGCGTCGAAATTCCTCGGTGTTGGTGCGAAACAGTTCGGAGAGCGAGTCGTCGACCTTGAGGCGCAGCAAGCCAAGCACGCCCAGCACCGAGAACACAACAACGCAAAGGGAGGTCAGGTAGGGGGCGTTGATACCAAAGAAACCGACGCGCTCAAGCCCGAACGCAAAAGAGCGTCGCGGTGCATCGGCGCTGGCGTCCATTCGTTGGTCCCTAGCGAGGCGCGCGTGACAACAGCGCGTTCTGCCCCTTACCCCGGCGCTGGGACAGAGAATCTCATATTTCAGGCCATGGTGGCGTGGGCGCGGCTCGCACGCAAGCCGGCGCCACCTCATTTGCCTGTCATTGTTGCCAGTTGTCGGCTTTGCTTGATATCTGGGGGCTGCAAGAGACTGTAGCAACGCCCGCCGGGAGCCCCGCATGGCCGACAAAACCTTGGATTTGAAGGGCCTGGCCTGCCCCCTGCCGATTCTCAAGACCAGGAAAGCCCTCTCGGGGTTGCCAAAGGGCGCCACCTTGGAGGTCTTTGCCACCGATCCCGGCTCAATTCCCGATTTCAGCGCATTCTGCGAAACGACCGGCAACCGCATGGTCGAGCAGGACGAGGCAAACGGCGTTTACCGGTTCGTGATCGAGCACCGCGCCTGAGCGCTAGCCTCAGCGCTGCCGACCCGGATCAAGGAGAAGCTTAGCGATGGCAAAGATGCACTACCGCCCATTGGGAACGAGCGGCCTTAAGGTATCGGAAATCTCGCTGGGCACCATGATGTTCGGCGGCCCAACCAGCGATGCGGAGGCGCGGCGCATGCTCGATTTTGGGCTCGAGCACGGCGTCAACTTCATCGATACGGCCAACGTCTACAGCGAAACCCGGTCCGAGAGCGTGATCGGCGAGGCCATCAAAGCCAACCGCAACGCCTGGATCCTCGCCACCAAGGTTGGCAACAAGCTAGGTTCGGGCCGCAATGACAGCGGCCTGTCGCGGCGCCACGTCATGGATGCCGTCGATGCCAGCCTCGGGCGGCTCAAGACCGATTGGATCGACCTTTTCTATATTCACCGGGTCGACGCGGACACGTCCTGGGAGAACGTCGTTCAAACCTTTGCCGACCTGATCCGGGCAGGCAAGATCCGCTACTGGGGTCTGTCCAACGTCCACGCTTGGCAAATCGCCCACGTCCATCACCTCTGCCGGCAACTGGGTGCCCCTGCCCCGAGCGCGCTGCAGCCCTATTACAATCTGATGAACCGCCAGCCCGAGGTGGAGGTTCTGCCGGCCGCCCGCGCCTTCGGTCTGGGCGTCGTGCCCTATAGCCCGATTGCACGCGGCATGCTGACGGGCAAGTACAAGGTCAACCAGGCCGCCGACCCCGCCAGCCGCGGCGGGCGCAAGGACCGCCGTATGATGGAGACCGAGTGGCGCCCCGAGAGCATGCTGATTGCCGAAGAGCTCAAGGCACACGCCGAGGCGGCCGGCGTGAGCCTGGTGCATTGGGCCGTGGCCTGGGTTCTCAACAACAAGGCGGTGAGCTCGATCATCGCGGGACCGCGCACCTTCGAACAGTGGACGAGCTACCTCGGCGCCCTCGACTACGCCTGGACCAGGGAGGACGAGGCGCTGGCCGATCGCCTGGTCGTGCCCGGGCACGCCTCCACGCCGGGCTACAACGACCCGCAATATCCCATTGTGGGCCGGTTTCCGGCCGTCGCGTGAGGGCGGCCCTCGCCGCGCCAGGGCGTTGCCTCGGCGGCTCTAGGCCTGGGCTCGGCGCAAGGGTCTGCCCGCCCGCTTGACAGGGGCGCGAACAGGCTCGCATAAGTCCCGCCACGGGCGCGTGGCACAGCGGTAGCGCACTCCCTTCACACGGGAGGGGTCACAGGTTCGATCCCTGTCGCGCCCACCATATTCAGCCTCTGCCATGCCTGCCGGGGTCTTGTCGCGCCCCTTTCGAACCGCTTAGGCTCGGCAAAGGGCAGGTCGGGCGGCGGTGCTGGGGGGCGGCGGGGTGGCAAACTGGCAACTGTGGCTGCCACCGGCGCTGAGCAAGCCCCGCTTCAGGTTGTACGTCGCGGGTCACTCGGTCTCGGTGATCGGAGGTTGGATCCAGCAGGTCGCCATCGCCTGGCTGGTGTTCCGCCTCACCAACTCGGCGTTCCTGCTTGGCCTCGCCGGCTTTCTGCTCAATATTTTTTATCTGCTCTTCGGCCCCCTGGCAGGGCTCGCTGCCGATCGCTTGCCGCGCCTCAAGACCTTGATCGTCATTGACATCGTCTTGGCGGCGCTCTCGACCCTTCTGGTGGCCATGGCGGCGGCGGGGGTGGAGGCTGTCGCGGCCTACCTGGCGATTGCCGCCTTGATCGGGGCGGCCAACGCCTTCGAAATGCCAGTCCGGCAGACCCTGATCCGTATCATCGTCGAGGAGCGGGCGCTGGTGACGAGCGCGCTCGGTATGAGCGCCATGGTGTTCAATGTCGGGCGCATGGTGGGGCCGGCCATCGCCGGCATCGTGCTCGCCTATCTGTCCGAGGCCTGGTGCTTTGCGCTCAATGCGCTCAGCTATGCTGCCATCATCGCCGCGCTGTTGGCCATGCGCCTGCCCCCCGAACCCGCGGGGGCGGCCGCATCGGCTGGGGCCGCGCAAACCTTCGGCGAAAGCCTGCAGGTCCTGTTCGCTTTTCCAGCCGTGCGCTACTTCTTGCCCGTTTGCGTGGCGCTGGGACTGCTGGCGACGCCCTACGTTCCGCTGATGCCCTCGATCGTCAGTCACTTTTTCGACGGTCAATCCTCCACCCTCGGCCTGCTCATGAGCTCGGCGGGCATCGGCGCCTTGGCGTCTGCGACCTATCTGTCCTTGCAGCCGGGCTACGGCCGCCAAATCCGTCTCATGACCATCGCTCCCCTAGCGGTCGGGGCGGCGCTCGCCTTGTTCGCCTGGTCGCGCAGCCTGCCGCTCTCGCTGCTGTTGCTCGCCATTCTCGGTGGCGCGGCGCTGCTGGGTGTCAACGCCACCAATGCCATGCTGCAACAGTCGGTGCCGGATGCCTGGCGCGGGCGCGTCATCGGCCTCTACAGCATGTCGTTTGCCGGTACCGCCCCCATCGGCGGCCTGCTCGCCGGCTACGGCGCCGAGCGCATCGGCCTCACGACCACGCTGACGATCAACGGCATCCTCATCATCGCGGCGGGTTTTGCCTCGCGCTGGCGGCTGCACAATCACCCCGAAGCGCTGCGCGGGCTGCTGCGCAGCCTGACGCGTTAGCCGGCAGGCCCGAACTACCGCCGCGCCAGCGCATAGCTCATGAGCTTGTAGGCGAGCGCGGCGGCGGTGTAGTCGAAGGCGTGTAGTCCCGCAATCGGCGCAAACTCGACGAGATCGGCGCCCACGACGGTGCCGGCCTCACAGGCGCCCCTCAGAATGGCGAGCGCCTGCCAGTAGCCGAGGCCACCGGGGGTGGGTGTGCCCGTTGCCGGCATCACGGCCGCATCGAGGGCGTCGATATCGAAGGTGATATAGACGGGACGACCCTGCAGCCGCCGCAGCATACCCGCCAGATCCCAGCTCGCCTGGTCCTTGGCCCAGTAGACGCTGACCCGATCCGGTTGATCTTCCAGATACGCCGCCTCGGCCGCCGAAACGGCGCGGATGCCGAGCTGGATGAGGGACACGCCCGTGTGGTCCAGCACCCGGCGCATGGCGGCGGCGTGCGAATAGTGCTGGCCAAGATAGCCGTCGCGCAAGTCCGCATGCGCGTCAAACTGCACAACCACGAGGTCACGATGGCGTGCCAGCAGGGGCCGGATGGCGCCGACCGTGAGCGAATGCTCCCCGCCCAGCACGAATGGGAATTTGCCGACCGCGAGCACGTCCTCGACAAGACGCTCGAGCTGATTGAGGGCGGCTTCGATCGGCTTGGCGATCGGCGGTTCGCGCACGGCCGCCACCCCGTAGTCGAGGTAGGCCTCCCGTCCCAACTCCTCGTCGTAGAGCTCGAGCTGTTGGCTGGCCCTCAGGATGGCGGCGGGTCCTGCCGCCGTCCCCGCCCCATAGCTGACCGACGCCTCCAGGCCAAACGGCACGATCACGGCACGGGCCGACGCCGGCGCATCAGCGTCGGCGCGCACGGGATCGAGAAAGCTCTGGTCGGCCGGCAGGTAATCGAGCCTTGCGCTCACGCCTGAACCTGTTGGGCCGCGCTCTCGACGGTTAGCTCCCCGTACATCGTCAGCATGGGCTCGTCGAGCAGGATGGCCTCATCATAGGCGCCGTAGCCGTTGAAGCGCCCGCCCAGAGCACGACCATAGGCTCCCGTGTTGCCGATCTCGATGTAGTCGCCTTCCTTGACCGTGGCGGGAAGCAGGAAGGGCCCGGGCATGAAGTCGATCGTGTCGCAGGTTGGTCCCCAAAAGGCAAAGGGAGCCAGCGTCTCGTCCGCGTCCAGCTCGCGGCCGATCAGGCGTACCGGGAAGGCAAAGCCCATGTGTGCCGCGTCGAACAAGGTGCCGTAGCTGCCGTCGTTGATGAACAGCTCGTTGCCGCGCCGGGCGTCGACGCGCACGATCAAAGATTCGGCCTCCGACACCAGAGCGCGACCTGGCTCGCACATCAGTCGACAGTGTTCGCCAACCGGCATCCGTTCAACGCCATCGGCAATGGCGCGCATGAAGGCAGACAAGGGGGCCGGTGCATCATCCGAGTAGACGGACGGAAAGCCGCCACCGACGTCGAGACGATCCAGCACCACGCCCGCCTTGACGATCAACTTGCCGACCTCCCCCAGCGCCTGCACGAAGGCATCCGGCGTGGCGGTCTGCGAGCCGACGTGGAAGGTAACGCCCAAGGTCTTGGCCGCCTGACGCGCCTTGCTGAGCAAGCGAACGGCCCTGGCGCCGGCAACGCCGTATTTACGCTCGAGCGGGATCTTGCTGTTCTTGGCCGAGACGGCGATCCGCACCCACAAGGCAAGGTCGCGGCAGCCGCCAGTCTCCTCGGCGATCTTCCTCAGCTCCTCCTCGCTGTCGAGCGCGAAGCTGCGCACCCCGAACTCGGCAAAGGCGCGCCGAATGGCCGTGCGCGACTTAACCGGGTGCATAAAGTGTAAGTTTGCCTCGGGGATGGTCCTGGCATCCTCGATTTCGGTCAGCGAGGCGACGTCGAAATGGCGCACGCCGGCGCCGTAAAGCGCGCCCAGCAGGAAGACCGAGCTGTTCGCCTTGTAGGCGTAGGCCACATCACCGGGGAAGTTCTGCAAGAACCAACGTGCCGCGCGTCCCGCAGCATGGGGACGCAGGCCGATCACCGGACGATCCGGCGTGTGTGCGCCAATCAGGGCAGCAGCAGAAGCGTATCTTTCCATCTCATGGGACCCCCACCAGTCGGTTGGACCAGGCGCTGCTCGAACCAGCAGAAGCCGCCGCGAAACTTAGGCGAAGGGGACATAGGGTCTGGCGGGGGGTGTGTAAAGGTTTTTTTGGCCGCGTGCGGCCAAAAAACTCTTCTGCCGTTAGCGCCGCATTGCCGCACGCGCGGTTTTCGGGCGCGGCCGACCGCACCGGAGCGGGCGGCTAGGCTGAAACGCTGGCGGGGCTCACTTCCTGCAATCGGCCCCCATCGAGCACCAGCACGCGGTGCATGCGCTTGGCAAGCGCCAGGTTGTGCGTGGCGATCAATGCCGCCACGCCGCTGTGCCGGATCAGCGCGATCAATTCGTGAAAGACGTGCGCGGAGGTGTGCGGATCGAGGTTTCCGGTCGGCTCGTCGGCGAGCAGGAGCTTGGGGGCGTTGGCAAGGGCACGCGCGATCGCCGTGCGCTGCTGCTCCCCGCCAGAGAGCTGGGCGGGGCGGTGCTCGAGGCGATGGCCGAGGCCCAGCAGATCGAGCAGCTCTTTGGCCCGCGCCTCGCCCCGCCGGCGGCCGGTGCCGGCGATCAGCTGCGGCAGCAGCACGTTCTCGAGCGCGGTAAACTCCGGCAGGAGTTGATGGAATTGGTAAATGAAGCCCATTTCGCGCCGGCGCACGCGCGTGCGTTCACCATCACTCAGCCTGGCGCAGTCCACCCCATTGACCAGGACGCGTCCGCCGTCGGGCGTTTCCAACAGCCCGGCGATATGCAGCAACGTCGACTTGCCCGCCCCCGACGGGCCCACCAAGGCGATCGCCTGGCCGGGATAAAGCTCGGCCTCGGCACCGGTCAGTACAGGAATCTCGCGATCACCCTGCTTGAAGGTGCGCCGCACCTCGCGCAGCTCAAGGACAGGGCGTGAAGTTGCATCCTGCACCGGTTTCACTCGTAGCGAAGCGCTTCGACGGGATCGAGGCGCGAGGCCCGCCAGGACGGGTAGAGCGTGGCGAGCACGGACAGCACGAGGGCCATGGTGATAATGACCGCCGTGGTCTGCGGATTGATATCGGCCGGCAGCCGCGTCAGGTAGTAGATCTCGGGATCGAACAGGCGCGTGTTGGTCAGCCACGCGACGAACTGGCGAATTTCGTCGATCTTCCAGCAAAAGATGATGCCGAGAAGGGCACCGGCCAGGGTGCCGACAACGCCGATGCTGGCACCAGTGATCAGAAACACCCGCATGATGGCGCCTTTGCTGGCGCCCATGGTGCGCAGAATGCCGATGTCGCGCCCCTTGTCCTTCACCAGCATGATCAAGCCGGAGATGATGTTGAAGGCGGCCACGATGACGATCAGCGACAGGATGATGAACATCATATTGCGCTCGACCTCGAGCACCGTGAAAAAGCTCTCATTGCGTTGGCGCCAGTCGGACAAACTGAGGTTGCGGATCCCCGTTTGCTTCATGTTGGCAAGCACGGGGGCCACGTTCTCGGGATCATCGACGATCACCTCCAGCACGTCGACCGTGTCGCCTCTATTGAAGTAACGCTGGGCCTCACCCAGCGGCATGAAGATCATGGTGCGGTCGTATTCCGACATCCCCATCTCGAACACCGCCGCCACCCGATAGGGTTTGATACGCGGTGCCGTGCCGAAGGGCGTCGTGGCTCCGCGCGGGGACACCAGTGTGACCGTGTCGCCGGCGGTAACGCGCAGCGAATTGGCGAGCCGCGAGCCGATGGCAATCCCCTCCTGGCCGTCGAAGCCATCGAGCGTACCCGCCCGGACATTGCCGGCAATCAGCGGCAGCGCCTTGATGCCTTCTTCCGTCAACCCGCGCACGACGCCCGCCAGCGCCTGCGCCGGCGTTGATACCATGGCCTGCCCCTCGATCAGCGGCAGAGCCTGCTTGACGCCGGCAATCGCCCCTATCTTCTGGGCGGCTTCGGCATAGTCGTCGAAGCCGGCCCCGATCTTGCTGACGATCACATGGCCGTTGAGGCCGAGAATCTTGTTGAACAGCTCCTTGCGGAAGCCGTTCATCACCGACATGACGATGATCAGCGTCGCCACCCCGAGCAGGATGCCGAGGAAGGAAAAACCGGCGATGACGGAAATGAACCCCTCTTTGCGCCGGGCGCGCAGATAGCGCAGCGCCAGCAGCCACTCGAAGGCAGCAAACGGTCTGGTATCGGCCACCGACCCGCGCATCTCGACACCAAGCCTCGCCCGTTGTTGCCGCCGACCCGGTCGTTTCAGGCCAACACGCGTCGCGCGCTGATGAGTTCGACCAGGCGCTTGACCGCTGCCTCGGGTGCCAGATTGACCCGTTCGCCCGTCCGGCGCTCCTTGACCTCGACCTCGCCGTTTCTGACACCCTTCGGACCGACGATCACCTGAAATGGCAAGCCGATGAGGTCCATGCTTGCGAATTTTGCCCCAGCCCGCTCGTCGGTGTCCTCATAGAGTACCGAGATGCCGGCGCGCCCAAGCTTGGCGTAGAGATCTTCGCAGGCCCTATCGGTCTCTTTGTCTCCAACCTTGAGGTTGACCAAGGCGACCTCGAATGGCGCCACGGGGACCGGCCAGACGATGCCGGCGGCATCATGGCTCGCCTCGATGATGGCCCCGACGAGGCGGGAGACGCCGATGCCATAGGAGCCCATCTCAACCGCAATCATGCTGCCGTCCGGTCCCTGTACGCGGCACCCCATCGGTTCGGAATACTTGCTGCCGAAGAAGAAAATGTGACCGACCTCGATGCCGCGTGCCGACACGCGCTTGGCAGAGGGGACCTCGGCCTCGAAGCGGGCGGCGTCATGTTTCTCGTCGGTGGCCGCGTAGGGCTTGGTCCATTGCCCGATCAGCGGCGCCAGATCGCTGCCAAAATCGATATCGGCGGGCGGCACGCGCATTTCCAAAAGGTCGGCGTGGCAATAGACCCGGCTCTCACCGGTTTCCGCCAGGATGATGAACTCGTGGCTGAGATCGCCGCCAATGGGTCCGGTTTCGGCCGCCATCGGCACCGACTTCAAGCCCATGCGGGCAAAGGTGCGCAAATAGGCGACGAACATGCGGTGGTAGGCCTGGCGGGCGGCGGCGGCGCTCACGTCAAACGAATAGGCGTCCTTCATCAGGAACTCGCGCCCGCGCATGACGCCGAAGCGCGGCCGCACCTCGTCGCGAAACTTCCATTGGATGTGATAGAGGTTGCGGGGCAGGTCGCGGTAGGAGCGCACCGCGTCGCGGAATATCTGCGTGATCAGCTCTTCATTGGTCGGCCCATAGAGCATCTCGCGCTCGTGCCGATCGCGAAAGCGCAGCATCTCCGGTCCGTAGGCATCATAGCGACCGCTCTCGCGCCACAACTCGGCCTGCTGCAAGGTAGGCATCAGCATTTCGATGGCACCGGACCGGTTCTGCTCCTCGCGGACGATCTCTTGAATGCGCTGTAACACCCGCAGGCCCAGGGGGAGCCAGGAATAGATGCCGGCGCTCGCCTGCCGCACCATGCCGGCCCGAAGCATCAGCTGATGCGAAACGATCTCCGCTTCTTTTGGCGTCTCGCGCAGAACCGGCAAAAAAAAGCGTGAAAGGCGCATGGCTTTTGGCTGGTCGCTTTCTAGGCAATCACCGTTGCTGCCGTAGAACTATGCAGGAACAAGGGCAGGAGCGCGGCACGAACCGACGGCAAAGGCCTCATATCTTGTTCTGAACGGGGGTGCAACTTGGGCGCATGCGAGCCGCGCCGGCGGCCGCGAGGCACGGCCTCCCCCAGGCCCAGGGGGGCGTGCCATCCTTTACCATTGGGAAAAATTCATTGTGACGGTGCGCTCGAGGGGTGACACAAGGCCGCGCCTTGACTACTGTGTGCGCAATCACGACGGGCGCAAGCCCGCTTGCTGTGCAAGGGCGCCTAGCCCAAGTCTCGGGAAGGATGTGTGACTGCGTACCGCGTCGGCCCGGCCGACGCCAAAGCACTAGGAAAACAATGCTAGAGCAAGGCGGTCTGCCTTGCTCTTTTCATTTGAGGCGCACCTAGGTCACCTCAGGGCTCACGGTGGGCTGCCCCCGCCCAGCCAATAGCCGAAGTCGATCAGGCCGAACCTGACGGCCGCCCAAAACGCACCAAACACCAGGCAAGCCAGCAGCGTCGTCAGCAGCACGATGCGCAGGAAGCGAGGCGCGGTCGGTGCACTTTCCGGCGTCCCCGGAACGACCGTGCCATCTTCGCCTTGGGTGCGCACGCCGAGCGGCAGCACGGCGAAGAGCACGACCCACCAGATCAATACATAGATGGCGATGGCGAGCGTAGGGCTCATGGGCGTCAGGCTTGCTCGATCTCGATTAGCGTACCATTGAAATCCTTGGGGTGCAGGAACAGCACGGGTTTGCCGTGCGCCCCGATCTTGGGCTCCCCATCGCCCAGCACGCGCGCGCCCGCAGCCGCAAGTTTCGTGCGCGCGGCACCGATGTCGGCGACCTCATAACAAATGTGGTGGATGCCGCCGCTGGGATTGCGCTGCAGAAAGGCCGCGATCGGCGAGCCCGCGCCAAGCGGCTCCAAAAGCTCGATCTTGGTATTGGGCAGCGTCACGAAGACCACGGTGACGCCGTGCTCGGGGTGAGGCACCGGCTCAGACACTAGCGCGCCGAGCGCCTTGGCATAGACGGCCGCCGCCTCGGCAAGCTTTGGCACGGCGATGGCCACGTGGTTGAGACGACCGATCATTGCTGCCTCCGTCCCGCAAATGGTCTTGCTAGCCCCGGGCATTGAGCTGCGTCAGCAGCACCTTCGTGATAGGGCGCTTGCCCCATAGGTCCTCGACGCGCGCCCGCACCGCCCGCCGCACGGCCTCACGCACGGTCTCCCCGTCCTTGCGGCGGGCCGCGGGAATGCTTTTCAGCGTGTCATCGACGACGTCGAGCAAATGCTCGAGCATGCTTTCGCCCCTGCCATCCAGCGCCGGCACGCCGTCGAGCATGATCAAAGGGTCAGCCAAAAGCTCTCCGCGCAGCGACAGGGTGAGCGAGACGATGACGATGCCGGCGAACGCTAAGGCCCGACGTTGCCGCAACGGGCCGTCTTCGGCGGCAAGCAGCAGCCGTCCATCCCGATAGAGGCGGCCGACCGGTGCTTGATCGATGACTTCGGCTGCGCCCGGGCCCAAGCGCACGACGTCGCCGTTGCGCACGGCCACCACCTCGTTTACGCCTGCGGCCCGCGCCAGCTTGGCGTGCTCGGCCAGATGGCGTGCCTCGCCATGCATGGGGATCGCCACCCGCGGCCTTACCCAGCCATACATCTCCTTCAACTCCTCGCGGCGCGGGTGTCCAGTGACGTGCACCAGGGCATCGGCGTCGGTCAGGAGCTCGCAGCCGAGATCGACGAGCTGGTTGTGGATGCGGCCGACGGCGCGCTCATTGCCGGGAATGGTGCGCGAGGAGAAGATGACCAGGTCGCCTTTGCCAAGGCTGATGTGGGGATGCTGGTCCTCGGCGATACGGGCCATCGCCGCCCGCGGTTCTCCTTGGCTGCCCGTACACAGCAAGACCGTCTCGTCGCGCTCAAGATACTGATAGTGCTCCTGGTCGCGGTACTTGAAATCGCTCGGCAGGTAGCCCGTATCCATAGCGGCCGCGATTATGCGGTGCATGGCCCTGCCGGCGACGACCAGCTGCCGCCCGGCGCTGCGGGCGGCATCGGCAACGGCGCGAATGCGGGCCACGTTCGAAGCGAAGATCGTGACCGCAACCCGCCCCTTGGCCGTGCGAATGAGCCCCGATAGCGTGCGGGCGACGTCGCGCTCGGAGGGTGAGCGGCCCTCGCGCAAGGCATTGGTGGAATCGCACACCATGGCCCTGACGCCGTCGTCCCCGAGCCGAACCAGCCGCGCCACGTCGGCAGGGGCGCCTATCAGGGGTGTGGCATCGAGCTTCCAATCGCCCGTGTGCAAGACCGAGCCCAGTGGCGTGCGAAGGAGTAGCGCATTGGACTCCGGGATGGAGTGCGCCAGCGAGATGAGCTCGATATCGAAGCGACCGACGGTGAAGCGGCTGTCCAGCGCAACGACCCTGACCTCGGGCCGTTCTCGGCCGCCGAACTCGGCGAGCTTGGCCGCCAGCAGGGCCGCCGCGAACGGCGTGGCGTAAATAGGGGCTCTGAGCCGCCACCAAAGCTCCGCCACGGCGCCGAAGTGATCCTCGTGGGCGTGCGTCAGCACGATGCCGGCAAGGGAGGTGCGCTCCGCCTCGATGAAGCGCAGGTCCGGCAGGATGACGTCGATGCCGGGGTCGTTCTCGCCCTCGGGAAAGGTGATGCCAAGATCGACCATCAACCATTGGCGGGCATCGGCCGGCCCCAGGCCGTAGAGATAGCAGTTCATGCCGATCTCGCCGATCCCGCCCAGCGCCAGGAACACAAGCTCGTCGCCCGGCGAGGGGCCTGGCGCTGTCGGCGATTGCTCGGTCACGCTATCCTCTTTCGCCTGGCCGCCGGATCGTAACCTCCCCGTAGGTCAACCTGCGTTCCCGGCCACTGGCATCCAACATGATGAGTGCGCCATCCTCGGCAAGATCGAGGAATTGGCCGCTGATTTTTTCCCTGCCGGTATCGACGGTCAGTGTTTCTCCGGTCGGGCCGCCGCGCTGGCGCCACGCCGTGCGGATTGCGGCAAAACCGATACCCCAATCCCAGACGCCAAGCCAGCGTTCCATGGTGTCGGCAAGATAGCTCAGCATTGCCTCCGGCCCCAGCGCCACGCCGTGCGCGCCAAGATGCGTGGCCGCGCGGCCCAAGTCCTCGGGATGCCAGGCCAAATTGATGCCGATGCCGATCACCGCCAGTAGGCTCGTCGCATTGGCGCCCGTGTGGCTCTCGGGGAGGATGCCCGCGCACTTTGCCCCGCCGATCAAGACGTCATTGGGCCACTTCAGGCGCAAGCTGGGAATGGCGACGCCGGCGGCGGCCGCGCCGATGGCATCGATCACGGCCACGCCGGCTAGCAGCGACAGCTGCTGTACCGCGGCGGGCGGGCAGGTCAGGCCCAAGAGCAGGCTGGCGTGCAGATTGCCGGGTTCGGAGGCCCATTTGCGCCCGGACCGGCCGCGGCCTGCCGTTTGCCGGTGCGCCATGACCCACAGCGGCCCGCTTTCGCCGGCCTTTGCCAGGGCGAAGGCCTCGACATTGGTCGAGCCGACCTGATCAAGGATGATGCTGCGGAAGGGGTGCGGCACTGGACCCGATGGGCGCCTCGTTGCCTAGAACAGGCTCTTGGCTGCCGCATCTGCCGAGCTGACCAGCGGCGCCGGCCACACGACATAGAGCAGCACGAACAGACCCGCCACCGCCATGACGAGGCCGGCCTTGGCGGGGACCGCCAAGAACCTCTCCTTCGGCGCATCGAAGAACATGATCTTGACGATACGTAGGTAGTAGTAGCTACCCACGACGCTGGCAAGGACGCCGAAGATGGCAAGCGGCCACAACCCCTCTTTCACGGCCGCAACGAAGACGTAGAACTTGGCAAAGAAGCCGGCGAGCGGCGGCACCCCCGCCAGCGAAAACATCAACAGGCCCAACACGGTAGCCATGGCGAGATTGCTCTGGGCCAGGCCGCTCAGCTCGTCGATATCCTCCACCATGCCGTCGGTGCGCCGCATCGACAGCACGCAGGCAAAAGCGCCAAGCGTCATGGCTACATAGACGACGAGGTAGATGATCATGCCGCGCGCTCCCTCGGGCGAGGCGGCGGCCAGCCCGATCAGCATGTAGCCAACGTTGCCGATGGCCGAGTAGGCCAGCAGCCGTTTGATGTTGCGCTGGCCGATGGCGGCAAAGGCGCCAAGGCCCATGGAGGCGATGGCGAGCGCGCTCATCACCTGCTGCCATTGCGGCGCCACCCCGCCAAAGGCACTCAAGCTAACGCGCATGAACAGTGCCACCGCCGCCACCTTGGGTGCCGAGGCCAGGAAATTGGTGACCGGCGTCGGCGCACCCTCGTAGACGTCCGGCGTCCACATGTGGAAGGGGACGGCCGAGATCTTGAAGGCGATGCCGACCAGGAGAAAGACCAAGCCGATGACGAGGCCGATGTTTTGCGCGGCGCCGGCCGCCTTGCTGGCCTGAGCGATGGCCGCGAAGCTGGTCGAACCCGTGAAGCCATAGATCAGCGAGGCGCCGTAGAGCAGCATGCCGGAGGACAGCGCACCCAGCACGAAATACTTAAGACCGGCCTCGCTCGAGCGCACGTCATCGCGCCGGATGGCGGCAACCACGTAGAGCGCCAGGCTCTGCAGCTCGAGCCCCAGGTAGAGGGCGATCAGATCGTTGGCCGAAATCATCATCATCATGCCAGCGCTGGCCAAAAGCACGAGCACGGGATATTCGAACGTCAGCGACCGGGTCTCGCGCATGTAGTCGAAGGACAAGAACAATGCGCCGGCCGAGCCGACCAGAGTCAAAATTTTCATAAAACGCGAAAAGTCATCGACCACGAAGCCGCCGTCGAACACCAGTTGCGTCCCCGGCAGTTGCGCCAACAGCCGCCAAAGCGCCACGCCGACGACGGCGAGCGCCAGCCAGCAGATACGTTCCGCCTCCTGCTCGGTCTCCGGTCGCGCCACGCCGAGGAGCAAGAGCGCCATAGCCCCGACCACGAGCACGATCTCCGGGATCAGCGGCTGAAAAGTGAGGGCGAGCTCGCTCATGATCTACCGTTTTGACGTTGCCTGCGGCCGCCCGCTGCAAACATGGCTTTATTAGCGCCCATTGTCGGCCTGTTGCGCCTTCAGCGACGCCTCATAGTTGGAGACGAGCTTTTTGACCGACACCGCCGTGACGTCGAGTAGCGGCGCCGGGTAGAAGCCAAACAGGACAACCAACAAGACCAAGGGCGCGAACACGACGATCTCGCGCGTGTTCATGTCCATGATGGCGCGGAG
Organism: Hyphomicrobiaceae bacterium; assembly: GCA_035573335.1. GTDB lineage: Bacteria > Pseudomonadota > Alphaproteobacteria > Rhizobiales > Hyphomicrobiaceae > AWTP1-13. The sequence continues at coordinate 11,520 of DATMZT010000103.1, read as the reverse complement.
GTTGCGCTTCTCCAGGGGGCCGAACATCATGCGGCGATAAAGATAAAGCGCGTAGGCCGCCGACAGAATCACGCCGGTGGTGGCGAGGAAAGCAACCCAGGTGTTGGCCTTGAAGGCCCCGACCAGGGTCAAGAATTCGCCGATAAAGCCCGATGTTCCGGGCAGACCGACGTTGGCCAAGGTGAACACCATGAACACGAAGGCGTAGATCGGCATCCGATTGACGAGGCCGCCATAGGCGTCGATTTCCCGGGTGTGCATGCGGTCGTAGACCACGCCCACGCACAGGAACAAGGCGGCCGAGACCAGCCCATGCGAAAGCATCTGGAAGATGGCGCCGTCGACGCCCTGAACGGTGAAGGAAAAGACGCCCATGGTCACGAAGCCCATGTGGGCCACCGAGGAGTAGGCAATGAGCTTCTTGACATCCTCCTGCGCCAGCGCCACCAGCGAGGTGTAGATGATTGCCACCACCGAAAGCGCGAATACCAGCGGTGCAAAGTCCTGGCTCGCCAGCGGAAACATTGGCAGCGAAAAGCGCAGGAAGCCGTAGCCGCCCATTTTCAGGAGAATGCCGGCCAGAATCACCGAACCGGCGGTCGGCGCCTCCACATGCGCGTCGGGTAGCCAGGTGTGGACCGGCCACATCGGCAACTTCACGGCAAAAGAGGCAAAGAAGGCCAGCCACAGCCAGGTTTGCATTTCGCGCGGAAACTTGTGGGTGAGAAGGATTGCAATATCGCTGGTACCGGCGTGCCAGTACATCGCCATCATGGCGAGCAGCATCAATAGCGAGCCCAGCAGCGTGTAGAGGAAGAATTTGAAGCTGGCATACACGCGCCGCTTGCCGCCCCAGACGCCGATGATCAGGAACATCGGGATCAGACCGCCCTCGAAGAACAGATAAAACAGGATCAGATCGAGGGCGCAGAACACGCCCAGCATCAGCGTCTCGAGCAGCAGGAAGGCGATCATGTACTCCTTGACGCGGTCTTCGATCGCTTCCCAGCTCGCCAAAATGCAAAGCGGCATCAAGAAGGCGGTCAAAACGATGAACAGCAGCGAAATGCCGTCGACGCCCATCTTGTAGCGAATGGAGGCGCCGAGCCACTCCATCTCCTCTACGAACTGGAAGCCCGGGTTGGCATAGTCGAAGTTCGCCCACAGATAGAGCGATGCGCCGAGGGTGATCAGCGTCGTGTAAAGCGCGATCCAGCGGGCATTGCCCTTGGCGACGGAATTTTGCGTGGCGATCAAAAGCGCCCCGGCCAGTGGGAAGAAGGTAATCAGGGACAGGATATTGAAGCCGGTCGCGTTCATCGCCCCACCCCGCCGTAGAACATGAACCAGGTGACCAGCAGCGCCACCCCGATCAGCATGGCGAAGGCGTAGTGATAGACGTAGCCGGTCTGCAGCCTGACGACGCGCCCTGTCGTCCAAAGCACGCGCGAGGCAATGCCGTCGGGCCCCAACCCATCGATGATGGCACCGTCGCCCCCTTTCCAGAGTACGCGGCCGAGCCGCATGGCGGGCCGCACGAACAGCCAGTCGTAAAGTTCGTCGAAGTACCACTTGTTGAGCAGGAACAGATAGAGCGGGCGGAAGGCCGCGGCCGTGGCCGCCGGCAGTGCTGGCACGGCGATGTAGTAGACGTAGGCGAGCCCCACGCCGGCGAGCATGGCAAGGGTCGGTGACCAGGTCACCCACTCTGGCACCTCGTGGGCAGCGTGCATGATGTGGTTGTCCTTGCCCTGGAACAGGGAGGCGCGCCAGAAGGCTTGATAGTCGTGGCCAACGAACAGCTGCTGAAAGGCAAAACCCGCCGCGACCGCGCCGAGCGCCAGGATGATGAGCGGCACCAGCATCACCCACGGGCTCTCATGGGCATGCTCATAGGTCTCCCGATCGGCGCGCGTCGGCCCGTGGAAGGTCAAAAACATCAAGCGCCAGCCGTAAAAGGCCGTCATGAACGCCGCCACGACCAGCAGCCAGTAGGCGTAGTTGTTGGGGGTATGTCCGGCGTAAGCCGCCTCGATGATGGCATCCTTGGAATAGAAACCGGCAAAGCCCAGGGCGTGCGGGATGCCGGCGCCCGTCAGCGACAAGGTGCCAATCAGCATCATGAGCCAGGTCAGTCGCAGTTTTTGCGCCAGCCCCCCCATTTTGCGCATGTCCTGCTCGTGCTGCATGGCGTGGATGACGGAGCCCGCACCCAAAAACAACAGCGCCTTGAAGCTGGCGTGCGTGAACAGGTGGAAGATGCCGGCGGCATAAGCGCCGACGCCGCAGGCCACGAACATGTAGCCGAGCTGCGAGCAGGTCGAATAGGCGACCACGCGCTTGATGTCGTTTTGCACCAAGCCGATGCTGGCGGCGAAAAACGCCGTGACGGCGCCGACCAGCGTCACCACCTCCAGTGCCACAGGCGCCAGTTCGAACATGGGCGAGAGGCGTGCCACCATGAACACGCCCGCGGTCACCATGGTAGCGGCGTGGATCAACGCCGAGACCGGCGTCGGGCCCTCCATGGCGTCGGGCAGCCAGGTATGCAGCAAGAATTGCGCCGACTTGCCCATGGCGCCCATAAACAGCAGCAGGCAGAGTACGGTGAGCGTGTCCCACTGCTGGCCGAGGAACTCCATCGGCTTGCCGGCCATGGCGGGCGCGGCGCGGAAGACGGCATCAAAGCCGATCGTGCCGAACACCGCGAAGGTGCCGAAGATGCCGAGCGCGAAGCCGAAATCGCCGACGCGATTGACGATGAAGGCCTTGATGGCGGCCGCGTTGGCCTCCGGCTTCAGATACCAGAAGCCGATCAGCAGGTAGGAGGCGAGCCCGACACCCTCCCAGCCGAAGAAGAGCTGGAGGAAATTGTCGCTCGTCACCAGCGCCAACATGGCGAAGGTGAACATCGACAGGTAGGCGAAGAAGCGGGGTCGGCTCGGGTCCTCGTGCATATAGCCGATCGAATAAAGATGCACGAGGAACGAGACGGTGTTGACCACCACCAGCATCACGGCCGTCAACGTGTCGATGCGCAGTGCCCAGGCGACCTCGAGCTCGCCGGACGTGACCCAGCGCAGGATCGGAACGCGCACGAGCTGGGCGTCGATCCCCACCTGCCAGAAGGCAACCCAGGACAAGGCCGCCGCCAGTCCCAGTAGCGAGGTGGTGATGAGTTCGGAGGGGCGCGCGCCGAGCGCACGGCCGAAGAACCCGGCGATCAGCGCCCCCAGCGCGGGCAGGAAGACGATGGCCTCGTAAATCATCGGCTTCCTCTGGCTGCATTGCCCGGGCGGCCGTTGCCAGAGCGTCGCCGGCAACGGCGGGCGGGACCGGCCCAGGCCTTGTGGATCTTGCCCATCTCAGCCCTTCATCATGTTGATGTCTTCCACCGCAATCGAGCCGCGATTGCGAAAGTAGACAACGACGATGGCAAGACCAATGGCCGCCTCCCCCGCCGCCACGGTCAAAACAAACAGCGCGAATACCTGGCCTACGAGGTCGCCCATGAAGGCGGAAAAAGCGACCAAGTTGATGTTGACGGCGAGCAACATCAGCTCAACCGACATCAGGATAACAATGACGTTCTTGCGATTGAGGAAAATGCCGAAGATGCCCAGCGTGAAGAGGATCGCGGCAACCGTCAGGTAGTGCCCAAGATGAATGGCCATCGCGTTATTCCTCAGCCGCGCTCATCGGCAATGGCCACCTCGGGGATGACGGCATCCCCGGATTTGACCTTGACGATGTCCATCGCCGTCGCCTTCCGGCGTGCCACTTGCCGGGCGATCGACTGGCGTTTCACGCCTTCCTTGTGGCGCAGCGTCAGCACGATGGCGCCGATCATCGCGACCAGCAAAATCAGCCCCGCCCCCTGAAAATAGTAGACGTATTTGGTGTAGAGCACGCGCCCGATTGCCTCGGTATTGGTGATGCCCGAGCCGGCCGTGGGAATCGGCGCGGCCGGGGCGGCCAGTGCGCCCGGGTCGATGACGTGAACGCCGAGCACCAAGATCAGCTCGGCCAAAAGAATGAGGCCGATCATGGCCCCGAGCGGCGCATTGTTGATGAAGCCGGCCCTCAGTTCGGCGAAGTCGACGTCGAGCATCATCACGACGAACAGGAACAGCACGGCCACCGCACCGACGTAGACCACCACCAGGATCATGGCCAGGAATTCGGCCCCGAGCAGCACGAACAGCCCGGCGGCGTTGAAGAACGCCAGGATCAAGAACAGCACGGCGTGCACGGGGTTGCGCGCCACAATCACCATGACGCCCGACGCCACGGTCATGGTCGCAAACAAATAAAAGAAGGCCGCCGCTAGCATTGCCACCTCATCTGAAGGGCGCGTCGAGTTCGATGGCTTTGGCGATCTCGCGCTCCCAGCGGTCGCCGTTGGCGAGCAGGCGCTCCTTGTCGTAGTAGAGCTCCTCGCGCGTCTCGGTGGCGTACTCGAAGTTTGGCCCCTCGACGATGGCATCGACCGGGCAGGCCTCCTGGCACAGGCCGCAGTAGATGCATTTAACCATGTCAATGTCGTAACGCGTGGTGCGCCGCGTGCCATCGTTGCGGCGCGGTCCCGCCTCGATGGTGATCGCCTGCGCCGGGCAAATCGCTTCGCATAGCTTGCAGGCGATGCAGCGCTCCTCGCCGTTGGGATAGCGGCGCAGCGCATGCTCACCCCTAAAGCGCGGCGACAAGGGGCCTTTCTCGAAGGGATAGTTGAGCGTGGCCTTCGGCTTGAAGAAGTAGCGCAGCGACAGCCACAAGGCTGAGGCGAACTCCTTCAAGAACAGCGAGTTGACGGCTTGTCCAACACTAGCCATGGGGCTTTCTCTCACGGCGCAAGTTCGAAGTACTGGAGCACGGTGGCGACCGCAACCACCATGAACAATGACAGCGGCAGGAACACTTTCCAGCCCAAGCGCATGAGCTGGTCATAGCGGTAGCGCGGCACAAACGCCTTCACCATGGCAAACATGAAGAAGACGAACACGACCTTGAGCAGGAACCAAATCAGTCCCGGCAGCCAATTCAGTGGGGCCATGTCAAGCGGCGGCAACCAGCCGCCGAGGAACATAATGGTGGTCAGCGCGCACATGGTGACAATGGCGACGTACTCGCCAAGCATGAAGAGCAGGTAAGGCGTGGAGGAGTACTCGACGGCAAACCCCGCCACCAATTCCGATTCCGCCTCGGGCAGATCAAAGGGCGGGCGGTTGGTTTCCGCCAGCGCCGAGATGAAGAAGACGATGAACATCGGGAACAGCGGCAGCCAGTTCCAGTCGAGCAGCGAGTTCACCAAGCCGAGCCGGGTGCCGATCCCGACCTTCTGCGCATTGACAATCTCGGTCAGATTGAGCGAGCCCACGACCAAGAGCACCGTGATGATCACAAAACCGATCGAGACCTCGTAGGACACCATTTGCGCGGCCGATCGGAGCGCGCCGAGAAAGGGATATTTCGAGTTCGACGCCCAGCCGCCCATGATGATGCCGTAGACGCCGAGGGAGGAAATGGCGAACAGATAGAGCACCCCGACGTTGATGTCCGCGATCACCCAGCGACCCCAGCTGTTCTCGTTGAGGGGGATGACCGCCCAGGCCGCCAAGGCCAGCACGGAGCCCACCAACGGTGCCAACAAGAACACGCCCTTGTCGGCGCCGGCCGGAATCAACGGTTCCTTCAGCACAAACTTCAACAGGTCGGCGAACGACTGCAGGAGGCCGAAAGGGCCCACCACGTTGGGGCCGCGACGCAGCTGCACGGCCGCCCAGACCTTGCGGTCCATCAGCAGCAGAAAGGCGATGGTGACGAGCAGTGCCACCAGGAGCAGCACGCTCTCCAGCACCATGCGCAGCAGCGGCCACAGATAGGCCTGCCAGATATCGCTCCAGAGCCAGCCGCTAGCCATGCGTCCCCGTCGTGTCTTTGTCCCAACTCTTCTTCAAGGCGCTGAGCTCGGCCATGATGCTGGAGGCCCGCGCGATCGGGTTGGTGAGGTAAAAGTCGCGCGTGGTGCTGACGAAAGGATCGGCCGCCAGCGGGCCCCCACGCGCCGCCACGGCGGCGACGCCGGCCGCGTCGGCGCCGACCAGGCCTTCCAAGCGCATGAGCTGCGGGGCCACCTTCGCCATGGCCGCGCGCAGGGCCTGCGGCCGATCGTAGGGCAGCGTGTGGCCGGCGTGGGCCGACAGGGCGCGAATGATCGCCCAGTCCTCCTTGGCTTCGCCCGGTGCGAAGGCGGCCCGGTTCGTCATCTGGGCCCGGCCCTCGAGATTGACGTAGGTGGCAGCCTTTTCCGTGTAGGCCGCGCCCGGCAGTACGACGTCGGCGCGGTGGGCGCCGGCGTCACCGTGACTGCCCTGATAGACCACGAAGGCCTTGTCGCCGATCGCCGCCATATCGATCTCGTCGGCGCCCAGGAGGTAGAGCAGGTCGAGCGTTCCCCCGGCGGCGGCCAACAGCATGCCGGCAACATCGAGACCGCCGTCGCTGGGGACGAAGCCGAGATCGAGGCCCGCCACCCGTGAGGCCGCCGTATTGAGAACGTTAAAGGCGTTCCAGCCTGGCTCCTTGCCTTCCGCCGCGCGCAAGGCGATTGCTGCTGCCGCCGACAAGACACCAACCCCGTCGGAGCGCGCCGCCGCGCTAGCCCCGACCAAGATCATCGGCTGCTTTGCTTGCGTCAGCACGCCGGCAAAGCTGTGCTTGCCGTCGGCGACGTCCTTGAGGGTCTGCGGCCCGGCGCCGAGGTAGTCGTAAGGGTAGGTCAGGTCCGCCGCCTCGCCGATCACGGCAACGGCGAGGTTGCCCTGCCGCCAGCGCTTGCGGATGCGCGAGTTGAGTACGGCGGCCTCGAGCCGGGGGTTGGCGCCAATCATGAGGATGGCATCGGCCCGCTCGATGCCCTCGATGCTCGAATTGAACAGATAGCTGGCGCGACCGAGACCGGGATCGAGTTTGGCGCCGTCCTGGCGACAATCCAGGTTTCGGCAGCGCAAGCGAGCCAGCAGGTCTTTCAAGGCAAACATCTCCTCGGCGCCCGCCAGATCGCCGGCGATGGCGCCGATGCGCTCGGGCGCCGTCGCCGCAAGCTTGCCGGCAACCAGCGCCAGCACCTCGTCCCAGCCGGCCGGCCGCAGGGCGCCGTCGTGGCGAAGATAGGGCCGGTCGAGGCGCTGGATGCGCAAGCCGTCGGCCACGTGCCTAGTCTTGTCGGAAATCCATTCCTCGTTCACCGCATCGTTGTTGCGCGGCAGGATGCGAACGACCTCGCGGCCGCGGCAGTCCACCCGAATGGCCGAGCCCACTGCGTCCATGACGTCGACGCTTTCGGTTTTGCGCAGTTCCCAGGGCCGTGCCACGAAGGCCCACGGCCGATGCGTGAGCGCGCCGACCGGACACAGATCGACGACGTTGGCCGACAGCTCCGACATCATGCCACGTTCCAGGTAGGTGGTGATCTCCATGTCCTCGCCGCGGCCAATCGCACCCAATTCTTCCACACCGGCCACTTCGGTCATGTAGCGCACGCAGCGCGTGCATTGAATGCAGCGCGTCATGAAGGTCTTGATCAGGGGCCCCAAGTACTTCTCATCGACCGCGCGCTTGTTCTCGACGTAGCGCGAGCCGCCCATGCCGTAGGCCATCGCTTGGTCCTGCAGGTCGCACTCGCCGCCCTGATCGCAGATCGGGCAGTCGAGCGGATGGTTGATCAGCAGGAATTCCATGACGCCTTCGCGCGCTTTCTTCACCATCGGCGTTTTGGTGTTGATGATCTTTGCACTGCCGTCCTTGTTCGGCGGCAGATCATTGACCCCCATGGCGCAGGAGGCCGCCGGTTTCGGCATGCCCTGCACCTCGACCAGGCACATGCGGCAGTTGCCGGCAATCGACAGGCGCTCGTGATAGCAGAAGCGGGGAATTTCCACGCCGGCCTGCTCACAGGCCTGGATCAAGGTGATGCCGTCCTCGACCTCGATCGGGGTGCCGTCGATGATGAGTTGCTTCGGCATTGTTCACTCCGCCGCCTGCTTCAGCGCGGCCTGGTGCCGGTCGATGCGCTCTTCGATCACGCCGCGGAAGTGGCGCAGCAGTCCCTGCACCGGCCAGGCAGCACCGTCGCCGAGTGCGCAGATCGTGTGACCCTCGATCTTGGTGGTCATGTCCTGCAACAGATCGATCTCGCTCTTGCTGGCCTCGCCGAGCTCCATGCGGCGCAGCATACGCCACATCCAGCCGCAACCCTCCCGACAGGGCGTGCACTGACCGCAGCTCTCGTGCTTGTAGAAGTAGGCGATGCGGCGGATGGCGGCGATGATGTCGGTTGACTTGTCCATCACGATCACGGCTGCCGTGCCCATCCCCGACTTGAGCTTGGACAGGGTGTCGAAATCGAGCGTCAGGTCCTGGCACATGCTGGCTGGCAGGCACGGCATCGACGAGCCACCGGGGATGACGGCCAACAGGTTGTCCCAACCCCCGCGCACGCCGCCGGCATGGCGTTCCAGCAATTCGCGCAGGCCGATGCCCATCTCTTCTTCGACCACGCACGGTTGTTCGACGTGGCCCGAGATCTGAAACAGCTTGGTGCCGGTGTTGTTGGGCTTGCCGAAGCCGGCAAACCAGGTCGCGCCGCGGCGAAGGATGTCGGGCACCACCGCGATCGATTCGACGTTGTTGACGGTGGTGGGGGCGCCATAGAGGCCAGTGTTGGCGGGGAAGGGCGGCTTCAGGCGGGGCTGGCCCTTCTTGCCCTCGAGGCTTTCCAGCAGCGCGGTTTCCTCGCCGCAGATGTAGGCGCCGGCGCCGTGGTGCACGATAAAGTCGAAGTCCCAGCCGTGCACATTGTTCTTGCCGATCAACTTGGCCTCGTAGGCCTCCGCTACGGCCGCCTCCAGGCGCTCGCGCTCGCGCACGAACTCGCCGCGCACGTAGGTGTAACAGCTATGCGCCCGCATCGCGAACGACGCCAGCAAGGCGCCCTCGATCAATAGGTGCGGATCGTGGCGCATGATCTCGCGATCCTTGCAGGAGCCGGGCTCCGACTCGTCGGCATTGATCACAAGGTAGCTGGGGCGCGGATCGTTTTTGGGCATGAAGGACCACTTGAGTCCGGTCGGAAATCCCGCTCCGCCGCGGCCGCGCAAGCCCGAATTCTTGATTTCGGCGATGATGGCGTCGTGACCTTTTTCGATCAGCGTCTTGGTGCCGTCCCAGGCGCCGCGGGCCTTAGCCCCGGCCAGCTTCCAGTCCTGGAAGCCGTAAAGATTGCGGAAAATCCGGTCCGTGTCCTGTAGAGCCACGACGCGATTCACCCCCTACTGTTCGGCCTTGGCCAAGTCTTTGAGCGTCGTTGGCCCGCCTGCCGGACACGACGCCTGCCGGCCAATTTGCGAGCCAGCTTTGGGAGGTGCGCCGCTGGCGAATCCGTCCAACACCTTCTCAAACAGGTCCGGTGTCAGATCCTCATAGGTATCCTTCCAAATCTGTACCATCGGCGCATTGGCGCAGGCGCCGAGGCACTCGACCTCCTCCCAGGAGAAATCCCCGTCGGGGGAGAGGTGGTGTGGATCGGCATGAATACGCCGCCGGCAGACCTCAACCAGGGCTTCGGCGCCCCGCAGCATGCACGGCGTGGTGCCGCACACCTGCACGTGCGCCTTTTTTCCCACCGGGGAAAGCTGGAACATGGTGTAGAAGGTCGCCACCTCGTAGACGCGAATGTGGGCCATGCCGAGCATGTCGGCGACCAGGCGGATGGCCGGCTCGGGCAGCCAGCCCGCATGCTGTTCCTGCGCCCGCCAGAGCAGCGGGATGACGGCCGAGGCCTGCTTGCCCGGCGGATACTTGGCGATCGTGACCTTGGCCCACGCCTCGTTCTCGGGCGTGAAGGCGAAGCTGGCGGGCTGATGAGGGTCAAGTCTGCGGACAGACATTGGGGCTCAGCGGGCTCCGAGCGGCGGAGGCGGAATTGTGGCGGCCCCCTTATAAGGGCTGATTTGGCGCTTGTCGCCCGTCTTTAGAACGATGCCAAGGCGGATCGAGCGCGGCAAAGTTGCGCTCGGCTCAGCGCCCCTTGTTGGCACGGCGCCAGACGACGGTGGCCAGGAGGGCACAGCCCAGGCCACAGACGAGGTGGAAGGCCACCTGCGGTACCTTTGCCGTGGCATTGGCGGCGATCAGCGCGTCGGCGAAGCACACGACGGTGCCGGTGGCGAACCAGAGGGCCAAGCCATGCCACTGGCGCAGCGCTGCCAGGCCAATCGCGAGCGCGGCCAGCCACAGGTTGCGCAGGCCGATGATGTAGTAGAGCTCATGCCCGGCCGGCCGGCCCGGGACCCCGAAGGTGCGCGCCGCCGACTCGGGGACGAGGAGATAGCGCAGGCCAATGAGCCCGAGGAGGGTGCCGGCAAGGATGGCCGCCGCGGCGAGGCGAAGGGTCGCTTTTTGTGCCTTTGCCGCGCTCACGTCGGGCGCCCGTCCGGCTGCGGCGGGCCGCTGGCCCGCAGGTTTAGCGGTCGATCTCGCCAAAGACGATATCGAGGGAGCCAAGAATGGCCGACACATCGGCCAGCATGTGCCCTCGGTTCATAAAGTCCATGGCTTGCAGGTGCGGAAAGCCCGGCGCGCGGATCTTGCACCGGTAGGGCCGGTTGCTGCCGTCCGAGACCAGATAGACCCCGAACTCCCCCTTCGGCGCCTCGACGGCGGCATAGACCTCGCCGGGGGGAACGTGAAAGCCCTCGGTGTAAAGCTTGAAGTGGTGGATCAGCGCCTCCATCGAGCGCTTCATCTCGCCGCGTTTGGGCGGGGTCACTTTCTTGTCGTCGCTCACGTGCGGCCCACTACCTTCGGCCGACATCAGCTTTTCGCAGCATTGCCGCATGATGCGCACGGCTTGGCGCATCTCCTCCACTCGGATGCAATAGCGATCGTAGTTGTCGCCGTTTTTGCCGATCGGAATGTCGAAATCGAGTTCCGAATAGCATTCGTAGGGCTGCGCCTTGCGCAGGTCCCAGGCGGCACCCGAGCCACGCAGCATGACGCCCGAGAAGCCCCAGCGCAGGCAGTCCGCCAGGTTGACGACGCCGATGTCGACATTGCGCTGCTTGAAGATGCGGTTGTCGGTGAGCAGGTTTTCAATGTCGTCGAGCACCTTGGGATGCGTCTCGCAGAACTTGGCAATGTCCTCGATCAGGCGCGGCGGCAGATCCTGGTGCACGCCGCCAAAGCGGAAGTACTTGGCGTGCATCCGGCTGCCCGAGGCGCGCTCGTAGAACACCATCAGCTTCTCGCGCTCTTCAAAACCCCAAAGCGGTGGGGTCAGGGCGCCGACGTCCATGGCCTGGGTGGTGACGTTCAGCAGATGCGACAGCAGCCGGCCGATTTCGCAATAAAGCACGCGAATGAGCTGCCCCCGCCGCGGCACCGTGATCTCCAGCAGCTTCTCGCCGGCCAGGCAGAAGGCGTGCTCTTGGTTCATCGGCGCCACGTAGTCGAGCCGGTCGA